>NZ_JAAHGM010000004.1:0-178614 GCF_010692625.1 Okeania sp. SIO2C2
CCTATGATTTTCAGGATGATAAATAATTTCAAAAACAAAGATAATTCCAGTATGAATTCGGTCTTTAAATCTTAATTTCAGTAGTTAGTGTAAATATTACGCTAACTTTTTTTGTCCAAAGTCCAATAATCATTCTAGCAATTGATTAATCCACAATCCAATTCAATCAAAATTCTCAAATCATTTGCATATTTGCATATAGTGTATAATTTGGTAATTATTGCTGATTTAATCAGTATGATTGATGCCGTTGCGTAAGTCCTGATAGTTTTAGATAGAGATGAGAATGCTGCAATTAACATATTAAATAAGGCATTAAATGAGGTGCGTATCATCTTGTCTGCTTGTGGAGGCTTAGATATTAATCAACCAGCACTCGCAAGAAACTTCTTTGTTTGAAAAGCTACCGTTATTATCTCCTATTTAACGAGAGAGAACTTCACAGTTTAGGATAATACTAATTAAGTTTGAGTGGGTGAAGCTAGCTCTCCGTTCTACTTGATTTATTAAGTACATTCCTCTTCTGATAATTTTCAGCAGAGGATTTAAACTATTGGGCAAGAAGTATACTTTCTTAAGTATAGATTTAAGTTCAAATTCAGCAAATTCATGGAACAGAGAAGTTTGAAAAATTACACAGGATTAGGAGATAAACTGCTAATATCCCTCAATCTCCGTTCTGAGGAAGTAGAGCGAACCTTGCTAATGTTTGCGGTATATACTCTTACTTCTGTCGGATTAATTTGGTTAGAACTAAGTACAGTTAGTTTATTTTTAGACCAGTATGGTGCTGACAAACTACCATGGATATATATTGCCAGTGCTGTTATAGGTTCAGGTCTGGGTTTTGTCTATTCTTGGCTACAAAAAATCATGCCTCTGCGTCGAGTAATAATAGTTATTCTATTACTAATGGCAGCACCTTTGTTTTTATTTCGGTTTGGTATTGGTATCGAAAATGTACAGATAACTGGTCTGAGTTTAGCTTTTCTGACTACCTTTATGATGTGGTTGTGGGTAGAAGCTTGTTATTTGCTCAACGATCTGAATACCTCAATCACAGCTAATCAGTTATTTAACATCAGAGAAATTAAGCGAACATATCCAATAATTAGTAGTGGTTTTTTAGTGGCAGGAGTAATTAGTGGATTTTCTCTACCTTTAATACTATACTTTGTTGGACTGAGTAATGTTACAATAATATCTGGATTAATGATAGTATGTGGTTCAGGAATACTGTTATTTTTGTCAGAAAAATATCAACAATCTTTTCCTGACTCTAGCCGTTGGATACCGGAAGAAGACGAACAAGAATTTTCTACAAGGAACATTCAAGGACCTCTACAAGGTTATATACTCCCATTAATCATCTTTTTTGTAATAGCAGAAGTTCTCTATGTATTAATAGACTTTCAATTCTTTTATCAACTAGAACTGCAAAACCCAACAACTGATGGAGCAAGTCAAATAGCAACTTTCTTAGGTTTATTTGAGGGAGTTTTGAGTACCTGCCAAGTAGCAACTCAATGGTTTGCCTCTAGTCGTCTAGTAGAAAGAATCGGAGTTTTTGGTACAGCGATGATACTACCACTAGGGGCAATAGCTTTAGGCTTACTTTCTTTTACAGGTGCAATAACAGGATTATTTTCAGTATTTATAGGATTAGTAATTCTGAGATTTTTAGATGAGTTATTACACTATACGTTGATTGAAACTACTGGACCTGTTTTATTCCAACCTCTGCCTGAAAATATTCGCAGCGATGTTCAAACAATGGTAAATGGGGTGGCAGAACCATTTTCTACAGGCTTGAGTGGATTAATAATACTAGCAATTCTCTGGTTATGTAGATTAATATTAAATCCTAGTCACAGTGGGTTTCAAGACCAGCAGGGTCTGATATTTGTAATAGCAATTCTGATATCTGGTTTCGTATGGTTGGGAGTAATATGGTTAATTAGAAGTCAATATATTGGCTTGCTAGTAAGAAGCGCTGGTAAAGGAAGACTTGGTGTCTTGGATGTAGATATGCGGGCATTGAAGCGCTCGGTAGTAGAAACTTTGCAAAAAGGTACAGCAGAAGAAGATAAACGTTCCTGCATTGAGTTACTTAGTCAAATAGATAAAAAAAATGTAGGGGAAATACTGGCTCCACTTTTGCCGGTTATGTCATCTGAATTACAACATCAAAGTCTCGAAGTAATGTTGAATCATCCTAACCCAACTTATCTCGAACAAGTACGTTCCCTAGTTCAGACATCTATACCACCAGAAGTATTGGCTTTGGCTTTACGCTATATTTGGCTGACAGAATCAGAGCCAGAGATTAATCAAATACGACCTTATTTACAACCTTCAGTCGATCCAGTGGTAAGAGGTACTGCCGCAGCTTTAATTATGCGTCGAGGCGATCGAGGACAAAAAGCTGAAGCTACTAATGTTTTACGCAGGATGATTACTTCCAAATTAGAAAAAGAAAGAGTTATGGGCGTTCGTGCTTTGGGGGAAGCAGATTATTTGCAAGGATTACGATTGTATGTCCCTAGTTTATTACAGGATGAATCGTTACGAGTGCGAAAGTATTGCATGGATGTAATTGCTGCTACTCGTTTGGAAAGCTACTACCCCTCTTTATTGCGAGGTTTGTCTTACAAATCTACTCGGGAAGCTGCGTTACAAGCATTGGTGAGGTTAGGTAATGATGGGATTCCGATGTTGGTAAAGTTGGCAGATGATTCTCATAAGTCAGATTTGGTCAGATTACAGGCTTGGAATGCTATTGGTGAAATTGGTACAATTGAAGCGCTGGATGCTCTGGTAAATAGAATGATGACTACCTGGGGTATAACACGCCGTAATATTCTGCGCAGATTGTTGACAATGCCAGGGGAAGTTGGAATTGAGGGGGTACTTGAACGGGTAGGTCGTAGCGGTGTAGAAATTTTAATTGAGCAAGAGTTGATGTTTATGGGGCAAGTTTATGCAGGTATAGTAGATTTGTCTGGAGTGGATATGACTTCTACTACTACTTTATCTCCTATCGTAGAGGAGGTTAATGGAAAACTGAGTACTGATTATACGCAAATGTTACTTCGGGCATTAAAATTGCTGGAGTTAGATGCTATAGAACGGTGTTTCTTATTAATGAAGTTTCTCTATCCATTGGGAGCTATTCAGGCAGCAGCTTTTAATATTAAGTCTGACTCACGTTCAAATTTAGCCCGTGGTTTAGAGATTTTAGATAATACTGTAGATATTTCCTGTAAGCGATCGCTGATTGATATTTTGGATCAAAACAGTTATGAGGAAAAGTTAAGTAGTTTGTCTGAGATGGTGGTTTATAAACTAATGGCTCCTAGCGAACGTTTACGGCATCTGTTAAATTTACGTCATTTTCTTTCTGATTGGGCTTTGGCTTGTTGTTTGCAGATGGCTCGTGCAGCTCGTTGGGGTTTAACTGCAGAGCAAACTTTAGTTTGTTTGCGTCATCCTACAGGTTTTGTGCGGGAGGCGGCTTTAGCTTATTTACGGATGGCATCTCAACGTGCTTTGGTTGAATTATTACCTAATTTGAGAAGTGACCCAGATCCTCTGGTAGCTGCTCAAGTAGAACAAATGATTGTTGAATTTGGTATTGGTTAACAATAGCAGGGTAGTTATCGTAATTTGGATAAGTAGATAGGCAAATTTGTTTGTATATCTACTATAAGAATACTCAATCTACTTGACTAAAATAATTTTCAAAAAAATCAAAGTCTCTCCCTAAAGTAGATTTGGTTATTGAGGTAATTAGCCTATAATCTACTAATAACTAGAGATACATTTTCTGTGCCGATTTTGCCTACTTCGGTTATGAATTATACCAATTTGGAAAAAGAATGTTACGAATAATCAGGGCAATTAAATGACTTTATAGGAGATGTCCCTTGAAGTAAAAATATCAATTCTGACCTAATAAATGGTATCAAAGCTATTTATTCTGTAAGTCGCCAATCTGACAGCTCCCCTACCTGACTCCTGACTTCCCCTCCTGGGAGGGGGAGGGGCGAGGGGTGGGTTGACTCCTAAGAAATAACCTATTTATTTGTAGCAAATATTTATCAATTTGGTATTATAAGGGTTTTCACATAGATAGACTACAGTAGCCAAAGCATTTTTCTACTGCCTCTGTTGGTGCGCATTCCCTCTCTTGGTTGACATTCTCATGGCGAGGAGACCTCGCCGGATTCCAACCGCTTGCGTCTGTCGCACCCCGTGGGGTCGCGCCGCTACTCCATTTTCTCTATCCCCTAAGCAAAAATAATTTTGTAGTCTACTTAAATGAAAAGCGCTGTAAATTAATTTTGTGGCGTTGTACAGTGACGAATAATACCAAATCCGGGTATAAAAAAAGGCTTGTCTTATCTCTCAATCCTATGTATCGTATAAAACTACCATTTTTTTTATACCCTCTTACTAGGGTAGATTTGGTATGATTTGAGATTTTTGATGAACAGGATTTTGGATTAATCAATTCCTGTAATGATTAATGTTAGGTTTTTTTTAGTCAAAGTCTAAACTATTTTTTGGCAATATCATTCCATAATATGCAACACCAATTTTGTATATATACCAGATACTTCTGATAACTTGCAGCAAGTATAAAAATTAAATCTCTTTTCCCTTTTTTTTCAAATACTTCTGTTTACCTTTTAGGTGACTTGTACAAAAAGTCTATTGATATGATTAATTTTAATTATGGGATAGTGTAAACTAAAGAAATGCAAGGTCATCTATCAAATGTTATCTGAACATTATTAACCATTAAAATTTGCTCAATAAAACGTGATTATTAAATTTGTTTATTCACCAAAGGGAAGGGTGTAAATGTTATGCTGACAAGTGTAGAGCGTCTTTTATTTATTAGAGCTGTCCCAATTTTTAGAGAATTAAGAGATGATTTCTTAGTACGTTTAGCTTCTGTTATGGATGAGCTATCTTTCCCTAGTAGTTATAGCATTTTTACTGAAGGGCAAGAGGGAAGGTCTCTTTATATTGTGGTATCTGGTAAAGTTAGAGTTCATTTGGCAGACAGGGAGTTAGCAAGGTTAGAACAAGGAGCTTGTTTTGGTGAAATGTCTTTGTTTGATGCTGAACCTCGTTCTGCTTCTGTAACTACTTTAGAAATTTGTGAATGTTTGATGTTAACTCAAATGCAACTTTATGATGCAATTGATGAAACACCAGATATTGCTATTAATATTATTCGTCTGTTGTCTCGTCGTATTCGTGAACTAAATCAAAAAATTAATGCCAGAGAAAATAGTATAGCTACTACTAAAGTAGCCGAGTTTCGTTAGTTCACCAAAATATTCAGTAAATTGGTTTTGTCTAAATAAAACCAACATCGCTTATGCTTACAGCACTTTTGAGGATGGTGAGGTACAGTAACAGCAATGAGTGAACCAATTTCTCATATCAGTTAAAGTCACTTGCTCAATTGCTTCCATTAATGCTATTTCGAGCATCATCTCTAGTACGAGCCGCAACCCCTCGCAAATATTCTTTAATTTTTGACCAACAATTTTCAATTGGGTTAAATTCAGGAGAATATGGAGAAAGATATAGCACTTTTATTCGGAGCTTCTTCAATTATATTTCTGATTTCCTCAACTTGATGAGCTGGTAAATTGTCCATTACCAAATATGCACCTGGCCATAAATTAGGTAATAAAACTTGTTCAATAAAAACTTGAAAAACATTTTTACCGAGAAATTGTGGGTATGCGCCTCCCCTTTTCAGGGGAAAAAAGAAAAAATTTTTCATGATTAGTCAATCCTCTTGTTTTCAAGGAGAGGTAATTATTAATAATTAATTGTTGAATTGTACCACTATCAATGGTGATCATCCCAGAAAAACCAGACAAAGAAATTGTACCAATTAATGTTAAGTTTGTTCCTCGCATCATCGGGACGAGTATCATAAACTCTATTTCCTTTGGCAGAACGGCCATAGGTTCTAGTCATGGCTAAATTTATAGCAGTTTCATCTAAAAAAACTAGGTTTTTTGCCTGGATATCTCGAACGTTTTCCCAATAATCAAGCCTTTTTTCCAGATTTTTTGTGGTTCCAGCTTGAGCTGTGCGAAAAGTTTTTTTTCGCGTCAAGTTGAATTTTTGAAGTTCAACACACAGAGTAGAGCTACTTACTGAGAAATTGTGGGTATGCGCTTCCCCTTTTCAGGGGATAATAAATAAAAATTTTCATGATTAGTCAATCCTCTTGTTTTCAAGGAGAGGTAATAATTAATAATTAATTATTAATTGTTGAACATAGTCTCCATCAATTCACACAATTTCTGGTTGGTCTCCTCTAGACAAACATTGATCTATTAGAGACATTGCTAAGTCTGGTTTCTTGACAAATTCTGGGTGTTTTTTTCCTTTGGGAAAAGAATCAGCTTTCTGATACAAAGCTATATCTCAAAGCAGACTTTTAACTCGATCATCAAGATTAGTTGTAACTACGACTACACCATTATCTGTTTTTCCTATTTCTCCTAATATATTGTCGCCCTACTCCTGCAGTTAAATTACCACTTCTTGCTCCGTCTTTACGCTGAGGAAACCTCAGCGCAGGCGGTGCGCTTTTTCTGTGGCCTGAATCGTCTATAATTAAAGCAAATAAACCAGAAGGTTTTGTTTGACGACATTCCCACATCACTTGAAGACAAAGCTGATTCACAACATCTACGGACCAATTTGCTCGAGCTAAAAAATGCCGTAATTTGTGGTAGGTGTGACCTACAGAGCATGTTCGCAATTTGAGACAAGTTTTTTAAGAGCCATTTAGCGGTTGATAGTCTCGACTTTCCCTTTTTTACCCATTGTACATGCATCATCAGTTTCTGATGATGTGGGATGAATAGAAATGTGATCAGACAACATCGACTACTTTAAATCCAAACCAGTCAACATTCCTAAAACTACTATATTACTTGATAATGGATACCACCCCGAAAAGATAATAGAGGAGTTAAAGAAAATTTATCCGGCAATTATGTATGACCAAGATTCGGCTTAAACTATCACCAAAGCCATCAAAGTTAGAGAAAGAGAATCTTGGAAAAAAAGGGTTTGTGCCAGTTAAAGCATTCCGGGGTCATAGAAAGAACCAACTCATGGATGGAAAGATGTAAAAGCTTGACCAAAAACTTTGTTTGCGCAGCATTCCGCAGGAAAAGGACTCTTAACAACGCTACAGTTAAGATTAATTTGTGCTTTATTCGACTGATGCTTAAGAGGTTGACATCACATATATACCACTCAGGGGTTCTATATACGCTCCAATGCTACCAGACATAATATCATACCTTGATTCAGCAACACCGTAATCATTTATTCCCAATTTTTAGGATATACCTAATATAAATACTTAATTATCCTCCTTTTTATCATACTATTTTTTCTATTACACAAGCTAGGCTGGGAATGTCGAAAATTATGACTAGAATAGACGAAAAATAAATGGATAACAATAAGGTTTATTAGGATTATTTATCACATTGAGAATGGCAATAATTGGCATGACAAAACTAATAATTGCTAACAAAACTAATAAAGGAATACCAATAAGCAACCAGATCAATATACCGAATATAATAGCGTAAATATAAATGTTAATATGAAAATTCAAAGATTCTTTAGCATTACTTTTTACAACCGAATCATTAGTTAAGAGTAAAATAGCTATTGGTATCCCAACAGATACAATAGTTGTACTCAAGAAAATTGCTCCATGACATAAAGCTGATAGAATTTTTCTTTTGTCAGCATCCATTAAATATTTCTCCTGATTCAAATTAGATATAGCAGGGAACAGAGAACAGGGAACAGTGGGAAAAATATTTCCCCTTATTAGGATCATTATCAGTCTATGTCCTAACCTACCTGTATATTCCTATATTTGTTTTTTCAAACCAAAAAATAATAGGCAGAGGCCAGTAATTTAGTGGTTATTAAATTGACTTAAGTCTAATTATAGCTCTGTTGTTTGTTTTGTTTTCTGGCGGATAGGAATTTCAATTAAAAATTCTGTTCCTTGTTTTGGTGTAGAAGTACAATTTAGTTTGCCTTGATGTTTTTCAATAATAACTTGTTAACATACGGATAATCCTAGACCAGTACCACTGCCTATAGGTTTCGTAGTAAAAAATGGGTCAAATATTTTCTGAAAAACTATTTCTGTCATACCTATACCATTATCCGAAATAATAATTGCTACTTGTTGAGAAGATATAGATTTTGCACTAATTTTAATAGCTGGTAAATTGTAAGCATTCAGCCGTCAGCTATTAGCTATTAATGGCTTTAATAGATAATGAGCGGAAAAATCTACTATTGTCCATGGAAAAAAAATCCCTTAGTAGACGATACTGGAGGTGTAGAAAAGTATAAAAACCTGGAAAAATTAAGATGGAGTGATGCCGAATTAGTATCAGGAAAAATTCTTAAGATTAAGGGTTTTCCTAGAGAGAAAAAAGTCAAGTTATTCTGGGGTACTGTTTCCACAAACACCAACAGAATATATAGTGACTAATGACTGGAAGCAATTCTCTACAGATGATGTAGAATTTGAGTGACTTGCCTAGATGGAAAATAGAAGAGTTTCACAGGGAAATCAAGCAATTAACAGGACTTGAGGAGTGCCAATGTCCTAGAGCCAGAATTCAAAAAAACCATATTGCTTGTGCCATGTTAGTTTGGAATTATTTAAAAATTCAAGGCAGGAAAAGAGGGAAAACTATTGATAAAATCCAAAATGAATTATGATCAAATTATTGAATAAATGAAATTAAGTATCCAGTAATAAAATTGTACATACTTTGAATTATAGAGTGGAGAAATGAAGTATAAAATCAACGGTTTTTAGGAAGATTTGATCGACAGAAAAACAGGAAGCGAACGCTACAATATTTAGTCCGATAGCATAGATTAGTATACGCTATATATAGTGTATTTGCGTAAGTCCTGTATGTTAATTTTATTGAGGTAATCGCCCTTTATTTTTAAGCGTTAGCGGAGCTTTGCGTCAGCAATCGTTCTGTTTACCATGCGCTATATGTAGTGTCTTTGCATAAGTCCTGAACTTATTGTTAATTGCCTTTAGTTTTTTAGGGCTAGAAAGTTCTAATAACTTGGATATTAATGGTATTAAAGTTCCTGCTGTGAATACTGATATTCCCGCAGTTATTGCTTTAACTATACCTGATAGCCAATAGGTGGGATGCTAGAGAGTCCAAATTGCCATTAAGTAGGTCATTCCATAGGGAACAATAAATGCACTAAACAAAACAAATATTTTTGGATAAGGTACATTCTGTCGCTTCTGAATCAAATAAATTAAAGAAATAGGGATTGAAAAGTAAGCTAAGATAATGAATAAATCTGATAGCCATACTAATCCTGATTGCCAAAGATAATAATGTCCGTGAGGAATATAGTTTCATGTACTCCAAATATTTGATAAGAATTCCATATAACTTGCCTCTCTTCATAAATTATTTAATTCTTGAGTTTTAACTTGTTTAATATTAGCTTTATTCTATTTATTTGTTTTTGATTTTAAAGTGATATATATAGTAGTTTTAGTGCGGATTATATGATAATTATAAATAGATAAAATATTATATAGCAATCCTATTTCATTTGTGAAAAATATCTTTTAATTTAGGGAACAGGCAACAAGGAATAGAAGTAAAAGTTTCAGAGTTTTGATATATCCTGATATTTTTTACAAATGATTTCTGATTGCTATAGTATAGATAAATATATAATATGATTAATTGTTGCCTATTTTAGGAGTTAAACTAAATAATGTCCATTGAAATTGAAACAGAATTGCAAACAGCCGTAGATAAACGGCGTAACTTTGCAATTATTTCCCATCCTGATGCGGGTAAAACTACTCTTACAGAAAAACTTTTGTTGTATGGAGGTGCTATTCACGAAGCTGGTGCAGTAAAGGCTAAAAGAGCGCAGCGTCATGCTACCTCTGACTGGATGGAAATGGAACAACAACGGGGTATTTCTATTACCTCAACAGTTTTACAATTTGAATATCAAAACTGTCAAATTAACCTTTTAGATACTCCCGGTCACCAAGATTTCAGCGAAGATACATATAGAACTTTAGCTGCAGCAGACAACGCTGTAATGTTAGAAGATTCTGCTAAAGGTTTAGAACCTCAAACTCGCAAATTATTTGAAGTATGTAAGATGCGAAAACTACCCATTTTTACATTTTTTAATAAGATGGATAGACCAGGGCGAGAACCTTTAGAACTCTTGGATGAAATAGAAAAGGAATTAGGTTTAAAAACATATCCTGTAAATTGGCCTATAGGTATGGGCGATCGCTTCAAGGGAGTTTTTGATAGGAGAAAGAAAGAAATTCATCTGTTTGAGCGTAGCGTTCATGGTAGTAAAGCTGCAAGAAATACGGTAGTAAATTTGGGCGACCCTCGCATCGAAGAATTACTGGAGCAAGACCTTTATTATCAACTTAAAGAAGACATAGAATTGCTGGAAGAATTAGGTTCAGATTTAGATTTGGAACAGATACATAAAGGTGAAATGACACCTGTATTTTTTGGCAGTGCTATGACTAATTTTGGGGTGCAATTATTCTTAGATGCTTTTTTAGAATATGCTCTAAAACCGGGTACTCATAAAAGTACAGTAGGTGAAATTTCTCCTACTTATCCAAATTTCACTGGATTTGTATTTAAATTGCAGGCGAATATGGACCCAAAACACCGAGATAGGGTGGCATTTATTCGGGTTTGTACGGGAAGATTTGAAAAAGATATGACTGTTAGTCATGCTAGAACAGGTAAAACAGTTCGATTATCTCGACCGCAAAAGTTATTTGCTCAAGATAGAGACTCTATTGAAATTGCTTATCCAGGAGATATAATTGGTTTAAATAATCCAGGGGTATTTGCTATTGGAGATACTATTTATAATGGCAAAAAATTAGAGTATGAAGGTATCCCTTGTTTTTCACCAGAAATATTTGCTTATTTAAGAAATCCTAATCCTTCTAAATTTAAGCAATTTCGGAAAGGAGTTAATGAGTTACGAGAAGAGGGTGCTGTACAAATTATGTACTCTGCAGATGAGGCAAAAAGAGACCCTATTTTAGCTGCTGTTGGGCAACTTCAATTAGAGGTTGTTCAGTTCCGAATGCAAAATGAATATGGAGTTGAAACTAATGTGGAAATGTTGCCTTTTAGTGTAGCGCGTTGGGTTAATTCTGGTTGGGATGTGCTGCGACAAGTTGGTAGGTTATTTAATACTGTAGCTGTAAAAGATAGCTGGGGGCGACCTGTTTTATTGTTCAAAAATGAGTGGAATTGTCAACAGGTAGAATCTGAGCATCCAGAGTTAAATTTGAATACTACAGCTCCAGTTGTTTCTGGTCAGGAACCGGAGTCTTTATAGAAACTATTTGATATCTATATAATTATGGTGGTCAAGTCTTTTCGCGCATCAATTTTGAGGAAAAATCATCTGAAAGAGTGTTGAATTTTTTGTATTATTTCTCTCCACATCTTACCTCCTGTCTCCTGTCTCCTGTCTCCTGACTCCTAGCTAAAAAAACGCGCATATTTATGAAGATGCCAAATTAGTTCTATAAGCAGAAGGAGGAAGAAGTTAGAAGAAAATGTTCAATTTCTCAGGTAATGTTTCACTCTATTTTTGATAGAGAGCTACCATTTTTCCAATTTGTTGAAATAATTCAAGTCAGGAGGAAGGAAGAAGTTAGAAGAAAATGTTCAATTTCTCAGGTAATGTTTCACTCTATTTTTGATAGAGAGCTACCATTTTTCCAATTTGTTGAAATAATTGGTAGTGCGTCAAGGAAGTGTGGGGAGAGCTGAGAAAGAAAGTAGGAGGAATAATTGTAGGGTGTATATTTATTGTGCTTGTCTTTATGCTGTCCTAATTTCTTGGTCCAACAAGCTTAACAACTCGCACTTTTTGGGCGACAAAAATGCGCTCAACCTTTATATATCACTGCTGACTGATTACATAAGCCTGCCCTACTTACTTATCCCACACTTTACGCTCTGCACAACCAAATAATTCAAGTCAGGAGGAAGGAAGAAGTTAGAAGAAAATGTTCAATTTGCTACTTAGTACTTTACTTTTATTCTTCTTCCTGATTGTAATTATAAGTTAGGTTAAAACACTATATAAATAAATATTAAAACTATAGTGCTACACAATATCACAATATATAGATATATTTTTTACTGAATAATTAAGGTTTAATATTATGTCCGGATAAGAGGGATATGGAAAAAACTTATCCTCTTGCTTAAACAGTAAATCTGTCTATTTTCCCTACTCCCCTACTCCCCTACTACCCCAGGGCTGTTTCAAAGTATTGTAGATTAACGATGAGCGGGAGAACGGGAGATGAGAAGTTCGTAGAACAGTGAAATTTACAAAAATTTGCAGATTTTTCAGCCAATAAGGGTTCGTTTTGCTCTTACTAAAATGGTGAAAAGTCAACTTTTAATCATAAATTAGAAGCCTCCATCCCCGTGTCTCGGTGTCTAGTGCGTCCCCGTGTCTGTCGAGAATGAAACAGCCCTGCCCTACTCCCCTACTCCCCCGCTCCCCCGCTACCCTACTATCTGAATAATAAGTATTCAACCGGACATGATATAAGGCTTCTTCTTTTTTGAATAAATCAAGGCAAACTATCCTATTTGTTTTCAGGAAAGGTAATTATTAATTATTAATTGTTCACAAATTTCTCAGTTATTTTAACCACATAATTATCGGGAGCAATATTAATGCTGTCCCCATTTTTTGAAGCACTATGGGTAAATGTGAGGCAAAACTAATTTCCCCTCTCTGTTGCGAATATCACAATAGTCATTTCATTTTTTGAAGCACTCGATGGTGAGTCTGAGGCAAAACTAATTTCTGCTTTCTGTTGCAAATATCGCAATAGTCATTTCATTTCCTGAAACACTCGACGGTGAGTCTGAGGTCAAACTAATTTCTGCTTTCTGTTGCGAATATCGCAATAGTCATCTCATTTCCTGAAGCACTCGACGGTGAGTCTGAGGTCAAACTAATTTCTGCTTTCTGTTGCGAATATCGCAATAGTCATCTCATTTCCTGAAGCACTCGACGGTGAGTCTGAGGCAAAACTAATAGAGTTAGTTTATGCAATTTTACCTAACCTATAACTGTAGGGTCTGACTCCCTATAATAGACTGTAAAAATCTTTTTTTTATCAGTTATTACGACAGCAAGATTGCTAAATTAAAATAATATAGCTTCTTCAAAATCAATATAACTGCAACTCTTTTGGTTTCAGGAAAGTTATTTGACAAATGATTTAAACTGGCTATAAATTTACTCAAATCTTGCCAATAATTAACAATGAAACGAAATAAAATTATTACTCTATCAACTATATGTTTACTAACTCTAGGAATTGCAGAATTTTCTAGACAAAAATTAATCACAGCAGATTTATCAGGAGATATTAGTATCACCCTAGACAATGCACTATTGAAACAAGCAGAAAAAAATATTAACTATCAAGACATTACCTTAGATTTAGTTTGTCAAAATTCTCAATGCGAAACAGAAATATGGGGTTTTGCTCCAACATTTAATCAAGCAGACCATGATGGTATTGTTGACATTATCAAAAAAGATAAAACCTGGCAGTTGGAAGTAAAAATCAATATTAATCCTGACCCTTGGATCGGCGGTGGAACAGCTAAATATTTAATCGAATTGCAAACTGATAAAAAAGATAAACAGCAGATAGTTGGTAATTATTCAGGTACCTTTAATCAACAACTTGTCAGTGGAAAAGTTACAGGAAATATTACGCCTTACTTGCCCAGAAAAATATCAAACCATACACCCATCTCTGCCAGAGAGCATCCACGACTAATTTTCCGTCAAAATCAACTTTCAGAATTACGAGAAAAAGCCAATACTCCTATAGGTAAAGCTATTTTGGCTAGGCTCGAAAATACTCTACAACAAAAAATATATTATGAAGCTTATGTTCCCAATGGTGGATATCATGCAGCAGGTCATTGTTTCCTATCCCTATTAAAGGATGACCCTCAAGCAGCAGAGACAGGATGGCAAATAGTAGAAAAATCCCTGAATAACCCTGGCCCACGATTGTTGGAACACGGCCCTATTGTGGCAGGTGTCGCTCTAGCCTACGACCTTTGTTATAACGCTTGGGATGAACAACGGGTACAAAAAATTACAGACTGGTTAGCCCAACAGACAAATCTCTTAATTTCAGGTACTCGTGGTAAAGGTTGGAACCCTACTGCTTGGAGTAATTGGAATGGCAGGGCGCGGGGGGCTGCGGGTTTGGCGGCATTGGCTATTTTATCTGAACCGGAACAGTTTTTTTCTCAACCTACTGATGTGAGACGACTGTTGAAAATTTCTGAACGGAATATTCAGCGTTATGTTGATACTGCGGTGGGCGATCGCTCTTTTGGTACTGAGGGAGACCTTTATACTATTGAACCTTGGAAATTAACGCTTCTACCATTTTTTCAAGCTTATGAAAATGTTCTGGGCAAAGATTTGGTGACAAATTCTAATGCGGAATGGTTTTTATCTCACTATGTAATGCGGATAGTTGGGGAAAAGGGTGATGTGTCGATGCCTACTTACGGACGTCATCGTCTGGCTCCGGTAAAGTCTCTATTTTCTCTTGGGTGGAATAGCGTACCGGAAGAATTTTTGCCTGGGGTGATGTGGTTTTTTAATCGTCATTTTGGTTGGGAGGGCGATCGCTCTTTTGGTATTGGTATGAATTTTCCTCACCAGGCTGCTTTTATTCTGGAGGCTTATCCTGAGAGTTTAATGGGTGTTTCGGATGGTTCGCCGGAAAATTTTGTGGAAAGGTTGTTGAATTTTAATTTCTTTACTGGTTTAAGACCAAAAAACCCCGCAAAGGTATTTGGGCGGGTATTGGTGGATGATGAAAAAGGTTTTTATCTGTTTCGTAACAAGTGGCAGGATAAAAATGATTTTGTGGCAAGTATTTATTTGAAGCAACAACCTTTGAAAAGTTCGTGGTCGTTTCCGGAGGCTGGTGGTTTTCGCATTTGGGGTTTGGGAGGACGTTGGGCGAGTGCTGGTCCTGATAATGCTAAAAGAGAGGATGAAAATGTTGTGGTTGTGGGGGAGATGGCTGGAAAAGGAGCTGCTCAACCAAGGTTTTTTGAGGGAGAGATGGATGGATCGGGGGTTGTGAGTATGGATATGGATAGTGTGTTTGAAAATAATGCTTTTGAGTCGTTGCGGTCTTTTGCTGTTGACTATAGTGGGGTGTCGGGTGTGCCTGGTTTGTTTGTGGTGGTGGATAGGTTTTCTGGGGATACGCTGGAGAAGGTTTGGGTAATGCATACTCAAGAGCAGGTGGTTGTTGAGGATAATGGTTTTCTGTTAAAAGCTGATTCTGGGGCGACAATGAGGGCAACTTTTGTTACGCCTGCTGAGGTTAAGGTTGATGTTGAGGAAACGGAGAGAGGTAGAAAAATATTAGCAAGTGGGGGCGATAATTTTTTTGTGGTTATGACTGTGCAAAATGGTATTGCTCCGGAGATTGAGATTTCGGGTAGTCGTTTAGATGCTGAGGTCAGGGTCGGGGAAAGGATGATTTTGTTTGGTGAGGATAGAGTAATTTTCGGGAAGTAATCCCAGAACTATTAGATCCCACATTTTGTACTTCAAATTGTAACATTGAAAGTCGCATAAAGACCGGTAGCTTGGTAGGTATTTATACTATACAAATCATCTCAATTACTTTTTTCGTTCATCAAATTCTGAGTAAACAATTACAGCGGTTTTCATTTAAGTAGGGTTTGCGCTCAAAAGTCTTTTGGTAGGGGTGGGTTGACTCCTGACTCCTTCTTCTATACTACATTTTGTGGTGCGGAATGTGGGTTAGATATCTCCAGAAAAGAGGGAACAGGGAACACTTAACTGGGAAGAGATAGAAATAATTGATAATTTACAGATAAGAATTGATTTTATTTTTTGGCGTTGGTAATTTGAGGTATGATACCATGTCCAGATAAGAGCGCGATAGAACTCCGTCACCTTTACGCTCCCCGAAAAACTTTATCTTTATACTCGGGGTTTCTTCTTCTTTCTTTGCTCCTGACTCCTGAGTTCTGACTCCTGACTCCTAAAGAATTAAGATTCATATCATACAGTAATTTACCAACGCCTATTTTTTATTCTTGGAGATGTCTATTTAAAAAAGTTTTCCTAAGCATTGCACACCGACAATAAACAAAATTATAAAAGCAATGGATGCAATTAGTCCTATCATATCTATCTGATAATCTGAAAGCTTTGCTTGACCAGAACCGATCAACTTGGGTATCCTTAACAAATCAACCAGTATTAGTCGCCCCGATGTCTGGCGATCGCTCTCATCAACATATACTACCTCATCATCCAACTCTTCCAAATCATCTTCATGGAATCCCCTATCGCGTAGCTTATACTCTAAACCCAACGGTGTATCTAAACGTGCATAATACTCAGCAACAGCACGCTGATTATGCTGTTTCGTCAAATAAGATACTACTATCATTACCAGAATGCCTGGAATCAGATATAACGGGTAGCTTATTTCTATCGGCAGAAACACACCTTCACCCGAAGATATAGCCAGTTCATATCCAATAGCACTGTAACCTTTTTGCATTAACTCCGCTGCATATCCGATACCCCATGGCAGAGAAGCTAATCCATCAACAAGTTCTATCTTTTGTACAATGTAAAATAGCGGAAACATTGTCAAAACAGATGACACAGCTCCCCACTTAGTAAGTCTACGCCAGAATATAGAGAAAAATACCGCCACACCACACAGACTTCCTAAAGGCTCAACCAGCGTTATATAATCAATCAAATTTCTGTTCGCAGATGCTCCAATACAAGCTAAAACCATCACCAACATTGCAAAAATCTGAGTGACAATCAAATAATGTTGAGCTGAAGCATTCTTAACCAAGTATTCTTTATAAAAGTTCTTTGTCAGAATACCTGATAAACCGATCAGAATACCATCCAAAGAAGACATAACCGCACCGAGGACTGATGCTACCATCAGACCTTTTAACACAACTGGTAGTAAATCTCCTGCTGCGTATGGGAATACCTTATCCGGAGATACACTTAACATTTCATTACCACCATAAAGAGCAATGGCAAACAATCCAGTAAGTCCCCAACCCACAGTACAGAAACGTTTGATTAAACTGCCAATAACCGACAAACGCGCATACATCTCGTTACGAGCAGTAAGTGAACCTCCCATGCTAACCAGTGGTGCCGACATCAGACTAGCTATTAGAAACCATATAACCCACCAAATACCAAATCCCTGTCCGCCTTCTGTAGATATTAACTCGGTAAAGCGATCGCTAATTCCGGCATCTAATGCAGCAATACCGCCAGCTTTATTTATGGCAAAAGGTATCATCAGAAAAGAAAGAATTACTATCAGCACTCCCTGAAAAATATCTGTAGCGTATGCTGCTACAATACCACCCATTAGTGTGTATATCAGTGTAGGAATTGCTATAACATAAATAGCTGCTGTTTCACTAATCCCACCACCTGTCATTACTTCTATGACGATTGCTGCCGACTTCAGACCTAATCCCATTGATATCGGCCCAGTGAGAATAATTATTGTTTTGAAAAGAACCCCCATTAAACGCCCAAATCGCAGGTTGAACATATCAACAACAGTAACAACCCGAAGACGACGAGCAACCGGTGGATAAATCCAGAAAAAAGGTGTTAGAAGAATCCATGTCAGACTAAGCCACATTCCCGACATACCACCTTTAAAAGTAGCTGTAGCAACACCCATTGGATGATTGGCACTGGTTCCGCCAGCAAAACCACTTGCTATCAGCATCCATAAACCGATTTTCCTTTTACCCAGCAAAAATCCTCCAGAATCTTTAATCCTGCCCATTGCCCAGATTGCTATCCCAAACATTACGACCGCGTAGATACCTACAACTACCCAATCCTGCCACAGAAGTTCAATTACAGCTTGTGATTGAGATATTATACTCATAGTTAAGGTTGGCATTTGACTATTTTAGAGATGTCTAATAGTATTATCCTGTAAGATAGGGAAAATTTTACCGAAAGATTAAGGTATAAAGCCTCTCCATTCATGAAGAAAAGACAAAACAATTCCTTTTAGTCAATCCTCTTATTTATTAAGAAGAGGTAATTATTAATTATTAATTGTTGAACCCTCTTTGGTAGAATTATCAATCACATTTTTGATTGTATCTCCCTGCATTTCCAGATCCATTTCTGTCATAAGTTTGGCAATCTGTTTGGCAAAATAATATACTCGTTTCAAATACTCAATAAAATCTGATTCAAGGCCAAACGTAACCAAGCGATTCGGTTGGTCAGCGGTTAAACGCATAGCCAGATGAGTATGTGCTTGGCTAGCCAACTCGTTAATTTGTGGTTTCATTGCCACTACCTGGGCAGCTAACTGCGGATCGGAGGAAACTACTGATTTGAGCGCCTGGTCTACAGCAAAACAAACTTCCTCATGCAGAGACTTTAAAACCGTTTGGGTAGCATCACTAAACTGAAGCTCATGGTGTAGCCGATGATTGCCAATTTCAACCACATTAGTCTCAATAGTATCCCCGATATTTTCAATATAGTTGGCAATCTTCAGGTACATAGATAAAAGTTCAGATTGTTGGGTCACTAGGGTTTCCAAACTCAACTGACCAAGGTAAGTTACAATCGCCCCATAAAGTCGATCAACCTCATCATCCATTGCTCGTAGTGCTGCCACCTCATCACTGGTCCCATCCTCCACGACTGGCAGACAACCGCGCACCATCTTCAGGGCAATATTTCCCACTTGCCCTAACTCCAAACGAACCAGATCTAAGGCCAAGGTGGGAGTAGTCAGTAACATCTTATCGAGATATTTAGGTTGGCTTTGCCGAACTGTGGGAGATTTTGCCGGCACCAAATGTTGCACCAACTTGGCCAACAGGGGAGCAAACCCAATAAAAATGAAAGCATTGGCCACATTAAATAAAGTATGAGCATTAGCAATTTGGCGTGGGGTTTCCACTGCTAGCTTGGACATACCTTCGAGGGAAGATGAAACAGGTGTCAGCCAACGTACCGTATCGGCTAACTGAGCAATCAACCCAACCCAAAGCAGAACACCCAAGATATTAAATAAAACATGAGCGATCGCTGCCTGAACCGCTTCTGAAGGTTTGCCGATCGCCGCCAACATCGCCGTAATGCAAGTACCAATATTTGCACCAAAGACCAGAGCAATTCCAGCTTCGAGATTCAATAAGCCTTGACTTGCCAAAACAATCACTAAGCCAGTGGTGACAGCAGAACTTTGTACCAAAGCAGTAAACACCGTGGCAATAGTAATCCCCAGTAAAGGATTTTCTACCTGCTGCATCAAGCTAATAAAAGGAGGATAAGTTTGTAGGGGACTGGTGGCAATCTTCATTAACTCCATGCCATAAAACATCAGACCCAACCCCATCAACAGCACACCATACTGGCGGGAGTATCTTCGCTGGGAAATTAGTTGCAAGACAAAGCCAATGGCAAAAAGAACTAGGGCCGATCGAGTAATTTTAAAGGCAATAATCTGAGCAGTAATGGTCGAGCCAATATTGGCCCCCATAATTACCCCAATTGATTGAGGCATGGTCATTAATCCGGCAGAAATAAAACCCACCACCAAAACCGTTGTCACTGAGGAGGATTGAAGCACTGCTGTGATAAATGCTCCAACCACTAAACCATTCCAACGATTCGAGGTCAGTTTCGCGAGCATTCGCTTCATAGATTTGCCCGCCACTTGCTTTAAGGACTCGGTCATTTGTTCAAGTCCAAATAAGAAGAATGCGAGTCCTCCACAGAGACCCACGGTAATTTGTCCGAATTCTAAAAGACTAATTGAGTTGGTTGGTGTCATTCTTTGTCATAGTTATTCAGTGTATGGTGATTGTTAATTTCTGAACTATTCTCATACTAAATAATTCCATTATTCCTAGTGCCTTTACTGTATCTATAATACCTCATATACTGGTTCAAAAAGAGACATCAGAAAATCTAGCTGCCAAACCATTATATTACACAGAAAATGCTTCGACCTTCAACAACTATCCTGAATATCAAAAAGAATTGAACAAGGCTAAAAAGTTAATTTGATTATTACCAAATTCTCAAGGTAAACAAAATTTAATCAATGCATTAACTATTCATATTCTTGTTGATTACTTATTTGATTGTGCCAGTAGCAACCTAGAATTTCAAAATAAAAAAGAGTGTACTTTAAACGGACTATTAAAAATTACCGATATTTCACCTTTTGCTAAGCAAACAGTTAAGCAAGTCAAAGAAGGAATTCCAATTAGTATTGGTTTCATAACAATACAGCCAAGATGTAAGCTCAGCTATCAGCATTCAGCTATCAGCTTTTGAACATATTCAAGAAATTACTAAGGTTAGCTGAAGACATTTTTTTTATAAGTTTTAATTCTACTTTGGAGACTAATTCCTCTTTTGAGCTGATAATGAGCTAATAACTCATAGCTGATAGCTGACGGCTGAATGCTTACGCCAAGATTAATAGAATATGCCATCAAATGGTGTAAATCTGTATTGCCTAAAATTTAGAATTCTGTATCTCAATGAATAGTGAAAAATTCTATATAGCAAGATGAAATGATTCGTGAAAAAAAGACTGTAGGGGTTTGATTTTCAAATCCCATTTTCTCTTGGTTTTGGATAGCAAACCTTTAAGACAAAATACTAAAATATATTTATAATTTTTATATAGTAATTCCCAAAAAGCGTAAGGTACAAAATTCTAGATTTTAGGAAACACTTAACTGGGAATAGGCAATAGAATAGAAATAAAAATAGGTGTACTTCCAAGTCGTGAGAAAGGCTATATAGAACCTCTGAAGGTATCTCTAAAAACTTAGGCAATACAGAATTATGAATATCTTCATTCTCAAAAGCTCCTAAAAAATCAGTGGGTCAAAAGATTTTCACTACCATTTTTACAAAAATTGTGATATTTTAAAGCTTAGATGGAGTCGTTCGCCCATATGCATGACTTTTTATTCAACAAAAAAATAGTATATTTTTGATTGCAATCAAAAATATTGGGTAGTGCCTGTGCGAAAGTGTGGGAATGGTAATATAATTATTGTCCTTAAACACTTTCTATGATCATGGAATGTCCTCTCTGTGGCCATCAGAAAACTCATAAACATGGAAAGACCAGTAAAGGAAGTCAAGGATATGATTGTCTTGAATGCCGACAAACTTTTCCTGCGGAATACTGGGCAAACACCGATACTTTTGATACTCTCTACCATCGTAGAAAAATTCAACCTGAACAGATGCCCATGGTTCTACTCGCTGACGTTGAGGGCAGTAGTTGAAGAGGGATGAGTCGAAAGGGTGAATTGAGCTGATCATACGGTAGTTAGTTTAGTAACAGCTGCTTCTCAAAAAGGACAAATGATTGATCTAGCTGATGTCGAGAATATCAATACCTCACAAATCAGCAGTGACGAGTTTTGGTCATTCGTCCAAAAAAAGCGAGTGGGTAATTCTGGGGTCTTCCCAGAATGTAAGACGCACTCAAGACACAAAAAAACTCTCAGATCAATGAATTGACACAAGGGGATTGTGGGATGGGGATGACTCAAGCATCCAGAACGTGGATTGATTTTGGCCACGCTTAGTCGGAAAACACAGTGACCAGTTCACCCTAGAATTAACCGCCAACACAGAAGGGAAAACTAATTGTCAACAGTGGCATACAGATGATTGGGGTGGGTCTCAACGAGTTTGGCCCCCAGAAGTCCAGCAGATCATCGGTAAAGACCAGACTCAACAACTAGAGCGCTAAAGGGAATGTCAGAAAGCAGATAGGTCGGTGGCATCGCACCCCAGAATAAATTTGGTCAGGAAGGGGAACAGACAAAGATCACAATTAGGTTAGCGTTCGCGGAGCGTGGCGTCAGGCGTATCGCCTACTTTAATTGGATTTGGGTTCATAGTCGCAAGAAAAATACTGCTGCCCAAAGATCGGGGTTGGCCATCGCCCCTTGGGACTGGAATGATATAATTACTTATCCCACACTTTGCGCTCTGCACTACCAAATATTGTAGAAAAGAATATCAAGAAAAACAACACCTTTAGAAGTTCTATAAATAATGTTCCATCTAATCATCCGTGAATCCGTGTCAAAAATCTGTGTTTTGCCTTCCCTATTTCCCGAATTACTACTTCCTACTCCCTACTCCCTATTCCCTAAATAAAACAAAATGATTAAAATTATTCATCTTTCTGACATTCATATTGGTAGTGGTTTTTCCCACGGTCGTATCAACCCCAAAACAGGTTTAAACACTCGTCTCGAAGACTTTATTTCTAGTCTAAAACTTTGTATAGATAGAGCAATTTCCGAACCAGTCGATTTAGTATTATTTGGTGGAGATGCTTTTCCAGATGCTACTCCCGCGCCATACATAAAACAAGCTTTTTCTCGTGAATTACGTCGTTTAGTAGATGCTCAAATTCCCACAGTATTATTAGTAGGAAATCACGACCAACATTCCCAGGGTCAAGGAGGGGCAAGTTTAGGTATTTATAGTACTTTAGGAATACCTGGAGTAGTGGTAGGCGATCGCTTAGAAACTCACAATATTCAAACTAAAAGTGGTGCTATTCAGATTATTACTTTGCCTTGGTTAACTGCTTCTAGTTTGATGACAAAATCTGAGACTGAAAGTTTATCTATGGGTAAGGTTAATGAGTTATTAATTGAAAAATTGAAGTTGGTATTAGAAGCAGAAATTCGCCAATTAAATCCAGAAATTCCGACGGTACTTTTAGCTCATTTAATGGCAGATAGGGCGAGTTTAGGTGCGGAACGTTTTTTGGCTGTGGGTAAGGGTTTTAATATTCCTGTTTCTTTGTTAAATCGTGATTGTTTTGATTATGTAGCTTTAGGTCATGTTCATAAACATCAAAATTTGAATAAGTCTAATAATCCACCAATTATTTATCCAGGTAGTATTGAAAGAGTAGATTTTAGTGAGGAGAAAGAAGAGAAAGGTTTTGTTTTGCTTGAATTAGAGAAAGGTGCTGTTAAATGGGAATTTTGTTCTTTGCCTGTGCGAAATTTTTATACTATTAAAGTTAATGTTTCCGAAGCAGAAAATCCACAAGCTGAATTGTTAAAATCTATTAGTAAAACTCAGATAAAAGATGCTGTAGTGCGGTTGATTTATCAGTTACGTTCCGAGCAGTTAGATTTGATTGAAAATGGAGTATTACATCAAGCTTTAAGTGAGGCACATACTTATACTATTCAACCAGAATTAGTCAGTCAGTTAGCAAGACCTCGTTTACCAGAATTGGCAAAAGATAATAGTATCCATCCATTAAAAGCATTAAAAACTTATTTAGAAAGTCGGGAAGATATTCAAGATATTCAGGAAGAAATGTTAGAAGCTGCTGCTAAATTACTATCAGATGGAGTAGATTTATCGGCAGAAAATTCAGAGAGTCAGTTAAGTTTGTTTAGCAAATAGGCATTTTCAGGGAATAGGCAAAAGGCAACAGGCAACAGGGAGAAATAATTGATAATTTATGGATAATAATTGATTTTATTTTTAATTTTGGAGATGCCTAATAATTGCTCTTTCTATTCTCCCTTTTTCCTTACCTTTACTAATAGGACTCGTTTCAATAATTGATAATTGATAATGGATAATTGATAATTACCTCTTCCTTTTAGGGAGAGGATTGAATAAAAGGAAAATTTTTTCTCTCTTGGTCGATTGGATATGGCGAGGAGACCCGCTCTTATCAGAGCCGCTCCGAATGGCGCCATCCCATCCTAACGGACTGCTCCGCAAACGACCGCTTGTTTCTCCTTTAAAGGAGAGGCATTTTACCTTAATTATTCGGTAAAAATAACCCGAAAAGTTTTTTTAACTTTGTCTAGCAGAAGTCCCGCACCATAGTTGACTTGGTGTCGGGATAAATGCGTCCTAGCCCTGAATCATTTTGTCTACTTCTAAACGTTTATCTTCAATATCATCAGTTGACATCCTCCCCGGCCTAAAGGCGTGGGGATTCCTACTAAGCCGTAGCTCCTCGGCGGGTTGACGCTTCACCGGGTGCTGCTTCCTTGGCGGTAGTCTAACGCTTCCCTCCACGTCCGTTTAGAGTTTCCGAGTGCCCCCCGGCAACTAATGACACAATAGCATATATTCAATTCACTTGCATGCTCAAATAAAAAGTCGCCCTACAAGGGCGAGGCTTTAAACCCAATTTTTCGGTAAATTATCTATGAAATCACTGATTACCTGCGTCATTGTTTTCTGTTTTTTTACTGCATATAATCTCAACTTATCTAATCTTTCTTTGCTTATTCGACAATGTAATGATTCTTTCATAATTATATGTTGCATTTATGTACACAAACTATTTTCATAGATATGTGGTCGAAAAGGAAAAGATAGATGAGAATAGCCTACCAATACAAGCTGCGTCCAACGAAAGAGCAAGCAGAAAAAATAAACAAGACATTAGATATGTTGCGGTGTCAATATAACTATATGTTGGCAGAAAGGTTTGATTGGTGGGAGCAGAATCGTTGCCCGATTAATTCTTGTCCTCTGATATGTCATCTTCCCGCTCTTAAAGACCAAGCAACAAGATTTAGTCAGCAAAAGTCATTAACTCAATTAAAGGTAGATAGACCTTGGTACAAAGAGATTCATTCCCAAGTTTTACAAGAAGTGTCAAAAAGAGTTGAATTAGCTTTTGATAGATGGTTAAAAGGCGATATTAATGGTAAAGGATTAGGTAAACCAAGATTAAAAGGAAAAGGTCAGTATAAAACATTTACTTATCCTCAATTTAAACAACATCATTTTGTTAATAACAAAGTCAAATTATCTAAAATTGGTGATGTTAAGGTGATTGTGCATAGACCTATCCCAGACGGATTTACTATCAAAACAGTATCAGTCACTAGGAAATCTAATGGTTTTTTTGTCACTTTCAGCTTAGAAGACAAGTCTGTACCTGAAATTAAACCAGATATTAAACGAGGTGAAATGGTAGGTATAGATGTAGGTCTTATAGATTTCTTTGTTACTTCTGATAATGAATCAATTGCAGCTCCTAAATACCTGAGAAAGTCTGTTAGCGAAGCTTTGCGTCAGCAAAGGAAAACTCAAGTCAGCACAAAGGAAAGTGTCCAGAAGAAAGAAAGGTTCTAAACGTAGACAAAAAGCAATTAAACAATTAGCCAAGAAACATAGAAAAGTAGCTGATACTAGAAAAGATTTTCACTTTAAAACTGCTAATAATTTATTATCTAAATATGACATTATTGCAGTAGAAAAGCTAAACATCAAAGCCATGATTAAATCTAGATTAGCTAAGTCTGTACATGATGCAGGTTGGGGAAACTTCAAGACTATATTAACTAACAAAGCCGTTAGCGAAGCTCCTCTAAAAGAGGAAAAAGCTGGTCAGTTAATTGTAGAAGTTAAACCTCATGGAACGTCAAATGAATGTAGTAATTGTGGGCATAAAGTCAAGAAAACTTTGGCTCAAAGACAGCATCAATGTCTTAACTGTAATTTATCAATTGGTAGAGACTTAAATACTGCAATTAATATTAAAAATAGAGCCAAAGTATTGATTAAAGACTTGCTACCAGATACATCAAGCCCGGCAATTCCCGGCAAAAGTCGGGAAAACCGTTCATAGCAACGTGACAGCGAAACCATCAACGCAGGCGGTATCGCGCTAACGCGCCGCTTCGCTAACGCAATGCTTCGAGGAAAATCCCCAAAGCGCTATTTTTTTACTTATTTATGGCCTACTCATAAGAGTATTTATTTTGCGCTTTCTTTTTCTTGACTTGGCAACCATTAGGGATGACTCAAAGTCGGGATCGAAATAACGCTATACTCAGTTGTCAGTTATTTTCTAACTTCTATCATCACACTATTTTCAGGAAATTGCCAGGGATTATAAAATCTAGTAATGCACCAATCAAATTTGAATCATATAAAAGTACTCAATTGAGCCTATTCTAAATCAATTGGACGAGGCCGGACTCCTTGTTGGCTCAGTTTATGTCTACATAGTAGAGTCGCGCTCGTAGCCCACTTTGTAGCTTGTCTCAAAGTCGGGAGTATGTCACCCAAATCGATATCCAAAACCTCTAACTGTAACAACATACTCTGGTTTACTAGGATTTAACTCTAATTTTTCCCGTAACCAACGAATATGAACATCAACAGTTTTACTATCCCCAATAAAATCTGGTCCCCAAACTTGTTCTAATAATTGCTCACGAGACCAAACTCTGCGTGGATAACTCATAAATAGCTCAAGTAAGCGAAATTGTTTGGGGGAAATTTTCACTTCTTGACCTCTAACAGTTACTCGACACTCTTCTGGATAAAGAACTATATCTTTGTACTGGAGCATAATTGGTTGAGGTAGTTGACCTAGACGTTGGCGACGCATCAGAGACCGACAACGAGCCATAAATTCCCGCATCCCAAAAGGTTTAGTCAAATAATCATCCGCTCCAGCTTCTAAATAAAAAGCACAATTATTCGCACTGCCTCTTGCTCCTAAAATCATGATTGGTATAGAATTGCCTTGATGTCTCAACATCCGACATAGGTCTAAACCATTAATTGAGTCAAGAATTAGAAGATTGAAAGAAGGTTCACTTTGAATGGATGAAAAATTCTGAACCGTAGGAATTACACTACATCCGTCTGGAGCAATAACTACTTCACAACCTTGTTCTTCTAGAGCTAAAGCTAACATATCCCGAAATAGCTCTTCAGATTCTAATAGCAAAACTTTGCTAGTTGTTCTAACGATAGGAGGCTTTAAAAAACTTTCGCTTAGATCGGGGGAAAACATAAATATCACTTTTGATGTGTTTGACAGTAAATCATTAATGTTGCCTGAGGTGAAAATTTAGGCGATCGCTAATTTTGTAGCTAATTAACTTCATTAATGCTCAACCATCCAACAGCTAAAAGCACTGGATTTTTTATCCATTTATACAACGCATTCTGACTTTGAAATATTGCTGTTGCTATACTAATAGTAGAAATAGCGGGGCCTGCTCTGTTGTCAGGCCATTGGTCGTTTTTTGGGAGAGGTATCAAGTTAGTAAGCATTGCCCACTTCCATATTGCATTGTTGTGCTGGATACAAAACTTGGATGTCCTTATATTATGTCTAATAGGTTAAACAAAAGTTAACTCAAGGTTATCAAAAGGTTAAATTATTTTTTCATGACACGCCCTAGAGTCTGTCATCAATTAGAACTATAAGCTTTGTGAGTCAAGGTTTTTAGCGTCTGGAGTATTTCCAGGCCAAAAGTTCAAAACTCTTGCTACATAGCACTTTCAGATTTAATTGATGACACGCCCTAGCTATCAGCCGAAAAATTGGTACATATACAGCACTTACACACGCATATCAAATTATACACAATCTGCAGGGGCGTTAACGATAGTTATGGGCAAGCTTTCGGCCGTTTGCTGACTCATAGCTCCGATAGGAGGGGTAAAACATCCCCTTTTTGTTCCGGAACAGTTTTTCACTATTGAAATGTCAAGATTGAGAAATTTAGGAGTAAAAATATCCCCATTTTTGTTCCGGAACAGTTTTTAACCATTGAAATGTCAAGATTGAGAAATTTAGGAGTAAAAATATCCCCATTTTTGTTCCGGAACAGTTTTTAACCATTGAAATGCCAAGATTGAGAAATTTAGGAGTAAAAATATCCCCATTTTTGTTCCGGAACAGTTTTTAACCATTGAAATGCCAAGATTGAGAAATTTAGGAGTAAAAATATCCCCATTTTTGTTCCGGAACAGTTTTTAACCATTGAAATGCCAAGATTGAGAAATTTAGGAGTAAAAATATCCCCATTTTTGTTCCGGAACAGTTTTTAACCATTGAAATGCCAAGATTGAGAAATTTAGGAGTAAAAATATCCCCATTTTTGTTCCGGAACAGTTTTTAACCATTGAAATGTCAAGATTGAGAAATTTAGGAGTAAAAATATCCCCATTTTTGTTCCGGAACAGTTTTTAACCATTGAAATGCCAAGATTGAGAAATTTAGGAGTAAAAAACATCCCCATTTTTGTTCCGGAACAGTTTTTAACCATTGAAATGTCAAGATTGAGAAATTTAGGTTATATTTAACAAATTAATTTCTATTTAAAGTTTGATTAATTCTCCTACTTATATTTAAGATAAAAAGTATAAATAATTAAAAAATGTTACTACAATTAAGTACCTGGTCTGAAGTCGAAACTTATTTGGGTCAATCTCAAGGTATTATTCTGCCAATAGGCTCTACGGAGCAGCATGGACCAACAGGATTGATTGGCACAGATGCTATTTGTGCAGAAGTTATATCTAAAGGTGTGGGAGAATCAGTTGGAGCATTAGTCGGACCGACGATTAATGTAGGTATGGCATTACATCATACTGGTTTCCCAGGTACAATCAGTCTGCGACCTAGTACCATGATTCAAGTAATTCGTGACTATATAGTTTGTTTAACTAGGTCTGGGTTTACCAAATTTTTCTTTATCAATGGCCACGGAGGCAATATTGCAACTCTGAAGGCTGCCTTCTCAGAAACTTATGCTCATTTGGCTGATCTAAATATTGCCAATGGGGAGTTGGTCAAGTGTAAGGTAGGAAACTGGTTTATGTGTAGCTCAGTTTATAAATTAGCTAAAGAATTATATGGCGATGGAGAAGGTTCTCACGCTACACCTAGTGAAGTAGCTTTAACTCAGTATGTTTATCCAGAAGCTATTAAAGTAGCACCACTTTCAGAAGATGTAGCTAGTGGTTATCCCATATATGGTGCTGCTAATTTCCGTTACCGATATCCTGATGGTCGGATGGGTTCAAACCCTGCATTAGCAACCCCTGAACATGGTAAGCAGTTTTATGAGTTGGCAGTAAAGGAACTGAGTAATTCTTACTTGCAGTTTGTAAATAGTGATTAGAAATAAGGAAGAAGGAAGAAAAAAGAAGGAAGAAGGAAGAAGGAAAAAGGAAGAACAGTTTTTCAGCATTTACAGCAGATTGCAGGTATATGGGGTACATATATTAATGATAAAGTCTTTGTAGTGCGGGCATCTTACCCGCCACAGATGTAACCCACCAAGATGAAAATCTTATTATACCAATTCCTTTTGAGAAAAGAGATTTATCATCTTTCCCTGTTCCCTATTCCCTATTCCCTGTTCCCTTAACTTAAAGTACATTTAATCTATATAATTTTCTACTTCAAATCTTTACCTAGTTTAAATTACGATCTAAATTTAGATATTAAGGGTTGCAAAAACTGAAATTTGAGTTAATATGGAATTCATAAACCAATCAATTCTATCTAGCAAAACCGATACATAAAATCAGTAAAATAATAGACAAAAAGCTAATAATATTACTTTTTTATCACTTCTTACCTAAAAAGTATGTTTTGAAAGATTACTTTATTCTTACTGACAAGAATAAGCAGTTCCTCTAATGTAAAAGTATGGAGAAAAAACAAATAACTTCTCTACCAAATGTAGATATTAAGTTTCAGAGGTCAAGATTGTGAACAACCAATTAAAAGTTTCCCTAGTAGGTATCTTAGCAACCGTTGGTCTCTGGGGTTTCATACCTCAATCAGAAGCCAAAGCAGAACAATTAGAAACTACTGACAAAGTAGTATTTACTTGTGTTTCAGTAAACGCTGCAGAAAATCAATATGCTACTGTTCCTCAAATAGTTCGTGAAACACGGGATACAAGTGAGCCTGGACTTTTAGGCGGATATCCCCTAGTCAAACGAGAAGTTATTCAAGTCTCCTCTAAACCAATGATTGTGTGGACTGCAACTCTCTCTTCCGACCATCCCAAAGGTGCTTATACTCCTGACCGTCGTTGTCAATCTGTTAGCACTCGTCTAACTAACCTTGCTTATGCCCTGGGAATGGAAACTTTTGCAGATATCAGCAACATTGGAGTTGTAAACTATGAGCAAGTAGTTTATGTTTCTCCAGAAGAAGAGCCTAGCTTCGATAATGTAGTATTCACATTAAAGCCAGGAAATCGTGAGAAATCAGAAGAGATTATCACTCAATTTAAGGATTTCGGACAAGGTACTGCTAGTGACGAACCTATCTACGAATAAGTAAATGGTTTTAGTAGAGATGTTGAGGGGATAAGTAAGCAAATAAATTTTCCCTCTTCATTCCTTATTTCTGAACTATCTAGTTGCTGAACTATTTAGATTGGATAATGTTGAGAAAAGGCTAGTTGAAAATAAGCTTCTCTTCTCAATTAAAACTATAATAAATAGGAAATATCCGATCAAAATCTGTAGACGATATTCTCAGGCACTAATGGCTTAGTTTTCTCTAAGTTTGTGTCTGTTTTAACTACTTTATTAACTAATTTCTAATTTCATTCTCAAAATTATACTTTCTAAAATTAAGTAGCCTCTAAAAAAGTAGTTAATTATGGGATAATAAAAGAGCGCATTAGCGTTAATTTGTTTACCTAAAGAATCTCAATCAATTGTCAAGAGGAAAAAAAATGAAAGTTACAACTACTAAGACTTTATTTACTGCAACATTAACAATGTTTTGTGCTGTTAGCTTAAGTGCTACTCCCACAAAAGCTCAAGAAAAGTCAGTCATAAATGTTACAGGTTCCTCAGAACAATTGTTGAGTACCAGTGCTAATAGTTTACCCAAGGATAGAAGTACGAGTTTAACTCAAGAATCTACTACTAGAGGTAGACATGGATTATCTAGAAGTACACTAGATGATGTCACGAATAGCATTAACCTCCAAATGCGTAAAAGTAGAGACCCGAAATGGAAAAGTGAGAAACAATGGTTTGATGAAAAGTGGGATTCTTTGTCTGTAGACTTTTAGTAACTTGGGCTTTTAATTAATTGATAATTCTATAAACTGGAATACCCCAACTTAGAGATTCCATTTTTTTGAACTGCTCGACAGATGGTTGAGAGCCATCTACAAAATTAAATGCTCCAATTCCAGCGATGGGATATTTTGAGCGCCCGTTAATACCAATTAACTGACCTTTATTGTTTAAAATCGGTCCACCACTCATGCCACTTTTAATATCATTGGTATAACCTAATTGATATCCTTGGCTGAGGGTGCGACTGGGTAACATTTCTACAGCTCCTAAAGTTAACTGAAAAGCACGACTACCCCAAGCACGGGTACTACTCATTTCTAAGGAGTCTGGTTGATGCCAATTGGGAAAACCTGCTGCAATAACAGTTTCTCCTACTGAAAGTAGATTACTGTTGGCAATTTCTACAACTTGATAAGGGCGATCACTAGTAAATTGCAATAATGCTACGTCCAAATTACCCATTTGAGGAGATGAAATTAGGGTGGCTTGATGAGTCATCCCATCTCCACTCATAATTGGGTAAAGTTTATGAGAGTTATTCTCAATTACATGATGATTAGTAACAACGGTGTAGGTATTACCTTGCCGTTTAATAATTACTCCAGAACCAGCACTGTTGTCTGTAAAAATTCTCACGGTGACTTGTTGGGCAATATTAGATACTAATGATGGAAATTGTTGTGAATCTACTTCACTGGGTTTTGTATAATAAGCTGAGTTTTCTACACTGGTTTGAGAGTAAGCACTAGGTACAAATGTGGCAAGACAAAATAGTGAAGCTCCCAAAATTTGACTACTCAACTTGAATATTGATTTATTATTCATAATTATTAAAACTTTTTCAAAAAAAATACTTAAATTCCACTACTACCACCCAATCTATTTCAATAAATTTGAAAGTGTGGTGACTCTCTCCCACATTGGTTAGTGCCAGAGATCGCTTCTGATTTTTTCAACATATGAATGGTTTTTAGTAATTTAATTAATTACTTAAATCAAAAATAGGTATATATATTGATTAAGTTCAGCCCAGTCACAAATAACTTCGTAATATAGTCATAGCTTAAGTTCAATTTATTAAGCCAAAATGACTGTGAGGAACTGATTCGGTATTCTACACTATAGCGGTAACAAACACACATTATCAGAATAAAAATTTGGCAAATTTTTTTGTTAGGATTTTATTTGGCCTTTATAGCAGAAGAAAGAAGAAAGAAGAAAGAAGGAAGAAGGAAGAAGGAAGAAGGAAGAATCTTACATTGTCTTAGTTTGAAGCTTTTGATTTTTCCTAACCTTTCCTTCCACTGCTATAATGATAATTATATGTAGTGATTATCAGAAAAAAATCTCAGGAAGAGTGAAGTAGAAGCAATAGCTTAATTAAATACAGCTATAATGAATTGAATTTTATTCAAAATCAAATCAAGACTTTCACCTAGAAAAAAATCGTCAAAATAAATCCCAGAAAAAAAGAAATATCCCCTGATTAAACCCATAATTGTTAAGATGAAATATATCAAAACATCTTGATTAAAACAAAGAACAAATATGACAATTAAAAATTATACTATATAGCAATCCGCGCATAGGTTGCGGGTAATCAAAAAGTAAATAAAAAAACTGAAACTCTTACCTGTTCCCTGTTCCCTGTTCCCTGTTCCCTAAAAAGCAGTAAGATTTTTGACACAAATAAAATAGGATTGCTGTAGATTGACAAATTATTCATAAATGTGTATTCAATTGCTTAGATTAAAATATAATTGAAGACTAAATATGCAATTACCAAATATGCTATCTCGTAGTCCATTAATTATCTTAGGAGCGATCGCTGGAGTTATATTCTCCAGTCAAAGCGCCATCGCCACACAAAAAATAGTAATCAAGCTGGTTGGCCCAATAACAGCATCAATCAAAGTCAAGGATCTGCGAGTATTTGCAGAAACAGGCAAAACTACCAAAACAATTTCCCAAGCCCTCGGAATATCGAAAATTAATCCTAATACAGTTCGTGGCTTAATGACATTAGAAGTGGGAGCTAATGTTAGTAACTTAGCCAAAGTGCTTTATAGTAACCTTGGCCAAAATTTAACCAAAGGTATTGCGGAAGTAGTTCAGACCAGACACAATTACGAAAGCGACAAAGCCTTACGTTCTTCCATAATCTTAGCAGCAGCAGATGACAATCGAATATCAGTCCTGGAAGTTCTAGAGAAATATCCTACCGAAGAAATGCACATAGACGTAGGTAAAATCAATGAAATCGTAGACAAAGTAAAGGGAACTATTGGTAATCTGGAAGAACTTCTCAGATAAGTCTACGATTCTGAAGGTGGACTTATTTTAGCAGTATCTTCTTCCATATGATGATTATGATGTGGCTGGGCAGTTTCAGCATCAACTGTCGCAGCTTCTATATATTGACCATCTATGAGAAATGCTCCTTTCTCAAAACGAACAGCCCAATAATTTCCTGGTTTGTGACTCAAAACAGTTCCTACTTCACCCAAACGTACAATATCAGGGGGACGTAATATCGGCATTGATTCAGCAGTTTTGATGTATGGTGGTTGAATAGCTAACCTTACTTTCTGACCAATAGAAAATTCTTTCTCCATTTCTAATACCCCCAAATATAGTGGTTTGCAGATAAGTGTATGATAAAAATTTACACAATCAAGATACAAAGAGGTTCTAAATTAGCAGTAATTAAAAACCCATAAAACAGTTCTATTCTATCAGTGTACTTACACATTAACCTTATACATAGTGTGCCACTATAGTTAAAACTTAACTATATGTAACGTTTTGCCTAATTTCTAACATATTGAGAATATAGATCAAATTTGACAAATAACCCTACTTCCCTTGCCTTGTAGAAATATTGGATGCAATGTCCTCACTAATGACTACTCTAACACTTAGTTATGAAGAAAAAGTTCAAAATCAAAAAATTACAGCCTGGGTATTAACCAACTTCATTCTCCAAAGCAGCCATAAGTTTACATAAATTTATCGGAAGTATTAGAATAGATATAGTCAAGTATCAAATTGTAGGGGGTAATTATCATGGCTACAGATCGCCGCATTTCCCGGGTTGCTTCATTAATCAAGCGGGAAGTCAGCCAGATGTTGCTCCATTGTATCAAAGATGACCGTGTAGGTATTGGTATGGTCAGCATCACAGATGTAGATATTTCTGGAGATTTACAACACGCTAAAATATTTGTTAGTATCTATGGATCTGAGGAAGTAAGATTCCAAACTATGGAAGGTCTAAAATCTGCTACTGGCTACGTTCGCAGGGAATTGGGTCATAGGATACGTCTGCGTCGGACTCCAGAAGTTATCTTTGTCGAAGACCGCTCTCTAGAACGTGGGACTCAAATTATATCACTTTTAAACCAGCTTTCTGAAGAACGTCAACAACAGGCAACGGAAAATCCTACAGAATCAGATTCTCAGAATATAGAAAAACTTACTTCAGACGGAATAGATTGAAGAAGGAGTCAGGAGACAGAAGACAGGAGACAGAATCAATTGGATGGGAATTTATACCCCATAAAGCTTCGGTATCAGGAGCCAGATGATCGGAGAAAAGCCAAAACATTCTACTGACTCGGTCCTCCTGATGACTGACTTTCAGCTTTTCGCACAACGTCTGCGTCAGGAGAAGGCTGTTAATTACCCATTCCTAAAATCCCGATCACTAAACTATGAATTTAGCAGAAAAAGTTGCTCAGATGGTTGTAGTTAGAGCTTCCGGCAACCTATTTGACAATCAAATTCGTTATCCAGACTGGGAACCTCCCACCAATAAGCTCAAATATTGGCTGCAAGACTTGGGTGTTGGAGGAGTAATTTTTGTGGATGGGAGTGCTATAGACTTGGCAACTCGCATCCAACAGCTTCAGTCTTGGGCAAAAATTCCCCTACTTTTGGCTGCTGATATTGAGGAAGGAGTAGGTCAAAGGTTCGCCGGAGCAACTTGGTTTCCTCCACCAATGGCGATCGCTGCTATTGCTCAAACAAACCCCAAAAAAGCTATAGAGTATGCTGAAACTATGGGGACTATTACGGCTCAAGAATCTGTGGCAATTGGTTTAAATTGGATTTTAGCTCCAGTGGTGGACGTGAATAATAATCCTGGCAACCCAGTGATTAATATTCGTGCTTTTGGAGAAACGACCGAATTAGTGGGTCAACTGGCAACAGCTTTTATTCGAGGGACTCAACAATATCCAGTTTTGACTACTGCTAAACATTTTCCTGGTCATGGGGATACTACGGTTGATTCTCATTTTGAATTGCCTGTTTTACCCCACTCAGAAAGTAGACTGGCAGAAATTGAATTGCTTCCCTTTGTAGAGGCGATCGCTGCTGGAGTGGATTCTGTGATGAGTGCCCATTTGTTGATTCCTGCTTGGGACTCGGAACTACCTGCCACTCTATCCCATAAAATTTTAACAGGTCAGTTGCGCCAAAAATTGGGTTTTAATGGATTAGTGGTGACCGATGCTTTGCTTATGGGGGCGATCGCTAATCGTTATGGTTTGGCAGAGGCTTCGGTTTTAGCTGTAGAAGCTGGTGCAGATATTTTACTAATGCCTTTAGATGCAGAGGTTACTATTAATGCTGTTTGTCATGCAGTTAGTCAAGGCCGTATTTCTGAATCACGGATTGATGAATCTTTGCAAAGAATTTGGCAAGTTAAGACTAAAGTTTATCCTACCTGGCAACCAGGAAGTGAGAAAGGGTCAGAAAATTTCTCAGCCCCTACATACCATTTAGTTGACAAGTTGGAGCAACCACAGGCACAAGAAACTGTAACTAAGATTTTGCATGATTCTCTGCAAGTAGGAGGAAGTTATCTCCCACCAAAACCAAATGTCAAGCATTTACGCAATTTAGTTTTTGTAGATGATATACTCAACAGTGCTTTTTTAGGTAATCATACTCCAGCAGTAGCTCTCCCCAGACAATTTGGTTACCAACTACAAATGATTGACATTAATTCAGAAATCCCAGAAGCTCTTGCCCCCAATCATTTGACTTTACTACAACTATTTATTCGTGGTAGTGCGTTTAGTCAAATAGCTAGTCTAACACAAGCATCTCAAGATTTAATTAAGAAATTATTAATAAATAGTGAATTACAGGGTCTGATCATATACGGTAGTCAGTATACATTGAAACAGTTTTTACCTAAACTGTCATCAGATATACCTTATGTCTTTTGCTATGGACAAATGCCACAAGCCCAAGCGATCGCTTTAAAGCTTTTATTTCAAAGATTTACAAATTTACAAGTATTTCTCTAAAATCTAATAAAACTCGCCTAACTATTGACAAAAAAACATGAAAATGATATATGGAGACGATTGTTTAAGGTCAGGAGGCTAGAGAAATCGTCAATTAGTGACTTTGTAGATAGTATTTCAGAGTACATAGTTGTAATTTAGACCAACAGTAAAAGAAATGTTTTGGTTCTATGACTTTTAGAATTCTTATCAAAAGAACATAACAAATTGTAACTCTGTATACTGAAAAAATTAACATTCATAATCCGGATTTTTGTTCTATATTATTAATAGCGCCGAAAATTACTCAAACTACGCTAAAAAAAAAGGGTGACTATGACTTACACCACAGTTCAATATTCTTTAGACATCATCAGGGATGAAGCAAAAGAACTTGTACAAAAAGGAGTTCTTGGACGTCAGCAACCTATTTATACTCTCTGCCAATACATTCCTGTCAGAGAATGGGCTTGTGTAGAAGGTGAGTTGGAAAAATGTAACTTTCTACTTAGAGACCGAATTGCTGACCTAATAGGCAACGAAAAATGGGAAAACGACTAAAAAAAACTAACTCAGCTAAATTAAACTATTAGCTGGGTTAGGTATAGTATTTTATTATAATTTATAAAGACTTTTTAATCCCTAAATAAACGAAACGGATAAGATTCATCCAAATAGAGATATTTTGACATCCTCTCCAGCCTAAAGTTGTGGAGAAACAAAACCGAACCTTAATTCCTCGGCAGGTTGACGCTTCTTAAGGCTGCTTCACCCATCCCTCTTACTCCTTTCCCGTGAGGAGATTGGGATGGGTTGTGCTTTTTCTTCATATCCATTTAGAATTTGCGTTAGCGCAGCTCCTCTGGAGGAGGCGTACTCCCAGCCCAGAAACTAAATAAATAATATAATGTAGCATATATTCCATTTACTTAGAGCTTGCTGATTAAATCTAAAAGCATTGATATATAAATAATATTTCAGCCTTTTTGAGGTCAAAAAAAGTGCGCCTGTTTCAGCTCTTCATGCTCATGCATAGAGCGTATTTTAGGCTCATAGTTGGGCAGAAACATCAAAGTACAATTCTTACTCCTACCTCCTCTAAATTCTCATTTCTCATTTCTCATTTCTCCTACCTTCGCACATAAGACTTTTTCAGCAAGCCCTACTTACTTTCAAATAACAAAGTCGCCCTACAAGGGCGAGGCGTAACTACCCAATTTTTCGGTAATGTATTATCAGTTTTGAGAGTTTGACTCCTGAAGTTTCTGTAAATCAGCTCGTAGACCAGCAATTTCTTGAGTTAACTCTAGCAAATCTTCTTGTAGGTCTGATGACACAACACCAGAAGAAGAAGTAGAAGTAGGAGTGGAAGAAGCCGTTGTACTATCAGTATTGACCTGAGTATTTTGTTGATTCAAAATTGTATCAACAAAGTTCCTAGCTTCTTGCTCAGTCATCTCTCCTCTATCAGCCCATTCCTCAGTTAGTTGATTGAAATCAGTACTTAATTTATTCAAATTTTCATCTCGCTTACTAGAGTCTTGTACAGTTTCTATGAAAAAGGATGTAGCCCCCAAGGTGACACGAAATCCTTTTTGTAGTAGCTGAGTCAGATGATCAGGATTCATAAGTGTAAGTTAGCTCAATATCAAATATTGACTACTCCCCGGAGGTCAGTCACGGGGATTCTAAGTTGATACTACGCAACACCGATAAATCCATGTTGCTTAGTTTTTTCTTAGCTGACCAAAGATATACTCTTTGGGGACAAGTCAAAGTGCCCCTACACAGTCGGCTTAAGTAGGGGCGTTAACGATAGTTATGAGAAGCAAACGGCCGTTCGCCCCTATTGCTTTCTGCTTACTTTTGTGATTATATTTGCCACGACCTTACAGTCTACAGTCTTCACGCCAATTATTATCGGCTCTATACAAACCACCCTGTCTTGATGCAGTCGCTCTTATGGGAAATCCCCTTTGGCGACGCTGCACCGCTTTATTCTTTTCGGTGACGGTTTCCAATCTCATGGTTTTTCACCATAATTAGGTAGATTGTCACCATCGAAAGATTTAAACGGGCAGACAGAAAAGTTATTGTAGGTGATAATAGCATAGGACAACTAAAGTTGTCTAGTCTAAACGACTCGCTTGTTTTCATCCCCCGGTTAAAACCTATGCTTTATAAGGAACTCCTGAAAACCTTGTGTGGAGTAGGGGAGTAGGGGAGTAGGGAGTAGGGGAGAAGGGAGAAAGAATCATAGTAAATAGGAAAAACTACTTAATTTATCAAAAAAAATCTACTTTTTAATACACTTTTTCTCTGGCAAAAATCTTTGAAAGGCTAGTACATAACTTGTCTATAATGTCTACGTTTTATGTTAAGAAAGATGTTTATAAAGCATAGGGTTAAAACACGGGGGCCTTCAACGTCACTTTTCGGTAATTTCTCTCTTAGTACAGATGAGAAACTGACTGTACTGGATAATATAACGCGGATAGAAGCAAGTGACAAAGTTATTTGAGAATATTTTTAGCTATAAAGTATATTTTCGTAGGTATTCAGCCATTAGCTAGGGCTTGCTGAAAAAGTCTTTTTGTGGAGGTAGGGAGTAGGGAGTAGGGAGTAGGGAGTAGGGAGTAGTTAGGGCTTGCTGAATAAAGTCTTTTTGCTTAGGTAGGAGACAGGAGATAACCTACCCCTAGCCCCTCCCACTCCCAGGAGGGGAAGACAGGAGAAATGGGAATAAGCGAGGAGGTAGGAGTTAAGAATTGCCTCTCAATTTTTCTGCCATAATCATCCCAAAATACTAGCTTTTTGCAGCTCTTACCACCGAAAAGCTGGTACTTTTTTCAACTCTAAAACGCTAAAACCAATATCAGTTAAGACTTTTAGAATTAATCAGCAAACCCTAGTTAAGAGTAAGGATTTAGAGGAATTACAAAGGAAGTAATTGAAAAAATAGTTTCTGAATTTTTCTTTCCTAGTTAATATAAAATGCTAAGTTTTTCAACCTGAGCAGCCTAAAAACTTGCACTTTTTCCGACCCGAAAAAGACTGAAATCTTTATCTATAAATACTTTTATATTTAGGGCTTGCTGATTAAATATCAAAGCATTGACTGATATTGGTTTTAGCCTTTTTAGGTCTTTAAAAAGTACAAGGTTTTCGTCTTCCGGCAGCTCAAAAAGGAGCGGATTTTGGACTGAATATAGCAGAAAAATCAAGGGATAATTCTTCCTACTGCCTTCTCTACATTCCCCATTTCTTCCCCTCCTGAGAGGGGCTAGGGGTGGGTTGTCTTCCCCTCCTGAGAGGGGTTAGGGGTGGGTTGTCTCCTGTCTCCTGTTTCCTACCCCAACAAAAAGACTTTATTCAGCAGACCCTAACTACTCCCTACTCCCTACCTCAACAAAAAGACTTTCCATACACAAACCCTAATTTATTGTTGAAACAGACGCAATTGGTGATTATCATCTACTTTATGAAAGTCCTTTAATAATAACTTCTTCCACACCCAAATTTGTTAACTTCTTTCCAACTTGCGAAACAGCATCTTTTAAATTTATATATATCAATAAATATTTATTTTCTGTCAATTTGTATATCAGTGAACATTTCACAGCAAATGATAATAACTCTTTTTTTGGTATATCATCAAATTCAAACACCTTTTGTAGAATTAATTTCCCACCAAAACCAGGTAAATAGTTTTGTAATTTAACCCATGAATTATGAAAAAAGTAATTGTTATTAAAAGTAGGTATCAAACTGTATATTCGTGGAAGTTCATTGATTGATTTTCTTACATCAGTATGTTTGAACATATAATTGTTTTCTGCTTTAGTTAAATCCGAGACTAAAGCTTCAGCATTTCCTAAATAATTTTCTGGTATGCCAACATTTCTATATCTTAGATTACAAGGAAAAATAAATCGTTTAATAGGAACAACTGACAAAAATTCAAATAAAGCATCGTTTGTGCTATATGCTATTTCTTTATTAGGCTGATTTTGATTTTTCCTCTTAATTAAGTCTAGCTTTTCTTTGGTTAAAATACATTCAATATAACTCCAATTATTCTTATTTTGAAGAAAATATCTCAATATGAAAACAATAAAAGATGTTGAACTTAAAAGTTTATCTTTCCATGATAATTTTTGAAAACTTGCAGCCATAAAATTGTCTATTTTATTAAAATCTATTGTAAATAATGGTTCAGATTTAGCAACATATTCTGGGTCTTCGTATGCTTGAGAAAGATATTCTAATAATTGAAAATATGTTCCACCATCTGCTATGAGATGATTAACAAATAGAGTTATGCCATAATAATTTTGATTATGATTTAAAATTACATATACCAATGGAGTATCTTTATTAATAGCATCTGAAGATTTTTTGGGAATATTGAATTCATTTTTTATATAAGTTTTGGCATCTAATAAATTATCAATATTTATTTCCTGTTCGTTTAGATCAATATGAATAAAAGCAACACCATCTTTTTGTGGGTTACATACAACTTTTAACGGAGAAAACAATTTCTTGACTAATCTCCCTCCCAAAATTGGCACACTATCTAGTATTTTTTGAATTGCTATTTTTAATCTATGAGAATCTATTCGATGTTTATACCAACTTATTACACCAATATAAGGTGCAAGTCCCATTTTGCTATCTAATTTTGAAAGTTGATACTCTTGATGTACATTACTATTTGTTGTTATTAATTCCATTTTTTACCTACTAAGTTCAAGACCAAATCTCTCCACACTTCTACTATCTCAATCATAAGTATTCAAGCGGACATAATACAGTGGATTCCACTTTGGTGAAGTACACCCCTCGCGGGCAAGATCCCCGCACTTGTATTCATTTAATTTAATTATTAATATCTGTACTTCTTATGCGAGGAATATGCTGTATTATTTATTTGCTAGAGATGTAGTATATTTTCTAAAATTAAAAATTTTCAGCCTACTTGCTCTAAATATTGACTAATATCCTCATTAAGCCTAGTAAGTTCAGCTTCAGTAGTAATCCGAATCCGCTCATCTCGTAAAGTAATCAAAACTTTAGCGGCAAAAGGACTAGGCCAAATATTAGGATTGCAAAATATTTCTAAAAAGACATCTCCTGTATACTGATATTCCATAGGTTTCTGTGGAGTTAATTTTCCTGGACTACCAGCAGCAGTTTTTAATTGTTGCATTAATTGAACGATCACACTTTGTAAATTCTTTGCAGCTTCAGGACTAAAATCAAAAGATATAGACCCTTCCACCATATTCAAGGTTAGTTTAGGAGCAAACATAGCAAATTCAATAAATATATACTATTATTAATAATAAACTTTACCATAAAACCTCAGCCTGAAATCAGGTAATTAAAATTGTTCACTTATTTAAGCCTAGATATGATACTCTAATTGCCACCACAAGTTTAGTTAATTTAGGGATTTCCTAACATACTATAAATTTTTTTTCTACATCTATAAAATCTTTACAAAAAAAGTAAAGTATTCAATGAAACTTAAATATCTCTATCCACAAGTACCTGTAATATAATGTACGCTTAATTAGTCATAATAAAGTTCTTAGATGGTAGGTCGTAGGTGTAAATTCAATAAGGAACAGTGGAAACGGAGCAAAAATTTGGGATATTCATTCAAGATCGCTTCAGTCAAATATTCTTATTATACTTAATCATCCGCACATAGTATCACAAATTAATTTAACAATTTAGTGGAGCTAGGGAATGCCCGGTTTGGTAACAGGGAATAGAAAATATACTTGAGCATTAAATATACAAATAATTTTGTCTCCCTACCGATCTATGTTCATCCTAGTCAAAGTAAAAGCTAAATCAGCAGCACTTATTTGTTCATATATTTCAAACGGTTGATGGACCCAAGGATTATCTGGCAAATAATCAACATAGTAGTCAGGTTCAAATATAGAGCAAGCCTTATACCACAAAACTGCTGTTTTGAGTTCCTGAATTTCTTGACCATAATTATCCTGAAGCCAAGCGATAGACTTATCTATACTAACTCCCGAATCTACTAGATCATCAGCTAGCAACACATGACTACCTAAACGATATGTAGTCATAGTTAAATTTTTTCCTATGATCATCTTACCCTGTTCCTGGCCTTTAATACCACCATAAGAGGAAGTAGCTAGAATCGCTAAAGGTTTTTTAAAAATGCGAGACAAAATATCTCCTACTCGTAATCCTCCTCTAGCCAAACAAACAATTTGATTGAACTGCCATTGAGATTGATAAATTTTTGCTGCTAGATACTCAATTTTTTGATGATAGTCTAACCAAGAGATGTAAAGATTGCTCATTTTTGAACTTTAAAATAATAGTGATAACCTAAAAATAGGATAGTTTTAATTTTACCTAAAACTGTCACTTGTATTTCAAGCCACAATCATTATATTTTATTAAATAATTTTTTGATCTAGTTTAGGAGAAGCATCGCCCTTCCGTTGTATCTCACACTTCTTAAGAAATGCTATACCAATTTTCTACAAGCTGAAATTTTTGTGTTATTTAAAGGTAAAGGTATGTTATATCTTTCAAATAATTTAGAAAAGGGGTATTTTAAAAAAAAATAAATTTTATGATTATTAGCCAAGCTGAATAGCAAAAATATCAATCTGCTATCCTCAGCCATCCACACCGAATCCCATGAAGTAATCGATTAATAGCTGTTGTATCTTCTTCACTCAAATTATGGTATAAAAATCAACTTCTGAGCTGTTTTCTGTGTTCTTTAGTCAAAATACCAAATCCATAGACTTGGAATACTAACTCTGCAATAATTACTTCTGGTAAAAGGGTTTGATAGTTCATAGTAGTTCATCATAATATACTGTTTATAGTATTCCCAATTTAACAATTAATAACTGTGATAAATAACTTTCCTCTAAGTTATATTTATCTAGAAAAATCGTGACTTATGTCACCATAGTTAAAGCATAATTCTGTAATTTATGCCATTTTTCTATGAAGTTACACTCTATAAAAGAGAATAATTATTAGCAGAATAAGGTCAAAAAAAATCTTCAACAAAATTCTTCAATCCATAGTTACAAAAAAAATAGTATAAGATATTAAGGATAATCATATTAATCAATGGTTGCCAGATTTTTTTGAAAAAAGATACTTGTTCAGCATAATTAAGGGAATAATTATATCATATAACCAATAATTTGAATGTTATACTGAATCAATAATTAATATTAACTGTTACTATTGCCACTGTATAAATATTAAGTACTATATAGCATTCAAAAGTATTGATAAATCAAGCAAATGGCGTAAAAAAAATACTTTAAGTAAGAGTTTAAAAGTATATGAAAAATCAGCAAAAAAAATATATTCCCATAGTAATAATATTAACTATAGCCTTGAATTTCATAATATTAGGATGTCAAAAAAACAGCCCAAAAACACAGAAAATAGATGACAAAAACAATACAACATTGTTACAGCCAAATACTGTAGAAGAAGAAAGTAAATTTCAAGCAAGAAGTTTGGCAATTCGTAAGAAACTAGCAGCCGTAGACTTAAAAGAACTAGATAGTTGGTGGAGACCAAGAAAAATTGGAGACCCTCATAAATATCTACTGCCAGTAATTTTAGCCAGATTAAGTTTAGAAGATACACAAATAGGAAAACTTTATAATCAAGAAAAAACCTGGAAAATTTTATTCCAACTAGATAAAGATAAACCAAGCCTTTATCACTTCCGTAGTTATCTAGATGTGCGAATTTTCTTTTTATTTAGAGATAAAATGCCATCTGATGTATTAGCATCTTACAAAAATCAACTACAACGACCGAAAGTTTTCAACTGGATCAAAACTGGAACAGAAAATCATATGTTTATGCAACGTGCATCTGGTTTAGCGTTGATGGATGGAAGTGGTTGGCCTGTAGAAGACCCCGCAAGTGAAGCCACAAATGAGGCATGGTTGCGAGCAGAGCTGAATAAGTTTTTAACTATTGGACAAGGAGAATTTCATTCTTCCACTTATTATGGATATAGTATTGGTGGATTACTCAATCTATATGATTTTGCTCGCGACCCAGAATTGAAAAAACTGGCAAAAGGTTTACTAGATTGGTATGCAACTAATATGGCACTAAGACTAAGTTGGGGGACTGCTGGAGGTGCAGAAAGTCGGGGTTTCGATCGCAGTACCTGGAATACTGAGTTAGGTGCAGTAGCATGGATGTGGTGGGGAGAAGGCACTGAAGCTGCAGAAAAGATGAGAAATGGTACTGCTAGGTTAGCATTGCCAGCAGCTCTAAGCACATATCGTCCTCCAGAACATCTGAGGGCACTCGCTCGTAAACAAGTGCCATTACCATTTCAGCTCAGAGCAAGTCATCCAATTTACTATAGTTACTCTCAAGGAAACCGCTTATGGGAAAAATTCTATATAACTGAGGACTATAGTTTAGGAACTTTATTAGAGCCTACTCGCAGTTATCAAGTCGAGGGTACAATTAGTGCACAATATACTACTTATAAGTTAGTAGTGCGCGACCCTGAAGGCATTAATAACGCAGTAGTAGGTTTAGGTGGCACTTATCATGGACCCCAAGCAACTGGACGTAGTCCCGGCGATCAATATGTTCAGCAGAAGGGAGCAGTAATATTTCAGTTAATTCTCAGCGATCGAGATTTGCAAGCAGGAGTGCCAGCACAGTCGCATTTAGTTTTGCCAAAGCGTTATGGCGAACCGAGAAAATATAAAAATTGGTATATTTGGCGCATTGAAAATATTTGGCTATGTGCTCGACCTTGGGCAGCAGAGGTAAGTTTACAACCATTATCTCGGAAATATAAAGAATATCAAGCAATGGTTGCTAAAGGAAAAAGGACAGCTTGGGTTACTGATGTAGCAAGAGTAGCTGATATTGGAGATTTTGAAAGTTTAAAACAGGCCTTGGATAAAACTCTCGTTGATGATAGGGAATGGGAGAGTCAAGGGCGTTTAAGTTATTTGAGTTTAGCTGGCGATCGCGTAGTTATGACATATAAGCAAGATGGTGCTATTGGGGACGCAGTAGTTAATGGGGAAAAAAGAATTTTAAAAAATTGGCCTGTTTTAGATAGTCCATACACCAAACAAGAGTTATACAGTGGGTTACTAGAAGTTGATGACCCCAAGTTAGGTAAATGGCAATTAAGAGGTAAGTTAATGGGTCCAGAATGGGAGTAGGGGAGTAGGGGAGATCGGGAAATAGGGAAATAGGGAAATGGGGAGATGGAGACCCACCCCTCGCCCCTCCCCCTCCCAGGAGGGGAATATCGAGAAAGATTTGGCAATGGCGCTTGTGATGGAACATTTTTTTATACCGAATTTAGCGAACTTGATGTTATACCAAATCTCAAAAAGTTTACTATTTATCTTTACAGCGCTTTTCATTTAAGTAGATCACAGTAAGGACGTTCTGGAACGTCCCTACAGGATTTTGATTGTGACGATGTGGTTGATCAATATGAAAACCGCTGTAACTCATGGGGAGATAGGGAGATAGAGAGATAGGGAGACGGTAATCAAACATAGCATTACTATTCAGAAATGCTGTTACAAATTTTTTAGTTATAAACACTAAATATAGCGTAGCACTATAGCTTTAATCCTATTAATATAGTGTTTTAGCGTGAATTATCTGAATATTTTTCCGTGAGAATTTTTTAACCCATAAAGTTAAGTAATTTGATACTTCAATACTTACGATAGAATTTAACAAAAAGTCATAGAGAGAAAATTACTCATGCTATTAAAGTCAACAACTAGACATATTCGTATTTTTGCCGGAGTTATAGAAGACAATGAACTTGTTCCTGATGATCAGGTATTAACCCTCGATATTGACCCCGATAACGAACTTAACTGGAATGATACTGCCGTGCAGCAGATTTACAGAAAGTTTGACGATCTGGTAGAATCTTGTAGTGGGGAAGATTTAACTGAATACAACCTACGTCGTATAGGTTCCGATTTAGAGCATTTTGTGCGATCGCTATTACAATCAGGTCAAATTAGCTATAATCTTGGTAGTCGTGTCAATAACTATAGTCTAGGACTACCAAGAGTAGATATTGACCCTGAAGCTCAATAGGATATTAAAATTTAATCTCTAATATAATCAATCGGGACTTACGCAGAGACTATACATATAGCGACGGCGTTAGGGGAGCTTGGCGTTAGCCAATACCATTCGCCCCTACAAATAGTGGTTTAAAAATCAATTTGCGTAAGTCCTGATAATAATCTGATAACATCACTGTTATCGGATTACATACTTTGATAATGTTGTAAAAATTGCTTCATAGATACCTGACAATTGGCCATAAGTTGACTAACTCCAAATATCAGGAAAAAATTGCTCTAGAGTTTCGACTAAAGCAAAAATTTCCATATTAAACATTTTATAATATAATTTATGAGAATGTTTAAGTTGAGTTAACAGCTAATCTATATCTATACTTAGGAAGTGGCTGTTTGTAATTAGTTTCTTGATTGGTAAAATTACTAAGAGCATTAGAATCAGAAGATTTAAACATGAATGACCTCAAATGATTAAAAACAATATATAATAAAATTAACTTAGTACAACTGACAATCAAGATAATATTTATAGTTTTATCAGTAAAACAGTTTAGGAATTAGATATTTTTAGATAGATATTGAAATTATGCTGAAAAATCAAGAACAAAGACCTAATTCAACTAGCATAAATAATTAAAGATAAATCGATAAATCTAACCGATCAAAGAAATGGCCGAAAGCTGCGAGGACCCCTGATGCAAAACACTATGCCAAAACACTACCTGTGGGTTATAGGTGAAGGGATAAAAACCTATCGGTCAGGAGAAATAATAGTAGATCGTTATCAAGTTCAAGACGATCAAATACTACTGGATACTCAACCAGAAAAAACACCCCAGATGCCCGAAGAAATTCCGGGTGAAATAGAACCATATTTGAGATTATTTCCCTATAGACTTCATATTCCTCAAGTTTATGGAATTTTATCAGTAACAGAAAAAAAAAGGACTCGAGAAATTTGGCTCCTAGAAGGAGGGCCAATTAATTCCAACTCAGGAAGCTTAATGCCAAAAATAGCTACATCATGGAAGGATGCTACACCAATGCGACAGTTAAATTGGTTATGGCAAATAGCTCAACTTTGGCAACCGTTGAATGTGCAAAAAGTAGCTTCTAGTTTGCTAAATTCAGAAAATCTGCGGGTAGAAGGACAATTAGTACGCTTATTAGAGCTACAGGCAGATCAAAAATCTTTGACATTGCAGCACTTAGGTAGATTCTGGCAGAAATGGGCAAGCAATGCTCATCCAGCAGTAGAAAAATTCTTGAAACAACTGTTTCACCAAATGATTGCAGGTGAAGTCTACAATGCCGATCAGCTTATAGTACAACTAGATCAAGCTCTGGAATTATTGGGGCGATCGCAAATTAGAAAAATTAACATTGCCACTGCTACAGATACCGGACCTAATCGTTCTAACAATGAAGATGCTTGTTACCCACCCAGCAAAACAGCCATTAGCTATCCACCGAGTTATAAAACAGTAGCTATGGTCTGCGATGGTATTGGTGGTCAAGAAGGAGGAGAAGAAGCATCAGAGTTAGCAATTAAAGTTTTGTGCCAAAGATTACATAATAATATACCCGAACAAGGCGATGCTCTGACTATAACTACAAAATTAGAAGAATCTGCTTATGCTGCTAATGATGCTATCTATGAGCGTAACGATAACGAGCAACGTCAGGGTCGTCAACGGATGGGGACCACTCTAGTTATGGCACTCGCCCATCTCCATGAACTCTACATAGCTCATGTAGGAGATAGTCGTGCTTATTGGATTACTCCGACTCGATGTTATCAAGTAACTCTAGATGATGATGTTGCGACTCGTCAAGTCAGATTAGGCTACTCTTTATATCAAGATGCCGTCAACCAAATTGCATCAGGTGCTCTAGTACAAGCTTTGGGTATTACGGCCTCAACAAGTTTACATCCAACTGTACAACGTTTTCCAATAGATGAAGATAGTATTTTCTTGATTTGTTCTGATGGTTTAAGCGATAGAAATCGAGTAGAAGAATATTGGCAAACAGAAATATTACCATTGCTAGAAGGGAAAACAAATCTAGCTACAGTGAGAGATAGATTAATAGAAATTGCTAACGCCACAAATGGGCATGATAATGTAACAGTAGCTTTAGTGTATTATCAAGTAACTGATAAAGGTCAGATAACAGAATTGTCTGTTCCACCTGTAAAAGTTCAGCATTTAAAAGTAGAAAAATCACGAAAAAATTCGGAATTTAATTCATCAGATAATCAATTTTTCGACAATAAACCCAAAAATTTTCCATATGACTCAGAATATAAAAGTGGGTGGTTTTACTTGTCAGGAATTCTGATACTTCTGGTATTAGGTGGAATATTAGCATATTTTTTAAGTCCCTTAGCAAAAGAATTAACACCGCCATGGCCTGTAAAGTCTCCAAATAGTAGTACTGTTGCAGCAAATACGGAAAAGCCTAGCCAACAACCAAATCCTACATCTTCTCCTAGTTTATCTTTGGATATAGGTTCACTTATATTGATTAATCATAGCGATCGTTCTCAGGAAAAGTCACAGGAACCGATTGAATTACTAAATAATAGAACAAATAAGAAAGTTAAAGGTATAGTTAGTAATGGTAGTATTCTCGAAGTAACTAGAAAATTGAATCAACCTGAAGAAACTTGGTTAGAATTACAAGTTGTTTGTTCAACTGAAACTCCCTCAAATATTGACCCAGAATTTTCTAATGTTTTATTACAACCAAAAGATAAAGGTTGGATTGAACAAGCCAAAATAGAGAGTAGCTCGGATGTCATAATTTTGGAAAAAAATTCAGAAAAACTAGATGGATGTGTAGAAGATTAGTTCAATTTAATCAATCAATAGACATCTATAGCAATCCTAATTTTGGTTGTGAAAATGTGAAAAAATGTCTGGCAATTAGGTAATATTATGTGACCCCTTCTGGGGAGCTACCCTTACAGTAGAACAGTTATAATTAGGTTCATAGTTGTGCTTTAGCCCTAAGGCCAATATTTACAAGGGTTTTCATTCCGGTAGACTACAGTAAGGACGTTCCATGGAACGTCCCTATAGGGTGCGTGATTGTGATAATGTGGTTCATCAATATCAAAAGTTCTGTAAAGGGCTAAAGCCCAACTACAAACAAAAATTCTATTATAACTATTATTATAACTAATTAGCCCACATTTGGAACTTCAAGAGCGTATCATTAAAAGTAGTATATGAATCTGTAGCTTGGTAGGTATTTATACTATGCAAATCATCTCAATACTTTTTTCGTTCATCGATCTTCCTAGTAAAAAATTTACGCATAAATACTTGCTCTGATGATGACTCAATCACGGCAGCTATAATTTTCTTCTAAAATTCTGTCTCCAGTATAGCTGTCTCCTGACTCCTTCTTCGGTTGCTACATTTTGTGGTGCGGAATGTGGGAATTAGGGTTTGCTGAAAAAGTCTTTTGGCAGGGGTAGGAGTCAGAAGTCAGGAGTCAACCCACCCCTCGCCCCTCCCCCTCCCAGGAGGGGAAGTCAGGAGGAATTGGGGATTTAGAGGAGGTAGTCGGATATATTTATCCCTTTATTTTTTTGCCGTAGTTAGCCCAAAATCCTAACTTTTTGGTCGCTCAAGCTTAAAAAGTTGCACTTTTTTTTCGTTCTAAAAAGGCTAAAACCTTTATCTGTAAATGCTTTTAGATTTAATCAGCAAGCCCTAATTATCCGAACATAATATTATAATATCAAATTCGGTTGAACAACCTCACTCCTTGGCCATTATTAGATTTTTGACAAATCAAATCATTACTATGGTGAAAAAAATGTAGAAACATTCTATTGAAATGAAAGTCTCTACAATGTATGAAAATTTATAAAGATATTTACTACAATTTGATATAAAAAATATCAACGACTACTAATTTCCATGTAGCTTAAAAGCCAATTTGCCATAGTAGCACGGCGTGCTTGCACAGGAGTAAATTCTCCTATTTTATAACCTTTAAAACCCAACTTTTGCTTCAGTAACTGTTTATTTTCTTTAGGAATAGAACGAGTTAACTTGACAGTGGGCGGGCGAAATTCAATAAAATTAGGAGGTTCTAGATATTCATCTCGCCACTCCGGTGCGACACTAGAAGCATCCCATTTATCAGTATTAGCATCATAGCGATAACCAAGATAATACCAAACTAACTGATTAACAGTATTATCATCAATTTTTTCATCAATAATTGCCTGAATAGTTTCTTTATTCAGTGGTGGTAGTTCAGACATAAAAGCTGACTCCATTTAACTTATTTTTATATAATTATATTATGATATAGTAGAAGGAAGAAGGAAAGGGCGCAGACAGATCAAAAGCTTAAAACTCAGGCAAAGCAATATTTTTCCTTCTTCTTTCTTCCTTCTGCTATACTTATCAATCAGGGAAACAAAAGAAGAATAAAATGTAGAGGCACTCCACGCCTCTACCATAATTGAATTATTGTTAGTTAGCTATTTACTTAAAATACCTTCTTTTTGTGCCATTGATAACATTAAATCTACTACTCGACAAGAATAACCCCATTCATTATCATACCAAGAAACAACCTTAAAGAAATTGGAGTTAAGTTCAATTCCAGCACCTGCATCAAAAATACTAGAGTGAGAGTCGCTGGTAAAATCAGTCGAAACTACAGGGTCTTCAGTATATCCAAGAATACCCTTCATCGGTCCTTCGGCAGCAGCTTTCATCGCTGCACAAATTTCTTTGTAGCTAGTTGACTTCTCGCTCTTGAAAGTTAAATCAACTACAGAAACATCTGGAGTCGGAACCCGGAATGCCATACCAGTCAGCTTGCCTTTTAATTGTGGTAAAACCAGAGTTACTGCTTTTGCTGCACCAGTAGAAGCGGGAATAATATTTTGAGCTGCACCACGTCCACCCCGAAAATCTTTTTTACTCGGACCGTCTACAGTTGGTTGAGTAGCAGTCATAGCGTGAACAGTTGTCATTAGACCTTCTGCCAAACCAAAATTATCATCAATAACTTTAGCAATAGGGGCTAAACAATTAGTAGTACAACTAGCATTAGAAACAATAGTATCTTCGGTAGGCTCGAATTGATCGTGATTAACACCCATCAACAAGGTTTTTACCCTATCTGGATCTTTTGTTGGAGCTGAAATAATGACTCGCTTTGCGCCTGCTGCCAAATGATTTGAAGCACCGTCAAAAGTGGTAAATAATCCTGTAGACTCAACTACATAATCTGCACCTTTTTCTTTCCAGGGCAATTCAGCAGGGTTTCTAATCGATACACAGGGAATCAACTTTCCGTTAATAGTTATGCCATCATCGGAGGCAGTTACTTCCCCTTGGAAACGTCCGTGAGTTGAATCATATTTCAATAAATAAGCTAGGTTTTGTGGTGGTACTAAGTCGTTAATTCCCACAAACTCGATTAAGTCCGGGTAGTTTAGTCCAGCACGGAATACTAGACGTCCAATACGGCCAAATCCATTGATGGCTACTTTTAAAGGCATGGATACAACTCCTATATAGCTAAAAGTTTCTATAAGTATTAGGACTTACCGATTAGAAATTATCACAAGGACAATTAGTCTAAATTATTCTTTTCCATATCTTAAGAATCTTTAGGCCAGATGACGGAGGCATTATGGGACTTCTAGCAATTATATTTGGGTTGTGCAAAAAATATCTCGGAATTAGGAAACGAGCAATAAACAGGCAACATCTAATATCATGTCCGGTTGAATACTAACACTTAGGAGAAAGGAAGACAGAGGACAGCTATGGTATTTGCGCAGCATTCCGGGCCGAAAGGCAGAGGGGAAAGAAAGGTTGAAAGGGAGAAGGTTTTTTGGTCACGTCAGCAGAACGAAGTTCTATCGCGCTATTATCCGGATTTGAACTGGAACCTGCCCCTAGGATTGCACCATTTTAGCTGTGTCAGTCCACTACAAATAATTTTGACAGAGAATATTCACTCCTGGTCATTTCAGTTATAAGTACCTCTGCAATAAGGAGACTTGAAACAATGAAATTTATTCTTTCTTGGTCGATTGGATATGCTGAGGGGACCTTAGCATCCCTCGACCGCTTTTCATGCCCTTCAAATGGGAGACTTTGGACTTCATTTTTTGGTAAAGCTGAAATCAGTGAAAACTACTGGGTAAATTTACAGTAATTTTAGCCTGATTATTTCTGCTAACCAACTATTTCTTTCATATTGCCAGATATTGCTTTTAAAACTCCGTGATTTTGTGGAAATAAAATCATATAAAAAATCTAATTATTCTCAGTGATTATTCTTAAAATTTTAGCTGATTTTAGATAAATTTACCGATAAAAACATTAATTAAAAAATCAAAAAACCTCTAAATAACTTGTAATTTACTCAAAAAAAATAAGGCATAATATTAATAGTTAATTAATGGAAATATAAGATATAGAAATGAAAAAAATTACTATACCAGCAGTTTTAGGAGTAGAGGGTTTAGCTCCTGCAAAGGAAATTAGAATTAAATTGAAGCCTAGAAAAACTCTTAGTCATGGTAACATTAACCAATTAGGTACAGGTTATATCCTTCAAGGTAATGAACAGGAAGATTTTGGTTCCCAGAGCTTTTCTGTTGAGACTGATAACTAATCACTGAAATAACCCCTTGAAACAGGATAAAAAAGGAAGGAAATTTATGATTTTATTACCTCTTGGGATAAAATGAACTTATCACAAACATTAATGAGCTAACAGAAACCCCGCTTTGTGAGGTTGAGAAATCCTGTGCTGTCTTTTCATAACAGCGTAGGGAGAATGTCAATGGCTGAAATTATTAATCAATTCAAAAAAACATACAATACAGAGGAACTGAGATGAACCCAAATAGTTCAGAATTATCCGCGACTAAAAAGATTTATGCTTTGCTAGTAGGTATCGACCAATATGCACCAGATTCAGAAGTACCTAAATTAAATGGCTGTGAAAACGACATTAAGGCCATAGAAGCCTATCTCACAGAAGAAATAAAAGGAAAAGAAGAAAGAAAATGGGAATTATTTGAACCGAGAGTTCTGATTAACGAACAAGCTACTCGTCAAGGAATCATAGATGGTTTTCAGCAGTACCTTTGCCAAGCAGGAAGCGATGATATTGCCCTATTCTACTATTCAGGACATGGTGGCCAACAAAAAGCCCCAGAAGAATTATTGTATCTAGACCCAGACGGCTTAAATGAAACCTTAGTTTGCTACGATAGCCGTAGTCCAGGCGGTTATGATTTAGCCGATAAAGAACTCAGGTATTTACTAGCTAAAGTAGCAGAAAAAGAGCCTCGTGTTATTGTAATTTTTGATTGCTGTCATGCAGGTGCAGGAACTAGAAGTGTTGAAGGTACACGCCTAGCTCCAGACGATACCAGAGATCGCCCTTTATCTACCTTGATTTTTGCACAGGATGAAACCTTTAACAATTCCCTATCGACTTCATCAAAAGTTGAGAAGAAAAAGACAGGGTTAGATTTACCTAAAGGAAGGCATATTCTCTTGGCAGCTTGTTGAGATTACCAATTGGCACAGGAATATAAAGGAGATGATGGCGAACGTAGAGGCGTTTTTTCTTACTGTCTCCTGCAAACCTTACAACAAACTGATGGTCGTTTATCTTACTCTGATTTAGCTAGAAATGTAGCAGCTTTGGTTAAGAGCAAAGCTCAAAATCAAGTTCCTCAACTTGAAGCAACTAACCCAGAAGACTTAAAAGAATCCTTTTTAGGGGATGCAATTCCGGAACGTCCTTTTTATTTGACTTTAACCTACAACACAAAACCTAAAGAGAAGGGTTGGCAGATTGATGGTGGAGCATTACAGGGCATTCCGAAAACATCTAAATCTGCTAGTAAAACTACTTTATTAGCTATATTTCCTGCGGGAAGCACTGCTGATGATTTAAAGGAAATATCAAAAGCTGTTGGAGATGCTAAAGTGACTAAAGTATTGACCACAAAAAGCAAGGTAGAAATAACTCAAGGAAATTTAGATGAAAATCAAAGTTATTGGGCGGTTATTACCAGTTTGCCTATAGAAAAATTAAAGGTTGACATTCAGGGGAATTTGACAGAAGAAGAGGGTATAAATTTAGCAAAGCAAGCTCTAGAAGAAATCAATTCTGGTCAAAAATCTCTATATGTTGAATGGGTTGAAGATTCTACAGAAGCTAAGTATACTCTGCTAGTGGATAAAGGACAATACTTGATTAATCAAAGAGGGACTCCTGTGGTTGCTCCCATTCCTAAAAAACCAGGTTATAGCAAAAATGCTGCTGAGGAAGCAATTCTAGCTTTAGAAGCGATCGCTCGTTGGAAGAATTTGCTTGAGTTAAAAAGTCTTAAGAGTAGTATTAAAGCTAATGATGTGGAGATGGAAATTACTAAGTATGGTTATTGGTATTATGATGATGATGATGAATCTCAGAGTGAACCTTCTGGAGATTCAGATAACTTGATTGTAAATGCTTCTGAGCAGTGTTTAGAGTATAAATATGAAGATGGGCAATGGAAAAGTCCATTGATCAAAATTAAGGTCACAAATCATAGCAACCACAAATTATTTTATGCTGTTTTCTTACTTTCAACTGATTATTCGATAGAGCCTAAGATCAAGTATTCTGCGGAACCGGAAAACTCTTGGGAGGATCAAGAAATTACAATAGCACTTCCAGGAGCGAATTCAGATGAGAGCAATAGTTTTGAAAGTTTGGTGCCTCTCGAGATTCCAGAAAATTTTCTCGAAAATGGGATAACTGAGACCAGAGATGTCTTGAAGCTGATTGTGAGTAAGACAGATTTTAATGCCGAACTACTAAAGCAAGAAGGACTAGCACCTCCTCAACAGACAAGATCGTTGTCAGGTGCTGAAGGAACACTTGAGAGTTTAATGCAGCAAGTTTCTACCCGTGCGGTGGGAAGACCTAAGAGAAAAATTGATGATTGGATTACGAAAGAAGTAGCAGTTACTATTGTCAAACCCAGAGATGCGGAACAAATACAATCAGATCGCAACGCTAAATTAATGAATGGAGTTGAAGTACAATCTCATCCCAGTTTGCAAGCAAAAGTAACTCTAACTACTATCTCTCAAACTACACGAGATGTGGGTAATGTGATTACACCATCCCTATTCAAAGAAGAACCAGGAGTAATTGAATCATTTCAATTTACCAACAGTCGTAATAGCGATCCAGGATTAAGTGCTGTGGAATTATTGGATGTCAATGATATTAACTTGGTTACCAAAGAAGCACCTTTAAAGCTAGTGGTTGACAAACCCTTAGAAGAGAATGAATATATTTTACCTTATAGTTATGATGGTGAATTTTTCTTGCCTCTCGGTCAGGGTGTGAAGAAGGGAGACAAAACAGAAATTACCTTGGAACGTTTATCTAAACCAACTACCAGTAGTCGTAGTCTAGGTGGTTCAATTACAATTTCCTTCAAAAAATTCAGGAGTCAAAAATTCGGAACTTCCTATGAATATCCGATTTTAGCATCAGCAGAGGTGAAGCAAGAAAATAATCGGGAAAAGGTGAGTTATGAGAAAAATATGGAGGAAGTTAAGAAACAAGTTGATTCTGCTCAGAAAATAGTTCTCTACATTCATGGTATTATTGGCGATACCGAAACTATGGTTGGTAGTGTTCAAAGGGCAAAAGTAGAAATAAATGCGGAAAAACGACCTCTACGGGAACTTTATGACCTGGTTTTAACTTTCGACTACGAAAATCTCCAGACAACTATTGAAGAAAATGCGCAGTTGCTCAAAAAACGTTTGGAAACTGTAGGTTTAGGAGCAAATCATGGCAAAGAATTACATATTGTTGCTCACTCCATGGGAGGATTAGTTTCTCGCTGGTTTATCGAACAAGAAGGAGGAAATGAAGTTGTGCAACATTTAGTGATGTTGGGTACTCCCAATGGAGGTTCTCCTTGGCCAGCAGTTAAGGAGCTAGCATCTGTTCTGTTGAGTTTTGGTATGAATAAATTCCCTGCAATGCCTTGGCCTGCGAAGGTCGTAGCGGATTTAGGGGGTAAGATTATAGAGGCAAATGATAATTCTCTTGCTCAAATGCAACCTGATTCAGAGTTTATTACGAAACTTGCTGAGAATCCCGATCCTCATGTTCGTTATACTATTATTTCTGGAGATCGATTGATGCCAACATCGAAAAAACAATCTAGTTTCTTAGAAAGGTTTAAGGCAAAACTTTTTAATAATCTAGTTACTAATCTATTTATTGATGGTTTGGTTTTTGGTGCGGAACCTAATGATATTGCGGTGCATCTAGCAAATATTAAAAAAGTGAGTAGCGATCGCTCTCCTCAACCAAGGATATTACCGGATGTTGCTTGCGATCATTTGACCTACTTTACTTCAAAAGCAGGATTGGAAGCTTTGGTAGATGCTTTAAGTAATTAATAATTATAGTCCAGTAGGGTGTGTTAGACGGCTACAATTTAGATTGTGAAAGGGATTTAACAATCCGTCGTAACACACCACTTTAGTTTTCCCTTTGTCGGTGCGTTACGCTTCTCTAACGCACCCTACTAGACTGACACGCCTAAAAATGTAGGTTGGGTTGAACGGAGTGTTAGCGGAGCTTTCCGAAGGAAAACCCAACAAAACCTTGCTACTGTTGGGTTTCCTTCCTCAACCCAACCTACGCCTGGACTATCCGTTTTTAGGGAGAGGTAATTATCAATTATCCATTATTGAAGACTACCTTCTCTATAATTTCCATTTCTCCTGTCTCCTACCCCTACCAACAGACTTTGATTTAGCAAACCTTAATTATTCGGTAACGCACCATTTAGTTTTTCCTCTGTCGGTGCGTTACGCTTCTCTAACGCACCCTACTGGACTACTCCCCTATTCCCTATTCCCTTATGGTAAGAATTAAGCGAAATTTAGCAATTATCATTGGTATCGATCAATATACCCATATTCCTAAACTGAAGAATGCTGTTTATGATGCTAATTCTGTAGCAAATGTTCTTCAGGAAAAATACAATTATCAAGTTTTAAGATTATTTGATGAAGGAGCAACTAAGGCAAAATTTAGTAAACTTATAGAAAATCTTGAAAACAAGAAAATTGAATTAGAGGGAGAGCTAACTCAAATTAAAAAAAGCGATCGCCTCTTATTCTATTTTGCAGGTCATGGATTCGATCAAGAAGCGGAAGATAGCGAAGAAGGTAAACCTGCTGGTTATTTTATGCCTCAAGATGCAGATGCTAATGACAATCAAACTTGGTTGTCTATGAACAAAGTATACGAAACCTTAACTAACTTAGACTGTCATCATTTGTTAATGATTTTAGACTGCTGTTTTGCAGGTAGAATTTCTTGGGTAAGCAAGGGTAGAAATGTAGCCAGACCACGGAGACTTTATAAACAAAATTATGACCGCTTCATTAAACATAGCACTCAGCAAATTATTACTTCAGCAGGCCATGATGAGAAAGCATTAGATTCATTTCGTTTTGGTAAAAGGGGGAATAAGAATGGGCATTCACCCTTTGCCTATTTTCTCTTAAAAATACTCACAGGCAACTTCAATGGAGATGGAGATGGAGATAGCGACAAATTTCTGGAAGCAATTATTGATGACAAAGTAATTACAACCCATGAAATGTTTACCTATTTGCAAAACGAATTACGGAAAGTTGCCGAAGGACAAACTCCTGTGCTGTTTCAACCTCAAAAATACGACCCAAAAATCAATGAATATGTTTTTTTAAAGGGTGAATATATCTTTCCTCGATCTAATTTTAAACCAGAAAAACTAGCAGAATTTAAACTAGATGAAAGTACGAATCCTTACAAAGGTTTAGCTTCGTTTGAAAAAGAAGATAGTCAGTTATTTTATGGTAGAAAAAGGCTGATTGAAGATCCTAAAGAAGGTCTGATGGCGAAGGTGAAAAATCATCAACTTACAGTAGTTTTAGGTCTTTCTGGGTCGGGTAAATCTAGCTTAGTCAAAGCGGGTTTAATACCTGCTATTAAACAAGAAGCAGAAACAGATGGACAGCAGTGGTACATTTTGGAAACAATGAGACCAGGAGAACTTCCTTTTACGGCACTGGCAGCAGCATTCTTGCCAATTACAACAGGTTTCGAGCTTGATTCATTAGTTGAGAAGTTACATCAAAATGTTCAATTTTTAGCTGAAATTATTCATCGATGGAGTAAAAAGAATCCGAATACTAAGTTATTATTGACTATAGATCAAAGTGAAGAAATAATTACCTTATCTGAAGATGACCAGGATAGAGAAGATTTTCTGCATTTGTTAGCAGAAGCTTTAGCAGCACCAGAAATAGCTGAAAATTTCCGAATTGTAATGACATTGCGTTCTGACTTTGAACCTCAACTCAGAGATTTGAATCAGGACAAGTATAAAGATACAAATTGGCAACAGGTTTGGCAACAGGTTTGGCAAAATGGCAGGTTTATGGTCACTCCGATGAATAGGGAAGAGTTACAACAAATAATAGAAGAACCTGCTGCACAACGGACATTATTTTTTGAGTCCTCAAAGTTAGTCAATGCTTTAATTGATGAAGTGATTCAAACACCTGGTGCTTTACCTCTACTTTCTTTCACTTTGAGTCAGCTTTATTTGAAATATCTCAAAGCTGAGGAAAATAAGGAGAGAGATGACCGAACTATTACTGAAGCAGATTATAAAGATACAGGTGGAGTGACACGCTCTCTGATCAAAACTGCTGACGACACATATAACAAATTAGTAAATGAAGAAAAAGTTGACTCATCAACAATTCGTGATGTAATGCTGCGAATGGTAGCTATTCGTAGTGGTGAACTAGCTCGCAGAAGAGTGCCAACTTCTGAATTGGTTTATCCAGAGCCAAAAAATCAGCAGGTAACAAAGATAATTGAGTGCTTTGTTAAAGGACGTTTGCTTGTTAAAGGATTAGATACTGAAGGTCAAGAATATGTGGAACCAGTCCATGATGCTTTGGTGACAGGATGGCAAAAGTTGTTGATGTGGAAGCAGGAGCATGAGGAGAGTTTAATTCTGCAACGACGGTTAACTCCGGCGGCTGAGGAATGGGAAAGAGAGCAAAAGGCAAGGTTTCTTTGGAATGGGAACCCTCGTCTTGATTTGTTGAAAAAGGTGTCTAAATCCGATGATAACTGGCTTAACCAAGTAGAAGGTGAGTTTGTGCGGCACAGTATCGGTAAAAAACGCCAAAATAAGATTATGCGTTGGAGTATAGCTGGCTCAGTAATCTTGGGAACAGTTATTTTTAGTGCTACAATTTGGTTCCAACTTCAGCAAACTACTCTGCGGGAGAAAGCAGCTAGAGCGCAGAATTTGCTTTCTACCGAGCCTGTTAATGGTCTAGTTTTAGCAATTCAAGCGACAGGTCATAATATTTCACTTTCAAAACTACCGTTCCAAAAAATGTTGGCTCCGGTTCAGTCGAGTTTGCGTCAAGCAACAGAAGTAGCTCAGGAAAGAACTATTTTGCAAGCAGACGCAAACAAGGAAAAATGTACCACTATTTATGATTTTTGCTACTACCAGGATTTGAAGCTCAGTCCCGATAATCAACTTGTGGTCAGTGTTGCGTCCGATGGAACAACTACACTATGGAATATACAAGGAAATTTAATTGGCAAACTGGAAAAAAAACCAGAAGAAAAAGATAATCAATATGATGATTCTGTTGCCTTCAGTTCAGATAGTAAATACATTCTCAGCAACAAAGGGTATTTATGGAATAGAGAAGGTAAATTGATTAGAGTTTTAAAAGGGCAAAAAGTTAAGTTTAGTCCAGATAGTAAATATATTGTTAGTTTCCATGGCGATCGCGAAAATCAAGTAGTGAAATTATGGAATATAAAAGGTGAACCAATTGCTACATTAGAACCAGATCAAAATGGAATAAATGAGGCTATTTTTAGTGCAGATAGTCAGTATCTTTTGACCCAAGAAAGTACTGCTTTAAAGGTATGGGATATAAAAGGAAAATTACTCCGTACATTTGATTCTCCTGATGGTTATTTTCAATCAGTAGATATGCACCCTACTAATTCCCGTTATATTGTCAGTGGTACTGATGAAGGTGTTGTCAGGTTATGGGATATACAAAGTGAGCAAATTGGAAAACTTTTTCCCAATCATCAAAATTTATCTGACTCTAATGTTTCTGTTGATTCTGTTGCTTTTAGTTCAGATGGACAAAGTATTATTAGCCTCAACAGAAATAATACTTCACATTCAGCACAGTGGTGGAACTTGAAAGGTGAACCTTTACATAGTCTTTTCAAGATAGGAGATTCTGAGGTGATACCTATGTTTAGCCCAGACGGTAAGTATATTACGGTTTCTAGTTCTGGTCAAGCTGAGGGTTATGGGGAAGCACAATTATGGGACTTGAGTGGAAAAACTATTCGTGAGCCATTTTATGAGTCTGTAGCTTCTAACATTGGAGGTTACGTTAAATCTTACTATTTTAGTCCAGATGGTAAGTATATTGTCAGTGCTAGTTGGAATGGAACTTTAAAAGTCGCAGATCAAGAACTGAATCTACTGGGTGTTTTTCAAGGTCACGAGGTTGGGATTAGTAAAGTTACCTTTAGTTCAGATGGTAAGTATTTAGTTAGTGCAGGAAATGATGGAACAGTTAGAATCTGGGATATTGAGAGGGAGACTTCTAAACAATTCTGTAGCGGTTGGACAAAAGATATTAAATTGAGCTCAGATAGCAAACACGTTTTTGTTTCATGCAGAGAAGAAGTCTCAGGAATATACAATGATCCAACATTCAGAATATTTGACAGGCAGAAAAATTTAATTGGTAGTTTGCAAGAATTATCTGATGGTGATTTTGTCACTTTCAGTTCTGACGGTCAGTATCTCATTGGTTACTGTAATTACTGTAATCTTAACGGAGATAGTTATAAAAAGAAGACGATCTTTTTATGGGATATTCGAGGAAAATTACTAAAGAATTGGTTTGTAGAAGCAAAGAATTTAACTGCTGTTGCTATCAGTTCAGATAATCAATATATTGTAAGTGCTACTGAGGATGGAATAGTTCATTTATTTAATTATCAACAAGAAAATAAAGAAAGCTTCAATCGAAAAGAACAGATTACTTACATTGCTTTCAGTCCAGATAATAAGCACACTATCAGCGGGTTGGAAAATGGAAGCATAGAATTATCAGACTTGCAAGGAAAGTTACTTCATGTTTTTAAAGGTCATACAAAAAAGATCAATACAATTGCTTTTAGTCCAAATGGTCAGTATATAGCCAGTGGAAGTAATGATAAATCAGTGATGCTTTGGGATTTAAAACATCGTCGTAAAAAAGGAGAGGCTTTTAAGGGTCATAAACAACCTATTAATGCAGTTGCGTTCGGTCCAGATGGAAAATATATTGTTAGTGCTAGTGGAAACAGTCAAGTATCAAGAGGGGACCTGGATAATCCAATTAGTGATGATAATACTATTCGCTTGTGGACTTTAGAAGGAAATCAAATTGCTCAAGCGTTACAACATAAAAAGATGGTGTCTTCGTTTGCTTTTACACCGGATGGTAGCCAGATTATCAGTAGTAGTGAAGATGGGACAGTAAATTTTTGGAAAGGTGGTACTTCGGAAACTTGGCTTCAGATAGGTTGTAATAGATTACGTTACCATCCTGTCTTAAAAAATCCACAAGATAAGGAGGCAAAGGGAGCTAGAGAAACTTGTCAGAAATACGTCTGGAATCTTCCAAACCAACCTGGAGCGAATGAGCCTAAAATTAACTAGGGTTTGCGTATGGAAAGTCTTTTTGCTGGGGGAGGGGTTAGGGACTCACCCCTAATATCATGTCCGGTTGAATACTTATTATTAAGATAGTAGGGGAGCGGGGGAGTAGGGGAGTAGGGGAGTAGGGGAGTAGAGAAAATAGAAAGATTTATTAGACTTGTCGCTTTATAACTTAAAAAATCCCCAAAAACTTTGTTCTGTAAGGATTGTAGCTATTGGCAACCAAAAAGTCTGGGAATTATTGCTCTGTCTAGGTTGGAACGATTTTTCCCCTCTATTTAGCGACAACTCTATTGTTTAAGCACTCTTGATAAGTTTTTTCATCACTAATTATCCGGACATCATATAACCCCTCCCAGGAGGGGAAAAAGGGAGTAGTTAGGACTAGAATAAATGGGAATTACAGAGTCAGTATCCAAAACAATAGTCAGAGTGATTTTTCGGCTTTTGCTTGGGTAAAAATCCTCACTTTTTTCACAATCGCTTGTGATCTCAAATCCGGTAGCATCAGTGTTATATTATGTCCGGTTGAATAGTTATAAATAACAAGAAAGGAGTCAGGAGTAGGGGCGTTAACAATAGTTATGCTTCGCATACTCCGCAGGTGCCCCTACAAGGTTTTGGTTATGACGATGTGGTTCATCCATCTGAAAAGCGCTGTATGCAAATTGATCTTTAAACCACCATCTGTAGGGGCGTTAACGATAGTTATGCCAAGCAAATGGTATTGACTAACGCCAAGCTCCGCTAACGCCCTCACTTCAATACTTTTGACTTCCACTGACTTTTAACTTCCCCCCTAGCAACACTAGCTTTTAGGTTTCTGTGGTTCTTCCCTAACCGCCTCATCAAGATCGGAGTCAACAGTTTCTGTTGTAGAATCAGCTTGATTTTCTGATGCACCATTAGCTACAGTATGTCCATTATGATGATCTTTGATTCCATCATCAACAGATTCATATCCATTAGACAAATCAGGTCGCTCTGACTTCTTAGGTTTTTCACCCTTCAACAACCATCCCTCCAAATTTTTAATAGCAATATATAAATTAGGAGTAATCAACAAACTCAAAAGAGTACCAAACAACATTCCTCCAAATATTGCAGTACCAAGAGACCAACGACTACCCGAACCTGCACCAGTAGCAATAACTAGAGGCGTAAAACCAATCAAACTCGAGATTGCCGTCATCTGAATTGGTCGAAAACGTTGCTCTGCTGCTGTAATTGCTGCCTTAGTAATATTTACACCCTTATCCCTTAACTGGTTAGCAAATTCTACAATCAAAATTGAGTTCTTAGAAGCTAAACCAATTAACATCACCAATGCAACCTGAGCATACACGTCATTTGTCACCACTGGCCAAACAGAACCAGCCATAAGTATATTCGAGCGAAACCAAATTGCTACCAGAGCGCCTAATACCGCCAGTGGTACCGAGAGCATAATAATTAAAGGGTCGATGTAACTCTCGTATTGAGCTGATAGCACCAGAAACACCATCACAAAACCCAAGCCAAAAATAATCGGTGCAGCACCACCGGAAGACTTTTCCTCTAACGCACTACCCTGCCAAGCATAACCAAAACCAGGGTCTAACAATTCTTCCGAAGCTTTCTCCATAGCAGCGATCGCTTGCCCAGAACTATAACCAGGAGCAGGTCCACCTTGAATTTTCATGGAACGGAAAATGTTATAGTGGGTGATAATCTCCGGCCCGACAAAATCTCTGATTCTGACTAAACTTCCCAGGGGAATCATTTGATCATCAACAGAGCGGACATACAATTGATTAATATCATCAGGTTTAGAACGAAACTCAGGTTCTGCTTGAACATAAACCCGATACTGGCGCTGCCCTAAAACAAAATCATTCACATAAGACGAACCGAAATAAATTTGTAAGGTAGAAAATATATCATTAACATTCACATTTAATGCTTTAGCGCGATCACGTAAAACTTCAATTTGCTTCTGAGGCTTATTTGCGCTAAACTGACTATAAACAGCTTGTAAACTAGGATATTCTGGGGAATTAGCTGCCCCAATTAATCGATTACCATTTTCGAGTAATGCTTGAATAGGCAAACTACCACTTCGGTCTTGCAACTGAAACTCAAAACCTCCTGTACTACCTAATCCTGGTACTGGTGGGGCATTCACAGCAAAGGCATTCACTTCCTTTATTCCTTGCAACGCTCCATTTAATCTTCTGGTGATGCCATAAACAGACTGCTCTGGTAAAGTTCGTTCTTCCCAAGGTTTAAGTAGCACGAAAAATACCCCTTGACTAGGGTTGAGACCATCAAAACCAAACCCTGCAACACCAAAAGAAGATTTGATTTCGTCAATCTCCTCAATTTCCTGTTGAATTTTGGCTGCTGCATCAGCATTATAATTGAGGGAAACTCCGTCAGGAGCTTGATAAATGACGATAAAATAACCTTGGTCTTCTTCGGGAACAAAACCACCAGGAACTAAACCATACATCCAAACAGTTGCCACTAGACCCGCAATAAAAATCCCCATTACTATGATATTAATGCGAGTGAGAAAGCTGACTAATTTACCGTACTTATCTTGTAGCCAACCAAAACTTCGGTTAAATGTATCAAATATCCATCCCAAGGGTCCAGTAGCTTCTTTTTTTGGACGCAGTAACAAACCAGATATACTAGGAGAGAAGGTCAGAGCATTAAAAGTTGAGCAGGCAACGGCAAAAGCAATAGTCAAAGCAAACTGTTTGTAAATTACTCCAGTTGTTCCAGGGAAGAATGAAACCGGAATAAACACAGCCATCAAAACTAAGGAGGTAGCGATCGTTGCTCCAGTAAGTTCCTCCATCGCATCCAATGCTGCTTGCCTTGCCTTCATTCCTTGTTCAATTTTACTTGAGACTGCTTCCACAATTACGATCGCATCATCCACCACCAGACCTGATGCCAAAGTACAAGCAAACAAAGTCAGAGTATTAATTTCAAAATTCAAAATTTTCAAACCCGCCATTGCCCCAATTAAAGCTACAGGAATAGCGATCGCTGGAATCAGAGTAGCTCGCCAATCTTGTAAAAAAATAAAGATAATCAAAACCACTAACCCTACTGCCTGGAGTAGAGTAATAACTACCTCTTGCAATGATACTTCCACGAATAAGGTTGTATCATAAGCAACGCTATATTGTAATCCGGGGGGGAAACTCTGACTAAGCTCCAGCATTGTAGCTTTGATTTGATTTGCTGTTTCTAGAGCATTACTACCAGGAAGTTGATAAATTGCTAAACCCGTAGTCGGGTCTCCATTATATGTGGTAACTAGATCATAATTTTCCGCTCCAAGTTCAGCTCTACCTATATCTCTAACCTTAACCAAAGTACCATTTTCATCTACTTTCAGCACTAAATCCTCAAATTCTTGGGCATTTTTTAACCTACCAATAGCTTGCAGAGGAATTTCATAAACTAAATCTGGTGGTGCCGGGTTTTGACCAATTTTACCTGCTCCCACCTGAATATTTTGTTCTTGCAAAGCATTGACTACATCCTGAGCTGTTAATTCACGAACTGCCATTTTCTGGGGGTTAAGCCAAATGCGCATGGCATATTTCCGTTCTCCTAAAATTGTCGCCTGACCAACTCCAGGAATACGCTTAATTTGATCTAAGACGTTGAGATCAATATAGTTACTCATAAAGTCAGGACTGTAGTAAAAGTTGCCATTTTCATCTTTTTCTGAGTAAGTGGCAATTACTAATAGAATATTAGGAGATGCAGCTTCTACAGTAATACCTGTTTGTCTGACTAAATCTGGTAAAGAAGCTTCTGCTTGAGAAACTCGGTTTTGAACATTAACCTGAGCGGTGTCTCGGTCTACATCATTAGGGAATACAATATTAATACTCGTCTGACCGCTATTACTGGTGTTGGAATACATATATTTCATGTCTTCAACACCGTTAATTTCTCTTTCTAAAATTGTGGTTACGGTATTTTCTGTGGTTTGAGCATCAGCTCCAATATAGGTTGATGATACTTGAATTTCGGTATTAGCTAGTTGTGGTAATTGGGCAATGGGCAACAATGGAATTGAAATTGCCCCCGCTAATATAATTATGATTGTACAGACTGTCGTTAAGACAGGCCGTTTGATAAAGGTATCAGCAATACTTAAAAGCATAATGAATCAGTTATCAGTTATCAGTTATAGTGCTGCGCGCAGGCAACAGGCAACAGGGGGAATAAAAAACCTATAATATAAGATTTTAGCTATTGGACACCTCTTGTAATTTGTAAATATGCCAGCGCACATTGCTATAGAATCCAGTTATATAATAAACATCTCCAGAAAAGAGGGAATAGGGAATAGGTATGGAGGGGAAAATAATTGATAATTTCTGTACGATAATTGATTTTATTTTTGATTTTTACCAGATGTCTAATATATTTAGAATTCTATAACTACTTCAATATTCTATCCCCCCATCCCCCCATCTCCCCATCTCCCCATCTCCCCACATTCCCCTCCTGGGAGGGGTTAGGGGTGGGTCCCATCTCCCCATCTCCCCATCTCCCCATCTCCCCATCTATATTTTAGAGGGACTGTTTCTCATTTTTCTTCTCAATGGGATTGCCCAATTCAGAATCATCAGCAATAGGTATATCATCCCGGAGTTTTACCACACCGGAAACAACTATTTTGTCAGTGCTTTTCAATCCCTCAATTACTTGATAATATTCACCTTGAATGCTTCCCAACTTCACAGGTTTTTGAGTTGCAATCAACTTTTTCTCACCATCCATGATTTTCTCTTCTGCAACAAAAACAAAAGCTTGATTTCCGATCCGTCTGACAGAAGTAATAGGAACAGTTAATCCTTGCTTTTCTTCCCAGATGACTCTTGCCTTTACCTGCTGGTTAGTTTGCAGTTTCTTTTCCCCATTGTCATATATTGCTTTGACTAAAACAGTTTGAGTTCCTTGACCTGTATCTGGAGAGATAAAAGATATCCTACTGCTACCAATTAATTGACCTGTTTGTTGAAGTAATTCAACTCGTGTACCCAGTCTAATTTCAGGAAGTCGGTCTATAGGAATATTAATATTAGCTTCTAAAGTATTATTGTCCTGAATAGTGGTTAATGGAGTTTGACTATCTACATAATCACCCACTTTCGGTTTTACTTCTCCAACCACCCCACTAATAGGAGCAAGAATATTGTAATATTGTAACTCTACTTGTTCTGCCACTGCATTTGCCTGAGTTTGTTGTAGTTGACCGCGAACTTGAGCTACCTGACTTTCCTGAGAGGAAATTTGTTCGTCTTGAGCTGCTATTTGAGCATCTAAAGTTTCAATACGACGCTGCAAATCTTTTTTGGCACTTTCTACCTGTGCTTTAGCAGCATCTATAACTTCTTTTTGAGCTGCTATTTGAGCATCTAATGTACCTGTGCGTCTTTGTAAGTCTTTTTTAGCACTTTCTACCTGTGCTTTAGCAGCATCTATAACTTCTTTTTGAGCTGCTATTTGAGCATCTAATGTACTTGTGCGTCTTTGTAAGTCTTTTTTGGCACTTTCTACTCGTGCTTGTGCTGCATCAATTTCTTGTTCTATAGCATCTATTTCAGCTTCAGCTTGTCTAATGTCACGGGTAGCTTGGTCAAACCTTTCTTTAGGGACAGCTCCTTCTTCATACAAAGTGGAAAATCTTACTTGTTCAATTTTTTGGTATTCTAAAGTCGCTTCCCTTCTTTCTTTTTCAGCTCTTTGTGCTCGTAAAGCTGCTTCGGCATCTTCTAATTGTGCTTCTTCTGATAAAGAACTTGATTCAGCTAGTAATCTATTTAGTTCCTGACGCTCTGACCTGAGAGTTGCTTGAGTATTTTCTAAATTAGCTTCTTCAGACAGAAAGCCAAATTCAGCTAGTAATCTATTTAGTTCCTGACGTTCCCTCCGGAGGTTCGCTTCAGCATTATCTAGATTAGCTCTTTCAGAATTTAATTCTCTTTGGGCAATTAGGTCCGTTTTATCATCTCTCAAGGCTCTTAGTTGAGCTTCTGCACTATCTAATTGTGCCTGAGCTGAACTTATCTGAGCAATATTACTATCAAGAACTGCCTGTTGTTGAGAAGGATCTATTTGCAGTATGGGGTCTCCTTTTTTAACTCTGTTACCTAGTGATACAAATACTTGACTTACTTGTCCACTTACTCTTGGCGTAATAGTTGCTCTTTCTTTTCCTTCTACTGTTGCGATATACTTTGTGCTGTCTGCCACTTGAGTTCGATTGACTCTGGCTATTTCAACCGCAGTAGGTGGGGGTGCTACTGCTTGTGGTGTTCTACCTCCACAGGAGCTTAATATAAGCACGAATAACAGCAAAGGCCAATATCTAGCCTGGTTGACTAATTTACTATCCATTGGTATTAAGTTCACTGTTGACATCCTCCCCGGCCTAAAGTCACGGGAATTCCTACTGAGCCGAAGCTCCTCGGTGGGTTGACGTTTCATAGGCTGCTGCTCACTGTACGCAAGTCTTACGCTTGCCTCCGCGTCCGTTTTTTGTCTCGGGCTGCCCGCCCGCGACGAATGATAAAAATATAACATAATGTATTCAAAAAAAACAACTAAAAAGTCGCCCCCTTATAGGCGAGGCTTTAAACCCAATTTTTCGGTAAATGTTTATCTCCTTTAGGTCTTAGGTTTGTGGAATGGACATCTTGCCCGTTCCTGATATTTTCCCTTTTTTCGGGCGTAAATTATCTTTTTCTCTGGGTGCGCTACCAGGTGCAACTGGCGTCGTCGCGGGGTTGCACCGCTCTCTTGGTCTCATGGATATGGCGAGGGAACCCGCTCTTATCAGAGCCGCTACGAATTGCGCCATCCCACCCTACGGGAAGCTCCGCTACGACCGCTTTGTCAAAGGGACATTTCCTGCATTTGTCTTTTTATCGCTCTTACTATTCGTAACATTTTTTAAATTGTTATAACACCTAAGACATAACACCTCATTCTGTGCAGCCTCAAATAAAATTCGTATAAGCACCTTTTTCAAAATAAAAATATGTAGCAAAAATTTTAGTATTTAATATAATTTAAACCATTTTTTATGGTATAAATTACTATAGCAATCCTCGCTAATAAAGGTTATAATTTACAATACTTGGCTGTTAAGCTTAAGTATTGTGAAAATTCTGACAAGTATTTGATTCAAGTATTCTAGAAAATCAAAAAAATCATCAATAACTTGATTATTAAATATTGAATAGTGATGATTCAATTGACTGAGAACTATTAGAACTATATTAATATATGGAAACCGCAATTTTTTTGACTTGGTTACTCTTTTTTGGATTGATAAGTAGCATTGGTATTGGTGCTATGATATATGCTTATCGTGGAAAAGGTAGTATTTCTGTCCTATTTACAGAATTCATTTCAGCATCTTCATCAATACCATCAGAGGCAGAAGTAAATTTTCAACAAGGATGTGAGGCTTTTCAAAAGGGAAATTATCAACAGGCAATCAATAAGTTTGCTGAAGTTCTGAAAAATAATTCAACTATTGCTGAAGCTTATCATAATCGGGGTTTGGCTTTTGCTAATCTACGTCAAGATGATGAAAGTGTAGAAAATTTTTTGCAAGCTGGAGAATTATATATAGAACAAAAAAATCAAGATGCTATGGTAATTTTGAAAAAAAATTTGGAGTTATTAAAGGCTAGAAAAGAAGCCAGTTCCGCTACGCGGAAGTTAAAAGTCAAAAGTTAAAAGTCAAAAGTATTGAAAGGGGGGTTATATATAGAAAAAAAATCAAGATGCTATGATGATTTTGAAAAAAATTTTGGAGTTATTAAAGGCTAGAAAAAAAGCTAGGAAAACTCCTAGTTAATTGTTATAAGCTAGTTTTTTTAGGAGTTATATCAAATTGGTTTGATTGAACATAAAAAAAATATCCAATTGTCATAACTACCCTCATCTTTGTGATTCTCTCTCCTTCTAACTCCTGATATAGAAGGAAAATTATATAATATAATATATGTTTATAATTCTATCATTACTTCAATTTCCCCTACGGGTACTTTGGCAAAAAATATGTTAATAAAAGCATCAAACTCTTATATGGTCTAGGTTTTACATTTAATCAACCTTTTTCCTGATATATCTAGGTTTTCCTGCGGAATGCTACGCAAAGAGCCATTTTTAGCCAGAGCAACGTATTTCCCTTACCCCTACTAGCTTTGAAGGCATTTTAACTGTGAAAAATATTAAAGTACCCCTACTCCCCTACTCCCCTACTCCCCACCCCTAAATAGTATGATAATTATTCAACAAGTATTTTATTTTTTGAGGGGGTAATCATGGGATTAGGTATTTTAATTGATGGTAAATGGGTATCTAAACGAGAACAAGAAGATTCTCAAGGTAGATTTATTCGCCCTAATACTACATTTCGGAATAAAATTACGGCAGATAATTCTAGTGGGTTTAAGGCAGAAACAGGACGTTATCATCTATACATTTCTTGGGCTTGTCCTTGGGCACATCGAACTGCAATTATGCGAAAGTTAAAAGGATTAGAAGATGCTATTGGGTTGTCAGTTGTAGGGGCAGTAATTGACCAAAATAGTTGGGAATTTTCTGATTCTGAATCGGGATGTATTCCTGATACTATTAATCATACTAATTATCTTTGGCAAGTTTATCTTCAAGCTGATGTTAATTATAGTGGGAGAGTTACCGTACCTGTACTTTGGGATAAGGAAAAAAATACTATTGTTAATAATGAATCCCGTGAAATTATTCGGATGTTTGATACTGAGTTTAATGGTCTTGCTAGAAATGACCTGAATTTGTGTCCTAAAGATTTAAAAGATACTATTGAAAAAACTCTTGATACTATTTACCAGCCAATTAATAATGGTGTTTATCGAGCGGGTTTTGCAGGTTCTCAATTAGCTTATGAAGAAGGAGTAAAAGATTTATTTGCTGCTTTAGATTATTGGGAAAATATATTATCAAAACAACGTTATTTGTGTGGCGATCGCTTAACTGAAGCTGATATTTGTATGTTTACTACTTTGCTTCGTTTCGACCTGGTTTATTATGTTCATTTCAAGTGTAATTTACGTCATATTTGGGATTATCCAAATCTCTGGAATTATCTGAAAGATATTTATCAACATCCAGGGATAAAAGAAACTTGTAATTTTGACCATATTAAACGGCATTATTACATGAGTCATCCTAATGTTAATCCTACTAAAATTGTACCGGTTGGTCCGGAGATTGATTTAGATTCTCCTCATAACCGGGCATCAATAGACTTCTCCAGAAAAGATTCTCAAACTATTACCCCGCCGTTCTAAAATTGGCATTTTTGGAGAGGTTTAAGTTAAGGTAAGCATTCATTCTAATAGTGGATTGACACATCTAAAATGGTGCATTAGGTGTAGGTTGGGTTGAGGAACGAAACCCAACCTACATTTTTAGGAACGTCAGTCCAGTAGGGTGCGTTACGTTCCTAACGCACCACGATATATACCCTAAAACTAACCCTAATCAGTGGTGCGTTACGACGCAAGCTGATATTTTACATACAAAACCTAGTTTTTTGTAAGCGTCTAACACACCCTACTGAACTGATAATTGATAACTGAAAATATGCCTGCTAAAGATATTTTTCATAATGCTGTAAAACTAGGATTAGAAAAAGAGGGATGGTTAATGAAGTCAGAAGTTAGAAGTTAGAAGTCAGAAGTTGTTTTTGTAAATAGGGATTTTGAGCAATCCTATGAACAAATGATTAAATCTGTAGGAGCTAAAGTTCTAAATTTATCTCTATATTCTCCTGATTTTAATCCCATTGAATTATGGTGGTCACAATTAAAATCTTTTTTACGGAGCTTTTCTCCAACTACAGCAAAAATGGTTGATAGAATTATCTCTGTGGCAACGCCAGTTAATGAATCCTCAACATTTAAAAAAACTGGTTTGCTAAGTGCTGCTACTGTACCTCATAACAACGGAAAGCGCTGTATTAAATTAATTACTTATAATCCAGAATGGGAGACAATTGAATAATAGATAAAGTAGATAAATATCGGGAAATAATTCAACAACTCATTCAACAAGAATATGCAGGCGATCGCTACACAATAAAAGATGTTGATAGAGAATTAATTTTTGATACTAAAAATCATCATTATCAAATAGTTAATGTGGGTTGGGAAGGCGATCGTTGTATTTATGGTTGTGTTCTACATTTTGATATTAAGGAAGAGAAAATATGGCTACAATATAATGGTACAGAAATTGATTTTGCTGAGGAATTAGTAAAAGCAGGAGTGCCGCATCAGGATATTGTTATTAGACATCTCCAAAAATCAAAAATAAAATCAATTCTTATCCATAAATTATCAATTATTTCTCCCTATTGCCTGTTGCCAGATGAGCTGTTGCCTGTTGCCTCTTTTCTGGAGATGTCTATTGGTTTTCATTCTCCGTTTATGCGTCAGTTTACAGAATATGCTGTAAGTTAATAATATTTCTGAAATCCTATTGAATCAGAATAGTATTTATCTTACTAGCGCGTCTACACTAAAATTGTTGTTAAAACCTAACCCCCCAACCCCCTTCCCTTGTAGGGAAGGGGGAGTTTCTCCCCTCTCCTTGCAGGAGAGGGGTCGGGGGAGAGGTCTTCAGGGATACTGAAATTTACCCACATTTTAAAGCTAGACGCGCTACTACCCTCAGTAGGAGCAAACAGCTATTTGCCCCTACAACTAAATTATTGATACTAGAGGTTTGATATTATTTACCTTTCCTCAAACCATAAGCAACAGCACCAAATATTAATAAACCTATTGCAGAAGTAGGTTCAGGAACTGAAGTATTAGGTTCAGGTTCAGAACCTTCTACTGCTAGTGCAGAAAAATTATCAAATGCAAGTCCAACAGTGTTTACACTTCCCGTATAGACTCCGCCAGAGGTGATGGGTAGTGAAATTTTTCTTCTATTGCGTATAAAACAATAGTCAATACATTCTCTGAAGCACCCAGTCAGAGGTGATGGGTAGTGAAATTTTTCTTCTATTGCGTATAAAACAATAGTCAACACATTCTCTGAAGCACCCAGTCAGAGGTGATCAGTAGTGAAATTTTTTCTTCTATTGCGTATAAAACAATAGTCAATACATTCTCTGAAGCACTCAGTCATATCAAATCCGGTTAAACAGCCATAGAATGCTTAAGTTAGGAGGATTCAGGAGGAGAAAGAATTACAAAGATCAACGTAGTTATGGCGATTGAAGATTTTTTTTATGTCCAATTAAACGGATTTGATATCAGAGGTGATCAGTAGTGAAATTTTCCGACTAGACCGACACACCTTACAGCGGTTTTCATTTCAGTAGACCACAGTAGGGACGTTCCATGGAACTTCCCTACAAGGTTTTGGTTGTGACGATATGGTCGATCAATCTGAAAAGCGCTGTAAATGTTGCCTTAGAAAAAAACGCTCTGCACAATTTTAGCTGTGTTGGTTTACTACTCAATCTTCTAAATTCTGAATATGGTGCATGACAACGGATTGCCAAATCCCTTTCATAGTCTGAATTTAAGCCGTAAATACGCACCCTACTCAATCTTCTAACTTCCGTTTCTTCTGACTCCTGACAAAAAAATCAGCTCAATAGCATCCCCTTTTAAGGGGATGAAAAAAATCAAATTCAGTATTTCAAGTCTCTAACTTGAGCGGTCGGTACTGATAACTGATAAGTGATAAGTGATAACTGGGGGTTGCACATTAAAGAATGATAATAGATTTTAAACTGTACATATATTGAGGAAAGAATTATCCAAAAATATCTACTTTCGGATTTAATCATCCCTGATTGTGCAACGCCGATAACTGATAACTGATAACTGAAATAACTCCCTATTCCTGAGTACAAGCATCATAAATTCTTTGACTATTTTCACTTAGATCGCCCAACCATTTTTGTCTGACTCTTCGAGCTTTTTTATCATTAGCAAGAAAGTCATTAACATACCTCTTCCAACTAGAATTTTCTTCTCCTCCAGGAAGTATAAAGCCATAACCTGCACAAAAAGGACGGCCATTTTGCTGAGGAGTGAGTAAATTATAATCTTCCCCTAACTCAGAGTTCAGTATAAATAATGAACCTAACAAAAGAGTTCCATCGCTGGCAAATCCATTAATTTCACCATCCAATAAAGCTTTTACCCCTTGTTCTCTGCTTAAATATTTATTATCAATTTGTTCATCAGGATAACTTGTTTTAATATCATTTTCATTCGTAGTATTCCTAACTACACCAACTACCCCATTACCAGCTTTCAAATCTTCTTCTTGGGTTTCTTTTTTGACTAAGATTTGTGTTGCTGTAATAAAAAAAGGTGTAGAAAAACTAACGCCGTATTTTTCTTCACGTTCAGCACTAATAGTATTAGGACCACACTCCAAATCTACCTGACCACTTGTTACCATATCCCAACGACTTTGGGTAGTTGATGTAACTAATCTTACCCTAATTGGGTCTAGTTGGTTGGCACTCAGACGTTCAGCTAAAGCATAGGCAATATCTATACAATACCCTGTCCATTTTCCGTCATTTCTGTAGCCAAACCAAGGAGAATCTCCTCTAACTCCTACGAATATCAGCTCTCTTCTAATGATAGTTTCCTCTGTTTGTGTGTGACTAATTTTTTGTGGAAAAATAGTCGCCAAGAATGCTAGGGATGAAACAATCAAAATTTTTAGTTTTTTATTCATTTTTCCTCGTTTGAATAATTAGAATAATTAAACCGCTTCTACTTTGAAAACTATAGTTTTTCTGCCAATACTTCGAGATTGCTTCCTTACATCGCAATGACACATCGGAATAATTAGAAACTTCAGGTTTCAACATGGACGAGGTTTAGAATCTCCAAGTAGCTCGAGTAACAAATACTGTAATTGGGTCATTTCGATCGTCATGCTCTGGTTGTGTTTCGATAAAGAAACCGGATGTTATATCTATATTATTTGAAATTCTATAATTGTAGAAAATTTGAAATTGTATAGAAGTATCTGGATCATCTTCTCCACCATCAATATCTGTTACTTTTGGTTGCTGACCAACGGAAAGACCTAACATTCCATTTTCAAATACTAAGTCATCTATTGCTACCGTTACTGCCCAATTCCAAATATCTGCTTCATCCCCTTCGCGATCGCCTGCTTCTGCTTCAGCATTGCTATAACCAACCCAACCAGAAAAAGTAAATGGTGCCCAGCGATAGCTAGTTTGGAATCCAAAATGGTCTGCTGAAGTTGCCACTCTGCCAAAAGGTCGTTGAGCATTTCTGCTACCTGTAAAACCTGCTACATTAACTAAATCTGCTGTATAGTATGATCTTACATAAGCAAAAGAAAAATCAAAATCTACTGTTGGTGAGACTGTTAACTGAGCATAAGCGCTATTTGTACCGTTAAAAATTCCCCCACCTTCTCTGGGATCGTTGACTCTTCCTGTACCACCACCAGGACCACCTCCCAGATAAGCCACATCTAACCTAAAATTATCGTTAATTTGATAACTATAACCTAAACCAGCACCGCCTACTTGAATATAAATGACGGGGTTGTAAAAAGCGAACAAGGCTATACTTCCTGTATTACCACTGAGTAGTTTGGGATTAAGAGCAGGAGCCATCAAATCGAAGTCAAGTCCAGCAGCTCCTATATAAAGACTCATTTTCGTGTTGAGGGGAAAAATATAGTATACTTCTGTTAATCGCGCTATGTCATTAGGTGGAGAACCTGCGCCTATGAAAGTATGAGCTGTACCTGTATTTACTCCAGGTAAGTCTCCAACTCTTAGCCTAGTTCTCAGGAAGTCTAGACCTGTAAAACTGGTATCAAAGTTCAATGTTACAGCATGACCAAACCCTGTTTGGCTATCATCGGCACTCACTGTAGCACCGTCTTCTCCATCATTACCGAAAGCATCATAAAGGGCCATGGTTACTTGCCCTTTTAGTAATGTTGTGGTAGAAAACTGATTAGCTTCCAGGATATCTGTTCGTGTTTCTAGAGCATTCAGGCGGGATTTAGTATCGGCTATTTCAACCGCAAAATTTGCTTGTAATCGTTGACTTTTAGCTAAGTCTTCTTGACTAATATAACCTTCACCGAATTCTTCAATTAGACTTTGAATAACTTCTAAACATTCGTTAAGATTAGCAGCAAACTCATAACGACTGATGGCTCTATTGCCACCAAATGTAGCATTTGGGGAGGCCAATAGACAACCATAACGTTCTGCTAATCCTTGTAAGGCACTATATGCCCAATCTGTGGGTAGAACATCACTCAGTTGATTGACAGAGTTAACTCGTTCTAGGGGGGGTGGTATTTCGGGAGGCTGATCGAGTCGATTGTATTGTTCTATTTGTCCTAAAGTATCATTATTTTTGTCTGTAACAATATTTGTTTTTTTTTGGTCTAACTCTTCAAGTGATTTCGATGTCTGTGGAGGTTGCTTGAGTGGATTGTATTCCTCTATTGTTTCTAAAATCTGAGCAGTTTGGTCAAGACTTTCACTTGATTGTTGTTTCTTGGCTTCACTACTTGGAGTAATAGACAAGACAAATCCTATGCCTAAAATGAATGGGAATACTGCACCATAAAACTTACGTCCCATATTTTTAGTTTAATAATTTTACTGGAAGTACAAAAAACATTATTATGTTAATATGGTTTGTAACTTTGTTAAGTAAATATTTATATTAATTAGGCTGTAGGTGTTAGGTGGTACATCGTAGGTGTAAATTCAAGAGCTAATACAGGAAACAGATCATGAATTTGGGATATTTCTTCAATAACCCTTAAATATAAAATTTTGATTATGCTTAATTATCTTGACATGATATAAGTACTTTTTGGGCATTGCTGAGGGGGGGATGAATATAAGTGGTAAGTGGGGGCAGGCATCCTGCCTATCCCGAAAATATCAGGAACGGGAACGGGCAAGATGCCCATTCCACAAAACTATTAAAATCATCCCGTATTTATGCAAGGCCACTTTTTGAGTTATTACCAACTGTCTTCTGCCTTTTTCCTTCTTCCCTCTTCTTTTTTTAATATGAATGACTCATCACAAAAATACTATATTATCAAGAAACTAGAGAAAACCTGTGAAATTTTGCCTAGTACACAAGTCGAACAAAAAAAAGGCCCCGACGTTATAGAAACATGGGGTCCATTTGATACTGTTGAAGAAGCGATCGCCCGTCGTGTAGGATTGATTCGAGCAGGAAAATGTCAGCCAAAATAATTAATATAATTAATTTATCAATCTACTTTGTTGTTGACTGAGCTTTATTATTTTGGAGTTTTGCAATCTCTTGATTCAAAATTTCCAATGCTTTTGCATATTGAGGATCGTCAAGAGTACCTATTTTGTCGCGACTTTTCCGCAAAGCTTCTTTTTGTTCATCTGTCAGAGAGATTTCTACATCTGGTTTAATTCCCTCATGGTTAATATCGCGACCGCTCGGGGTGAAATATTTAGCGATCGTCACTGCTAACCCTGCACCTTTACCCACACCACGCACTGACTGCACCAACCCTTTACCAAAAGTTTTAGTACCTACTAATGTCGCTCGCTCATTATCTTGTAGAGCACCAGAAAGAATCTCACTTGCACTTGCCGAACCCCCATCTACCATAATCACCAATGGCTTATCTGTCAAAGACCTATTAGTAGCCTTCTGGCGATCAGTAATACCACTACGGTTTACAGTAGAAACAATATCTCCACGTTCGAGCCACATCCGAGCAATTTCTACGCTAGCATAAAGTAAGCCACCAGGATTAGAACGTAAATCTAAAATATAACCCGATACATTCTGAGTCTCTAACTCATCTATCGCCTCTCGCATTTCACCAGCAGCATTAGCACTAAACTGATTTAAGCGGATATAACCAACTTTACCCAGAGAACTGTCTTTCTGAGAATACTTTACGGGATGAATTTCAATTTTTGCTCTGGTAATAGGAAACTTTATTTCCCTACCTTCTCGTTTAATGGTTAGAGTTACTTGAGAACCTATGGGACCGCGGATCAGACTTACTGCCTGATTTATATCCATCCCCTCAGTGCTTTGGCCATCAATTTTGCTAATAATATCTTTAGCTAGAATACCTGCTTCAAAAGCCGGGGTATCTTCTATTGGTGAAATTACTACTAATTTTTTTGTATCCTGGTCTTGGGTTAGTTGAATACCTACACCTGTGAGTTCTCCAGAAGTGTCAATTTGCATATTTTTAAACTCTTCCGGGTCCATGAAGCGGGTATAAGGGTCTCCTAGCTTTTCTAGCATTTCCCTAATTGCATCATAAGCTTCTTCATCAGTTGTATAAGTTTGATCGAGATATTCAGTGCGAGTAGCTTTCCAGTCTACTTGATTGAAAGTACCATCAACATAAGTTTTATCAATAATTTGCCAAACTTGGTCGATTAATTCTTTAGGGTCGTTATTATTTAATGATGCTTGAGAGGAAAGATGAATACCAGCGCCTATGACAGTAACGCCTGTTAACATCAATGCTGTTGCACCAAGAATTAGCCCACGTTTTGCTATAACCATTTGTTTGTTGAATTAATTTAAACAATAATTACTACATCACTACTATTATGCCTAATTTAGCATAAGTAATATAATCCTTATAATTAGGTTGTTTGAGATTTAAAAATCAAGAAAAGAAAAGGGAATCAGGTAAATCCTCATTAATAAATTTAGGATATTTATAGTGAGTACTTTATTTTGTTTTTATAGTGTATGTCTAGAAAAAAATATTCTTATTTAACTAGAGAAGTTTGGTCATTTCAGTTATCAGTTAACTTTTTCCGAAGGAACTGCGTTAGCCTCTTGACAGTAAATCTTGCAATAGGGAGGTAAGAAAATACTGAATTTTCTTTTCTCTTGGTCTATTTTATATAGCAAGTAATCCTTCCCTACGGGACGCTATGCATTTTTCTCAGCAATATGTTTATAGCAGTTATGCAAAGCAAAAAACTGACACTTTTTATTCCTTTAAAAGGTAAAAGGGGAGTTTTGCAGGGCTATTTAATTCTAAACTGCGCCATTTTATGTATTGACTAAACCACGTTATTTCAAGCTTGAAAAAATTTATCTTTCGCTGTCTGAAAATCAATAAATTCATTGCTAAAATCTAGAATGAAATGACCATAGGAGTTTTGAGACCTAATTTTCATGGTCAAATTTCAGCACTAATAATTGATTCATAAATATCAATAAATATCAAATATGAAAATTTAACTGTTTATTTCCCTAGTATGAGTAGAAGTACGATCGATAATTATTTTTGTTTACTATCTGTAATCTAAATTTAGTATTAACCATTTTTTGAGGTATATAAAGTTATCATCTACTTCTACAGCTCTTAAATATTATTTTTAACTATTTATTTATGCTCAAAATAATATTAGGCTTACTCTCATCTATCAATTACAAACTTTTCTAATTAAGAAAAATCGTATATTTATTGCCAACATTTAAACTCAAACATTGATATTTTATCTGTATCCAAATTCATTAATTGAGATTCCTATTATACCAAACGCAATAAATGTTTTTTACAAATGGTAGGGAGGTTGTATCCAACATCTGTAGGTAAGAAGGAAGAAGGGATAAATATTGAAAACAAAGGAAAAACGATAGAAATAACTATTTAAAATCAACTGGATCGGCTATTTTTAAGCAGATAAAATCTATATTACCTTTTTGTAGCATTCTTTTTTCAAAGTGGTATTAGATTCCTGATAGACAACAAAAATAAGATATCCATCTATACAATTGTTAATTTATAGCATTTATCAAGTTACTGAAGTACAGTTGTTTTTCTTCTTTTCTACTCCCTACTCTCTAAAATAAAACAATTTTATACCTCACACTTCTTAGGAATTGCTATAGCCAAGGAGTGTAATTAAAAATACACTCCCAATTAAACATCAATTATAAACTAAGGTTCAATCCAACGCCCATCAGTTTTAATTAAATTAATTAATTCTTCAACACCTTGAGACTCAGGGACTTTTTTAATTTCTTCCCGTCCACGGTATAAAGAAATATACCCTGCTTGCTTGCCTACATAACCATAATCTGCATCTGCCATTTCTCCAGGACCATTAACAATACAACCCATAACAGCAATATCCAATCCTGTTAAATGTTTTGTTGCCTCCCGCACTTGATGCAGAACATCTTCCAGATTAAATAAAGTTCGGCCACAGGAGGGACAGGCCACATACTCTACCATTGTTTTCCGCAGGCCCAAAGCTTGAAGAATGCCATAACAAACTGGTATCTCTTTTTCGGGTGCTTCAGTTAAAGACACACGAATTGTATCCCCTATTCCGTCTGCTAAAAGTGTACCTATACCAGTAGTAGACTTAATCCGACCATATTCTCCATCACCTGCTTCAGTTACACCCAAATGAAGAGGATAGGCCATACCTAGTTCCTCCATCCGTTTTACCATTAATCGGTAAGCAGCAAGCATAACTGGTACCCGCGATGCCTTTAGAGAAATTACCAAATTGTAGTAGTCTAAAGATTCACAAATTTTGAGAAATTCCAGGGCAGACTCTACCATACCTTCTGGGGTATCCCCATAAGTAAATAACATTCTTTCTGCTAAGGAGCCATGATTAACTCCAATTCGCATGGCTTTATTTTGGTCTCGTAAAGAAATTACTAAAGGTTCGAGGGTTTGGCGGATTTTTTCACCTATTTCCTCAAATTCTGCTGCGGTATATTCGTTTCTGCCAGATTGAGGTTTCTCGAATACATATAAACCAGGATTAATTCTGACTTTATCAACGTGTTTGGCAACTTCTAGAGCAATTTTCATACCATTATGGTGAACGTCAGCTACCAGTGGGACGGGTTTGTAAGTCTGTGTTAATTTCTGTCTAATCTCTGCTAAGGATTTTGCATGGGCCATACTGGGAACGGTAACGCGGACTATTTCGCAACCAATTTCATGTAAACGACGAATGGCAGCTACGGAACCGTCAATGTCAAGGGTGTCTTCATTGATCATTGACTGGACTACGACTGGATGGCCACCACCGATGGTTACATCACCTACTTTGACTGGGCGAGTTTTTCGCCTATGGATAGTTGTGTCAAAGGCGGGTTGATTTGCTGGAGTTTTGGTTGGTTTGGGTAGAGTTTGCATAATATATCGTTATATTTCTGTAGCGAAAGGCTCAGTAATAGATTTTGTCCTATATTCAGATTGCCACATAATTTGTCAATCTTATTAGTCAATAGTCTAAAATTAAAAGTCATATGGATGTTTGAAAAAAGCAAGTGGCAAAAGGCAAGTGGCAAATATGAAAAATGTTAGTTTAGTTGTTTTATTTGAAGCCCTATTTATTCCTTTAGTAATTATATTTATAGGTTCTATTGCTAAGAAATTAGCAAGAGGGAAAGGTTGGGAAAGACAAGATTTATTTTGGGAAATAGAACTTACCAGTGGATAATGGATAATTGATAATTGATAATTAATCTCCAAAAGTTTAAAACCTCTCCTTTTAAGGAGAAAAAAAAATCAGATTTTCTTATATTCTATTCCGTTCCGTAACAGTTTTAACCAGAGGTAATTATCCATTATCAATTCATGAATTTATCTTCTATTACTGGAGGTTTAACACTATTATTTGACACTAATATTAATGCTGATGACGTTCAAAAAGCAGGACTATTTATTACCGAAAAATTAAGGTATAAAGCCTCTCCATTCATGGAGACAAAAGAAAAAAAATCCTTTTAGCCAATCCTCTTAGTTTACAAGAAGATGTAATTATTAATAATTAATTATTAATGATTAATTATTAATTATCGAAGATATCTTTTGGGCTGTTTATCTACGTTTTAAGTTTGCATCAAGAATGGCAAGACGCTAGACCGAGAGAACAATCTTTTTGGTTGATTTTCTTTTCTAATATAATAGGTATAGGGTTAATGAGTTTATTTGTGTTTGGGATTAAGAGGTAACAATTTTAGTTATGAAAGAAGAAGCTAAGGACAGTTATCAAAAAAATGAAGCAGCATCTAGTACAGAAACATCTAGTACAGAAAATGAAAATACTTCTACAACCATAGCTAGTACAGCAATGGTTACAGCATCTCTGATTGGAGCGGGAATAGGGGTAATGCTGCATCAACTCCTATATTAGGAGCTGCTGCAATAAGTGCTGGAGCAGCTTCCGCACTGAAAATTATTCAAAGAAGGGGAAAGGAAAGAAAAGCGACCCAAGAATTAGAGGAATAATGATAGTGATATTAAGTCTTATAGAGTATTTATAAGCAAAATATTAAGGGTCAAATATCGTGATGAATTTACATTAATGGCTAATATTCAATAATTAATACAGGACTTACCGAATAATGAATAATTAATAATGAATAATTAATAATTAAGAGTTGATAGTTAATAATTATTCATTAATTCAGGTTTAAAGCCTCCCCTTTTAAGGGGATAAAATAAAAAAAATCCTTTTAGTCAATCCTCTTCTTTTAAGAAGAGGTAATTATTAATTGTTAATTGTTAATTGCTGAACGATGAGCTAGGAAAAACTAGGATTTGAGTGTGAGATTGTTTCCCTGTGGGTGGCAATGATAAAAATTTGTTGTAATTCGTAAGTCCTATAATAATTACTTCTCTTTAAAAGAAGAGAGTCAATTAAAGTGATTTTTCTCTTTTTTATTCTGAAAATTAGAGGCTTTAAAACTTAATTATTTGGTAAAAGTACTCACTTTTTGATAACTATAGTGTTTTTATTTGAAATGTAAATCTAGATTGAGTTTTTTTCTGATAAAAAAGGTGCGCCGTTCGAGTAACTTATATTCTTATCTTTGCTACTATTTAATGCTGTTTTCCCTCCTTTAATATTTTCTATTCCCCATTTCGTAGCACTTGGTCTCCACATCCCAGAGCAAAACACTATATCGAGACTTTAGTCAAAAACATCTAGAAAATAAACTCAAAAATTTATACCAATTCCCATGCATTAATGCTTAACTTAGGTAACACTTCAGTTATTAAGTAATTAAAAATAGCAGAATAACTTTTTTGCTAATTAGCAGCTCAGTTAATGTTAATTATTCATATCTTTAACTTCCGCTCCTGGCAGGGGTTAGGGGTGGGTTCCCTACTTCCCTACTCCCTATTCCTTTTATTCTCTATTTCTTCAGTCACAAAATTATCATAATCAACTTCAACTTGCTGCGCATATTTAAAGGCTATTTCACGCACTAATTTTCTAAATTCTTCATGCTTACCATCAGTAATTTTTTTTACTTGTTTTTCAAAGGAAGTAGAAACTAATTTTTTATCAAAATCTTTATCTGCTCTAGCATGGTTGGTAGCCAGAATTTTTCCCCATTGTTGAGCGACTTCTATAAAACTGTTTTTATCTATTAAATTTTTAATTTTGAGAGATTTTTTATAGGGAGATATTTCTCTAACAGAATAATCACCAGAAAAATCTCCATCAATAGGATTATTATCTACAAGTTTTATCCATCCTAAAAAGTCATCAGCGTCTTTAATCAGTGCTTTATAAGCTAGAGCATGACGTTGAGCACTATTATTAAATATTTTCCGATAATTAATGCGGTCATATAAGCTGAACAATTCATAAGTAGGTGTCGGTTGAAACTGATATTTAATATCTAGGATATGGTCATCATCTAAAGCATCAGTTTTCCCTTCTATTAATAGATAATAACGTGGTGTTCCGAATGAGCCTAATCCGGCATTTAATCTTTGAGCAACATCTTTAACTTTAAAATATTCTAGGTCATAATTTAGGTTACCAGAAAGGGTTTTACCATAATCTAGCATTCCTGATTTAATAGCGTTTTTAACATCAGTGGCAAGACTCAATTTTTCACTGGAAAAATTAAAAATTATTTGATTTTCTATGACTTTAGTCCATTTATCTAACATTCCTTGTCGTGTTTTTTTAGCAGCTTTTTCTATAGTTTTTTTCACCTCTCCTTTAGTATTAGCTTCTGTAAAATATATTTTAGTTTCTTTGTCATTTCCTACATAAGAAGCTAGGGTATCTAGATAAGTTTCACTAAGGCTATCAACAACTTCTTCTTGTTCGGATTTAGATAGGGTAGAATCATTTGTCACTAAAATAATACTGGTTGCTAAACGCCACAAATCATATTGATAATCAGCAATAATTGATTCGTCAAAATCATTCAGGTCGAAGATAATTTCTCCTTGATCGTTATTATAAGCACCAAAATTATCAACATGACAATCTCCTAAAATCCAAGTTTTCGTATTAGAATTACCGAATTTACTGAGTCTACTATCATTAGCAAAATATTGCCAAAACAAATGATTTGTTGCTCTGTAGAATGCAAATTCTGACTCTTGCATCTGAGCATATTTTTTGTCTTTTAACTGTTGTTTTTCCACTGGATTTGCATTTTCTAAAATTAAATTCGTATTTAATTCAATGGATTGGAATACTTGTTGTTCGCGCCGACTATTATCAATCAGTTGAGCTAAAGTATTAGAAGATAACAATAACCAATTTATAATAATTAGGATAGTTATTACTATTAGATTATTTCCGATCGTATTACTTAATTGATTAATCATTATTAGAGTAATTTGAGTGACATTAATTATATAAGTTAGCTGGCATTAAAAATTATTGTTATGACAAGGCAGATAGGGTAACTGTTGAATTGGTAAAGTTACAAAGGGTACAAGGAAACAAATTTTTGACAAACTTTCTTTTCATCAAATACTTAAGTTTTTTTGTGGCTTATTCTTCTTATTTAGTAATATTCGACCCAGTTATAAGTAAGCATTCAGCCGTCAGCCATCAGCTATCAGCTATTGCTTTTAGTTTACGATCAAAGCTTGATTAATTGTCTTACTACAAAAGTTGGTTCTCTTGACCTTAAAGTCTATATTAATTTAAACACTGTTCTTAAAGAGAAAGTCTTGTTGCGGAAAGCTAATAGCTGTTTGCGCAGCATTCCACAGGAAATGCTTACAGTTATAAAGAAAATATCTTAAGAATCAGGAAAGAGGAAATAGTGGTAAAGATTTCAGACTTTATTCTGTTTATTTTTGAGGGTTTTACAACTCTGACAATAATTACTACTTCCCAACTATATTGGAAAACTAAATCGTCATTTTTGCTTCTCCCCAAAACTAGCTAATTACCTGAAACTGCTTCCTATTTCCTCAAAAATTTTAATGTTCTATTCACATCATTTAAGGCGAACTATAAATTAGTAATAATACTAATTTTTTTTTCTTCCTTCTTCCTTCTTCCTTCTTCCTTCTTCCTTCTTCCTTCTTCCTTCTTCCTTCTTCCTTCTTCCTTCTTCCTTCTTCCTTCTTCCTTCTTCCTTCTTCAATGGCATAAAATCAATATTCTCTCTGCACTTATTTCAATTTAAATCATTATCATTACTCAAAAATTCTCGCATATATTGATTAACCAATTGAGGCTGTTCCTGTTGTACCGAGTGACCACAATTAGGAATATAGCGAATCTGAAAATTTTCCACATATTCTTCTGTGCCATAAGTTAATTCTTTTCCTAAAGCCGTATCCTCTTCACCCCAAAGCATTAAAGTAGGAATTCGCAATATTCCCCACTCTTGTTGATTGAAAAATCCAGAAAATATATTACGATAATAATTAATCATTGAAGTTAAAGCACCTCGTTTAGCCACAGCATCCTTGTAAGCTTCTATATCAGCATCAGTAACAGCAGATTTATTTACCATACTTTTAAAAATAGAACCAATAGCTTGATAATCATCAAATTCAAGCATTAATTCTGGCAAAAAAGGTAACTGGAAGAAAAACATATACCAACTTCTGAAAAGTTGCTCTGGAGTACCTAAACCCTCCCTAAATTTTGCCGGATGAGGAATATTCATTACGATTAATTTTTCTACCATTTCAGGATGTGCATAAGCAAAAGACCAAGCTATTACCCCTCCCCAATCATGTCCTACTAAAACACATTTTTCATAACCTAATTCTTTGATTACTCCTTCTATATCTTTAATAAATTCTGACATTACATAAGCAGATTTATCTTCTGGTTTATCACTTTCATTGTAGCCTCTTAAATCTAAGGCAACTGCTTTATAATCTTGAGCAAATTCAGGAATTTGATGTCGCCAAGAATACCAAAATTCAGGAAATCCATGTAACATTAACATCAAAGGGCCTGAACCTTGAGTCACATAATGGATTTTAATACTATTTGCTGTGATAAAATTGCTAGACCAAGGATTTTCTTTGGTTAACATTGATACCTCCTGAATAATTACAGTAAGTTTAAATAGTTGAACTTTACACTTCATTCTATCATTTTCTGATGATGCGATAAATTATATATCGATATAAATTCAACTATTTTACTACTAGAATATGTAGTAAAATCTTCCACATAATCATTGTTATTACTGTGGCGATCGCTGCTCAGACGATACTAAAATTTGCTATTAAGATTATTATTTAAAATATATTTATCACTACACTAAATCAAAACATCAAAATCAATGTACTTTGATATCCAGTCATAATCATTAACCAACCTACAGAACTAATTCCTGCATTTACTAACTACTCTAAAATCAGAACAATCATTTCCTCTTTTGCTTCTACAAACCCTGTACCAAAAATTTTAAAATTGGAGAAGCAAATACAACTATCAGAATAGTAAAAGTGAATGAAGGTCAGAATATCCAATGATCAAATGATCAACTGTAGCAATTAATTTTTTTTGTAGTGTTAACTAGCTCTGGGTTAAAAGCTTTTAGCTTTAGTTTAAATCTCCGGCCTATAAATGCCAAATAGTTTAAGAGTGGTTTAAATACTCTTTTAAATTGTATTTTTATCGGTTTCAGCTATTTATCACTCGCTGTTTACGGAGAATGACCTCAGGAAATGCTGACTGCTAAATTGCTGTTTGCAGAGCATGACCTCAGGAAATGCTTTTTCATAATAGGTACATCAATAATCAAGGATATTTAATCACGAAAATAATCATTTTTTCTGACCCTTAAATCCATTAAATAATAATAGTAGCATCTACCTATAGTAAAGCAATAAACTTATCCATAAAATTAACTACCAACTAACACGAAGTAACAATTATAAATAACTCCATTCTTCTCTAGTTTGATATTTCAGATATCAAGGGTATAGCAGTGGGAGGAAAGGGCACGGACATATCAAAAACTTAAAACTCAGACAACACCAGATTTATCCTTCTCTGGTAGATAACTAAACGCTTTCTTCCTTCTTCCTTCTTCCTTCTCCTATAAATTAGCTGCTGGTAATCCTAGCTGGGCAAAAATTCTTAATATTAAAATCTATTAAATAACATATTCATATAGAAAATAAAGAGTTGCTTATACCAATGTTATGTAAGGCTGAAAATAATTATGAAATTGATTAACTTGTCTGTCTTGATCTACAGTCAACTCTGATTAAAATTTTATTCTATATAACTTTATCTTAATTTCGTATTAGAACATAGACTAATAATCAACCTTAGACAGGAAAGTATTTTTCCCGCTTTTGTCTTCTGAAATTGCTATAAATAGATGCCAAATGAAGTAATATCCATCTAGAGAGCTAGAGAAATTTATAAAAAATGCTAGATTAGCACACTAAATGCTCTGACAGTGAAAGAAATATTTGCTCCTTTAGCTAAAAAAGTTAAAATTTTCTTGCTCTATTTATAGCAATTACCAAAAATAATACTACAAAAAAGAAATTGGAAATTTATGCCTCAAAGGACAATACTCAATTCTATTACTCACCTATTTCTATCATTGTTTACCTTTTTATTTTTTCTGATTTATTGAAATTTATTTTATTATTTTTGCTTTCTTTTCCTGTCAATATAAGGAGGTAAAAATTTAGTTTCCTCCTCCTCATAAATAGTATATTGCCAAGGAACATTAATATCGTGAGCTGTACTCTTCCCATTGTAAGAAGATCGACGTTGGGGTTGAGCTAATAAAATAATCATTCCGACTAAAATAATACCACCGCCAAGAAGTAAAATAGCTAAGACTATTCCTCCAATAAACCACAGTATACCTTTTTCTAAATAATTCGCAGAACTACCTGAAGCTCTTCTGCTATAATTATCTATCCCCTGTTGTAGACTCAAGCCAGAAATCAAACGTTCTTGCTCCTGGACTTGAATCAACAATCGGTCATTTTGTAGCCTCAGTTGATCTTGTTGCAGTCTCAGTTGTTGTGTCTCTGCCCATTGTTGCTCTAACTGAGTTTTCAACTGTCGCATATCAAGTAATTGCTGCTGTAGTTGAGTTTTCAGTTGCTCATAAGCTGAACGTTGTTGCTCTGATTGATTTTTAATTTGTTGTTCCAACTGATAGTCCTTAAAGTCAGGAACTGAAGGGACTGAAATTGGTGGGGGTGGTAATGGCTGGGGTGAGACAGCTACTAAAGGAGAAGGAGAAGGATATACTTTTGGAGAAGGAGAAAATGTGATTGAGGGAGAAGGGGATGCTTTTGGCGCTTCCGTCCGATAATCAGGAGACGACTTGCCAAATACAATCCAACCCATGAGCAAGAGGACAATTAATATCCCCGTCAGAATACATCCTCCTATAAACGCTGCAGTCTGATTCATTATTTAATTTTACTTGATGGTTAAACCAGGACTATTTGACAAATCATATAGAGTATCTATTCTCTAATGCCGATTAATATCATAACCAAGCTTATGCAACAAAAATCAAAAACATCACTACTGTATTTACGTCAAGTCAAAATTATCTCAGTTCTTCTGAGTTTCAAATGTTTAACCTTCTGTTAATAGTAGGATCTGTTGGGCATACTGCACTGGTTTCTAGAAAAAATTAATATAGAAATATACGGACTTTGAAATAAGATCCTACGACAATTAGTATTTTGATGCTACCTCCATCTAAAAACATTTGTCTTGGACTTCCAAGTTTTCTTCTAGGAAATAATCTGAAAAATATTTTTACCACAGAAAAGCAAATAGCAGCGTGGCAGGAGATTAGGAGAAAAAATCTTGGTAGAAAATCACCCCCCTTTTTTTTAGCAAAGCTGCCTTTCTTTTCTTGTCCTTTCCTTTCTTATTTCTGTATAGCACTAGGTTTTTTGGCGTTTGACAATAAATGTAGGTTGTAAGGGAACACCGGATCTGGGAATAGGGGTGGGACTCAGCGGGGTCCAACAGAGGCAACCACTCGGAACCCGGCGAGGTTTCCTCGTCATGGGAATGCCTACTAACAGAGGTAATGGGCACTCCTGTGAGGGAACAAAGGAATGTCAAGAGCGTATTTGCGTAGCGCTATACTATAGCGCTGTGCGCAGGCAACAGGCAACAGGCAACAGCTCCGGAAGGGGGAATAAATTGCTGATAATATAAGACTTTTAGCTATTTTGCCCCTCCTGCAATTTGTAAATATACCAGCGCTCATTGCTATACTTCACGGAAGTAAGAAATCAAAAATCAAAATTAAGGGTTATAAGGTAAGAAAAATCCATCAAAAACTCAAGGGGTGATAGAAATCATATCTGATTTCTACCATAAGATATGTTAAGCTTAAGAATCTTGTTATTCTTACTTATATTTTATTTATAGATACAGGGATTTAGTGCCTTATATATTTTTGGTAACATATTGACTCTTAAGATATTAATTAAGCGAATTAATTAACAATTTTCTTTTAATAATGGCCTCTGTTTTTCTTATTTATAAAGAACAAGTAAGTGAGAAGAAAAAATGAAAAGATGCTAGGAAATCTCAGGGTTATAGTAATCTTCAGATTTGACCTTTCCAACTTCATCTAGATCTTGATTTATACAACCTTGTCTTTGAGCATATTGACAAACACGAGCCCATAACTTTGCTTTAGTACCAGGTGGTCCAGAAGAAAATAACACCCGATCTCCACCTACTATTTTAACTAGACAGACTGGGCAAGTTTCTTGCTGATTTTCTGACATTGTTAATTATTTATTGTTTAATCATAAATTGACTTATAAGTATATAACGCTTTTTATTCAATTTGGCAAATCTCATATCTAGCAGATGTAATATTTTAGAAGGAAGGCAGATTAAGATTTTCTAGAAAAATCTCCAATTTCAAGTTATTTATTATTGGTATATAGCATTTACATTTTAAATATGAATATAGAATTAAATATTTGAGAGGAAATATTAATTGAAAATAGTATCAGGAAAAAACAGCATTTTTTCACTAAAAAAACAACAATCTATTATAATAAATTACCTGATAAATTATAGTTCAATCAAGAATTATTTAAGCGTTAAAATTGCTATTCCTAAACAATTAATGACTTTTATATTGGGATATTAACTGCTAACAATTAAAGGGGAAAACTAAGTAATAAATAGATTTAAATATATTTATTAAAAGTTCCAAAAATTCAAAAAAAAACTAATACTAAATTATGTTTATATCGGAGCTTTATTGCAATGATAAAGTAGGATGTAATAGACTTATAGAGAGTTAATTAGTACCTTTTTCTCAGCATATTTAGTATAAAAATCATAAAAATCAACCCTTTTTTCCTAATTTTACCTATGTATTCTACACAAGTCTTCTAATGATTTGCATAAGATTTATGAATTACATAGAAAAAATCAATCATTTACTTAAACCATCTGTTAATCGGACTAATTTAGTTATCGATTTATTTGCTGGATGCGGTGGTTTATCTCTCGGTTTTGAAGCCCATAAATTTCAAACTTATGGTTTTGAAATAGATGCCGATTGTTGTGCAACTTATAATAAAAATCTCAAAGGTAATTGCACTAAAATTACTCTTTCTTCTGAAACAGAATTACCTCCGGCAAATGTAATAATTGGCGGTCCTCCCTGTCAACCTTTTAGTGTTGGGGGAAAGCAAAAAGGTTTGCAAGATTCGCGAGATGGTTTTCCTATTTTTATTAATGCAGTGGCAAAATTAAAGCCGGAAATTTGGTTATTTGAAAATGTACGAGGTTTGCTTTATCGAAATAAATGGTATTTGGATGAAATTACTCAAGCACTACAATCTTTGGGTTATATTATTGAGGTTAAATTGTTAAATGCTGTTGATTTTGGTGTGCCTCAAAATCGTCAACGAGTAATATTTATTGGGCATAAAGGTGAGTTTAAATTTCCTCAAGTTTTAGACAAAAAAGTAACTGTTGGAGAAGCATTAGGAGCAATGGCATTCCACGGGCTTCCAGAGTCAAAATTTCTCACTCCAAATATGGATAAATATGTAGAAAAATATGAAAAAGCTTCTAGTTGTAAACAACCTCATGACTTGTATTTAGATAAACCTGCGAGAACTTTAACTTGTCGAAATATTTCAGCTCCTACTGGAGATATGCACCGAATAAAATTGTCTGATGGGAGAAGAAGACGTTTATTGTTAAGGGAGGCAGCAAGATTACAAAGTTTTCCTGACTGGTTTGAATTTGTAGGAAAAGAAACGAGTTGTTTTAATCAGATTGGAAATGCAGTTCCTCCTTTATTTGCTTTTCATTTGGCAGGAAGTATTAGGAGTTATTTAGAATCTGGGAAAAGATTCTCACCAGAGGAAATTTCACAAAAAATTATGCCTGTACAATTATCATTACCTTTTTAAGAGATAAAAATGCCTTAAATTCCCCAATATCTTACTAAGTCAGATAAGTCTAAACAATTTCAAAAGTTAATCAATGAAGCGTTATATATTATTAGTAAGTTTGGTGTACCTCTTGAGGGGATGACTCAAAGACGATTGGAAAGAATGGCAATGGCTTTTTTAGCTGTAGCCAACCTTAAGAACACTAATGAATGGGCAAAAATTGATAATTCTCATGCTTTAAGAACTAGGGAAATTATTAGGTACTGGAATAATTATTTTAATGAACAAATATCTGAAAGTTATGATGACGATATTCGCCGGAAAGATTTAAAATTAATTGTTCTTGCAGGAATTATTATTCCTAGTGCTGCTAATCCAAATTCAGCTAGAAATGATGGTACAAGGTCTTTTGCTTTAAATCCCGATATTGCCAATATAATTAAAAATTTTGGCTCAAATAATTGGGAAGAAGAAGTAGAGGTTTTTTTAGTAGATAGAGTCACTTTAGAGCAACAACTTTCTAGTCAACGAGAAATAAGTTTAATTCCTGTTAATTTTCCTTCTGGTAAAGTCTTAAAATTTAGCCCTGGCAGACATAATGAATTACAGAAAGCAATTATTGAAAGTTTTTTACCTAGATATGGTTATGGTGCAGAAATTTTATATGTCGGCGATACAGCTAAGAAGTTTTTACATTTAGAAAAAAACAAACTGAAAGAACTAAACTTTTTTGAATTATCTGATGGAGAATTACCCGACATAGTAGCTTATTCAGAACATAAAAATTGGCTTTATTTGATAGAAGCTGTTTATAGTTCGGGCGTAATTTCCAATGTACGTTTATTAGAACTGAAAAAGCTCACAGAAAAATGCAAGGCTGACATAATTTTTATCACGGCTTTTCTAGACCATAATTCTTTTCGCAAATTTGCTGCTTATATTGCTTGGGAAACAGAAGTTTGGATAGCTGAATGCACCAGACCATATAATTCATTTTGATGGTGAAAAATTTTTAGGTCCTTATTCTCAAATAACTAATACTTGAAAAAAATTATGACTGAAATTAACTGGCAATTATTCTGGATATTAATGATTTTGCATTGTGTTATTGGTACTGCTGCTGCTTTTGTGGCAAAAAGCAAAGGTAGGAATTTTAATCTTTGGTTCGGTTGGGGTTTATTGGGGGGTACTATTGCTTTGGTAACTGCATTTTTGATGCCAGATAAAAATTTAGATTGAAAAGGAAATTAATGACTGGATACTTAAAGTAAATTTATCTAGGATGAGTTTGAGATGAAAGTTGGTAGATATTGCTCTTGGCTTACAGATAAAAATTTGTCTGCTTCTGAATAATTTTAATTTTTTTGGAGATGTAATGAGTGGGAGAAGTTACAAAGCAATTTGCTGAAGTGATTATGATATTTAGCCAAGAAATTTAGTTGAATAAAAAATCATGTACATAGGCGAACAACCCCTTACAGTTTTTAGCATATCACAATTTTTGTGGAGATGCAACCGAAAATCCTTTGAGGCGCGATTTTTTAGAGCTTAAGAGAATGAAAATATTTGTGGTTTTCCACTGAGGAGGTAGGGATGGAAAGATTTGATGAGGGAAAAACAAGCATATATCTTTACTAGAGCTTCACAGAATAACAATTTCAAAAAATATCTACTTACCCCTAGATAGACCAGATATTCTGGAAAAATTCTCTGACAAATTTGCAACTACCTATATATGGAGGTGAAATTTTCACCTGTGAGAAATACTGGTAAAAAGTCGAAGGGAGACAAGAGGCGATCGCTCCACTTCAACAAATATTGACTTACTTCTAGATAGACCAGATATCTGGAAAGTCTCTGATAAATTTGCAACTATCTATATATGGAAGTGAAATTTTCATTTGTGAGGAAAACTGACAAAAATTTCAGAAGTGCTAAAACAAAGATATATTCTAAATTTCAGAACATATCTGGTTGCCGTGAGTAGGGCAAATATTCTGGAAAAATCTCTGATCAACTTTCACCTACCTATATATATATGGAAGTAAAATTTTCATCTGTGAGGAAAAATGGCAAAAAGTTGAAGGGAGACAAGAGGCGATCGCTCAACTTCAAAAAATATCTAGTTATCTCTAGGTAGACCAGATAGTCTAGAAAAGTCTCTAAAAAATTTGCGACTATCTATAATATTAGGAGAGAAAATTCCATCTCTGAGGAAAAATAGTAAAAAGTGTAGGGGAGACAAGAGGCGGTCGCTCAACTTCAAAAAATATCTACTTACTTCTAGAAGTAAGTAGATATCTGGGAAATATCTCTGATAAATTTTCCACTACCTATATATGGAAGTGAAATTTTCATCTGTGAGGAAAACTGGCAAAAAGTTGAAGGGAGGTAAGAGACACTTGCTCAACTTCAGAAAATATCTACTTCCCTGTAGCTAAACCAGATATCTGATAAAAGTCTCTGAAAAATTTTCAAGTATCTATATATTGAAGGCAGACAAGAAGTAGTTGTTCCATTTCAAAAAATATCCGTTTCCCTGTAGCTAAAGCAAATATTCTGGAAAAGTCTGTGACAAATTTTCGACTATCTATATATAGGAGTGAAATTTTCATCTGTGAAGAAAACTGTCAAAAAGTCGAATGGAAGTAAGAGGCAATTGCTCAACTTCAAAAAATATCTACTTCCCTGCAGAAAAAGCAGATGTTCTGGAAAAGTCTGTGACAAATTTTCGACTACCTACCTATATATAGTAGTCGGAAAAATTTTCCCTTACTTTTTTCGCCCTTGTCTACTCAAAATTCCCACATTTTCAGCTTCAGGAAGTAAAAAGCTTGCTCTTTTAGACCACACACAAAGGCTAAAGCCTCTATATGTAAATGCTTTTATATTTAATCAACAAGCCCTAAATATAATCGCAGAAATAAAACTGACATAAATGTGAAAATTACTGACTGAAAAAATTCATACTTCAGTAAATCTCAATTTTCCTCCACTTTAGGCGGATACTTTTCCAACACTTCTAGCAAATATTTCCCAGTATAAGATTCTGAATTCTCTGCCACATCTTCCGGCGTTCCACAAACAATTATTTCTCCTCCTTTATCTCCACCTTCCGGACCTAAATCTATTACCCAGTCAGCACAACGAATCACATCTAAGTTATGCTCAATCACTACAATTGAATTTCCTTTATCTACTAATCTTTGCAAAACATTCAATAACTGATGAACATCATAAAAAGATAAACCAGTTGTTGGTTCATCTATTAAATAAATAGTTTTTCCCGTTGCTCGTCGAGACAATTCGGAAGCTAATTTTACTCTTTGTGTTTCTCCACCGGAAAGTGTCGGTGCGGATTCACCTAATTTGATATAACCTAAGCCTACATCTACTAAAGTTTGTAATCTATTTGCTGCTCTGGGAATATTTTTAAATACTTCCAAACTTTCCTCCACAGTCATATCTAAAACATCAGCAATTGACTTATCTTTATATCTCACCTGTAAAGTTTCCCTGCTATATCTTGCACCTTTGCAAACTTCACATTGCACATAAACATCTGGCAAAAAATTCATTTCTATTACATTTACACCTTGTCCGCTACAAGCTTCACATCTGCCGCCTTTGACATTAAAAGAAAATTGCCCTGGTTTATAACCTCTGGCTTTTGCTTCTATGGTTTCGGCAAAAATTCCTCGAATTACATCAAATACTCCCGTATAAGTTGCCGGATTGGAACGGGGAGTTCTACCAATAGGTGATTGGTCGATAACAATTGCCTTATCTATTGCTTTTAATCCCTTGATTTTTTCTAGCCGTTTGGGAAAAGGAACTTTTCGACTCAGATGATTTTGCAAAGCTGGATAAAGTAATTCATTAATTAAAGTAGATTTTCCCGAACCAGAAACTCCAGTAATACAGACAAGTTTTCCCAAAGGAATTTCTACATCTATATTTTTGAGATTGTTTCTATGACAATTTTTCAACAGTAAAGACTTTCCATTTCCCTCTCTTCTTTCTGCTGGAGTAGCAATAACTTTTTTACCAGATAAATAAGCACCAGTTACCGACTCTTCAGTTGCTAATAATGTCTGAAAATTTCCCTGAGAAACTATCCGCCCTCCATGCACTCCTGCCCCCGGACCTATATCAATAATATGGTCGGCTGTTCTAATAGTTTCTTCGTCATGTTCCACAACTATTAAAGTATTTCCTAAATCTCGAAGTTTGATTAAAGTTTGCAAAAGACGACTATTATCTCTTTGATGTAAACCAATACTTGGTTCGTCTAAAACGTAGAGAACTCCTGTTAAACCAGAACCAATTTGTGTTGCTAATCTAATTCTTTGAGCTTCTCCCCCAGAAAGTGTCATTGTTGCTCGGTCTAATGTTAGATAATCTAAGCCAACATCCAACAGAAATTGTAATCTTGCCCGAATTTCTCTCAATACTAATTCTGCTATTTTTGCTTGTCGCTCACTCAGTTGTAAATTATTGATTTTATCCAAACATTCCCGAATTGAAACTTCTGTAAAATCTGTAATTCTGTATTGCCCGACTTCTACCGAAAGTGCTTCTGGTTTTAATCTTTTACCTTGGCAAGTTTCGCAGGTTTGGTTAACTAAATATTGTTCTAATTTTTGTTTGACTAAATCCGAACCAGTTTCCTTATATTGCTTTTCCAATATCGGGATAACTCCAGGGTAGTAACGATAATCTCCTTCTCCATTTTTCCTTTCTATCCAGATAGGTTCGTCGCTACCTTCAAGTACCAACTTTTGCTCTTTCTTGCTCAATTTATTCCAGGGAGTTTCTATCTCAAAGTCATAAGCTTCAGCCAAACTATAGAGCAGAGAAAAATAATAGGGATTTTCCTTATTCGACCAAGGAGCGATCGCTGAATATAAGGGTGCATTGGGGTCGGGTACAATTAACTCCGGGGAAAATTGCTTCAGACTACCTAAGCCGTGACAAGTTGGACAAGCACCGTAGGGAGAGTTGAAGGAAAATAGGCGAGGTGAGAGTTCTTCCATCACCGCTCCATGTTCCGGACAGGCAAAATTTTCCGAAAATACTATTTGAGTATGAGATTTTTTTATTTCTGTATCTAGTTCCTGACTGGAATTCTGCAAATTATTAGCAGATTTAGAATTAGCTGAAGTTGCTATTTTTGCCGAGGTTAGGTTATACTTATTAAAACTCTGCACTGCACCTACCTCTGTTGATGTATCATTTACTACGTCAATAAAAGCAATTCCAGTAGATTGACGTAGACAAGTACTGAGAGAATCCGCTAAACGTTCCTCTATTCCTGGCTTTTTAATCAGTCTGTCAATGACAACTTCTATCGTATGTGTATGATTTTTATCTAAATTGATGTTTTCATCAATTTCTACAACCTCTCCATCAACCCTCAAACGAACAAATCCTTGAGCGGCTAAACTAGACAAAAGTTTCTTATGAGTACCCTTTTTGCCTCGAACCACGGGAGCTAAGATATGAAATTTGGTGCGGTCTGGCAGAGCCATAATTCTGTCACACATTTCATCTATGGTTTGGGGGGCAATATTATGGTGGCAGATGGGACAATGAGGTTCTCCCGCTCGGCCAAATAGTAATCTGAGATAGTCATAAATTTCCGTGACAGTGCCGACGGTGGAGCGAGGATTATGAGATGTAGATTTTTGGTCGATGGAAATGGCAGGGCTTAATCCTTCGATGGAGTCTACGTCTGGTTTGTCGAGTTGTCCGAGAAATTGTCGGGCATAGGCACTGAGGGATTCGACGTAGCGACGTTGCCCTTCGGCGAAAATTGTGTCGAAGGCTAGGGAGGATTTGCCAGAGCCAGAGACTCCTGTGAAGATAATTAGGCGATCGCGTGGTAGTTCGAGGTCGATGTTTTTGAGGTTATGTTGTCTGGCACCTCGGATGCGGATGGTCATTTCAGTTATCAGTTATCAGTTATCAGTTATCAATTATCGGTTATCAGCAAAATTTGTAGTGTCATGACACATCTAAATCAGTTATCAATTATCGGAAAATTATTCTTGTCAAAGGATTTTCAAGAATCTTCCCCAGGAGCAATGCCAGAATATTTTCATTCTGTGAAGCACCTATAAAGATACGCTTGTTGTTCTCAAAATTTTTACACCCATTCCTTCCCAGTGAAAAATTACCAATATTTTCATTCTGTGAAGCTCCGAGAAAAAATCGCGCGTCAAAGGATTTTCAGGAATCTTCCCCAGGAGTAATGGCAGATTTTTTTTCATTCTGTGAAGCACCTATAAAGATACGCTTGTTGTTCTCAAAATCTTTCCATCCATTCCTCCTCAGTGGAAAATCACCAATATTTTCATCTTGTGAAGCTCCGGAAAAATTAGCCCTGTCAAAGGATTTCCAAGAATCTTCCCCAGAAGCAATGCCAGAATATTTTTCAACCCATAAATAGATGCTTGTTGTTCTCAAAATCTTTCCATCCATCTCTGCTCAGTGAAAAATCACCAACATTTTCATCTTGTGAAGCTCCGGAAAAATTAGCCCTGTCAAAGGATTTCCAAGAATCTTCTTCATTCTGCGGAGCACCTATAAAGATACGCTTGTTGTTCTCAAAATCTTTTCATCCATTCCTCCCCAGTGAAAAATTACCAACATTTTCATTCTGTTAAGCTCCTAAAAAATTCGCGCGTCAAAGGATTTTTGGTTGCATCCTGATAAAAATTTTGATATGATAAAAACCGTTGGGGGTTGTTCGCCCCTACGCATGACTTTTTATTCAACTAATTTTTCTGGCTCAGATATGAATCTCCACTGCTTAAAGATTTCCCAACCCTAAAGGAAATCTCACTTGAGTTAATCAGTTATTTAACTCATAAACACTAAAGTTTCTGTTTAAAATTATCCAAGAGTTTTTTACGGTTATTAATAGCTTTTTGATTGTTAGGGTCAATTTTAATTGCTTTATCAAAAGAATCAAGCGCTTCATCATAACGTTTTAATCCTCGTAGTGAATTCCCTCGGTTATTCCAAGGCCAGACACTATTGGGAGCAATTTCTATAGCCTTGTCACAAGAATTTAACGCCTCTTGATATTTTTGTAAATTATTAAATGCCCAGCAACGACCAGTCCAAGCATAGTGATAGTCTGGTTTAATTTCCAAAGATTTGTTATACGATTCTAATGCTTCCTCTGTTCTCATCAAACTATTCAAAGCACTACCTCGAACATTCCAAGCCCAATAAGCATTGGGATTAATTTCTAAAACTTTATCGCAAGCTTGAAGAGATTCTTGGTAAAGAGCGAATCGTCGCAATACTCTACAGCGACCATACCATGCTGCGGCATAATTAGGGTTTAATTCTATTGCTTGATCGTATGCTAGTAAAGCTTCATCATATTTACCACTATTAAATAATTTATCACCTTGTTTTTCCAGTTCTACAGCTTGAGAAAGAGGGTTAGAAATTGATTGTTCACTGTCTTGTTTGTTGACTTTTGTCAATAGGGCAGCAGTTTTTTGTTGTCTGGAAAAATCTTGAAAAACTTTAATATTAATCCCAGCTACAATCATCAACAGAGTAGTTAGAGCTAAAGACTTAACTTTATCTATCTCTATAAAATTATTAGTTTTTGTAGGCACAATTGGGTTTAATTTTTTTAAGGCAATACTAGCATTAGGATAACGTCGTTTAACATTTGGTTCTACAAGTTTTTCCAACCAATAAACAAAACTTTGATTGATTTTTTTAGGTACTAAATGCTTAAATTTAAAACGATAGTCTTCACCAATTAAGTTACTAATTTCTCCACTTTTAGTACCAGTCAATAAACAGATTAATGTAGCTCCTAAACTATATAAATCTGATGCCTCTGTGAGTGGCAGATTAAACATTTCTTCTGGTGGAATAAATCCTGGTGTACCTGCTGCTATACTACTCAATGCTTGTTTTCCCCTAGGTCGAATTCTGGCTAAACCAAAATCAATTAGATAAACATTCAAATTTTTATTAATCAAAATATTTTCTGGTTTAATATCCCTATGAATAATCGGCGGACTATACTTTTGCAAATCTACTAATATTTCTAAGATTGAGACAGCAATTTGTTTTATTTCTTCTGGTGTAAAAGTATATTTTTGTGCGAGGGATGGTGCATTTATATATTTAGTTACTAAACAAAAACCTGATGGTGTTTCAATAGTCTTAAGATATGGAGGAATCCGAGGATGGTTGAGTTGTCGTAGCACTTCAATTTCTCTTTGATATGCTTTAAAACCAGACCAATTTGCATCTGCACTAGCAAAACGGAATTCTTTAATAATTACTTGTCTATTTGATTCAATTTTAGTAGCTAGGTAAGTTACTCTTCCACCCTGGATATTATTACCTAATACTTTGATAATTTGATAGCCATATTTGGTAAAGTCTGGATATTTTTTCATCTTTTTTAGCTTTATTTTTTCAAGATTTTTCACAAGCGATCGCTCTTTTCAAGAATTTATAATTTATAATTTATAATTTATAATTTAGAATTTAGAATTACCTCTTCTTATAAATTAAGAGGATTGGAACAAAGGATTTTTTTCTTCTCTTGGTCGATTGGATATGGCGAGGGGACCCGTTCTTATCAGAACCGCTCCGCTAACGCCATCCCTCGACCACTTTTTTCTCCATGAATGGAGAGGCTTTATACCTGATTTTTTTCGGTAAAGTCAAGCATTTTTAATTGGAAAAATTTCACCAATTTTGCAGAACAAATTATAGGGGTTTGCGTATATATTCTGTTATTAATTATGCAACTTTACCTTTGTCTTTAACTGTGGCAATGCTTTGATGACTGTTCTAATTAGACTACTTTGAGTTAAGTATATTTGCAATTATATCAAATGATTTTTGATGGTTGATAGATGTAGCTCTGAAAAAGAGTGATCGCTCTTCACCCTCTCGAAGATTCAGTAATTTTCCCACTTATCAAAAATTATAGATAACTGCCACATTTTTTCCCATTATCAAATCTTTCCATCCATTTCTCCCCAGTGGAAAACTATAAACAGCAGAAATATTTTCATCTTGTGAAGTACCAAGAGATATATGCCTATTTTTGCCAAAATCTTTCTATCCATCTCTCCCCAGTGGAAAATTACTAACATTTTCATCTTGTGGAGCTCCGGAAAAATTAGCCCTGTCAAAGGATTTTGAGGAATCTTCCCCAGAAGCAATAGCAGAATATTTTTCATTCTGTGAAGCACCTATAAATATATGCTTGTTGTTCTCAACATTTTCCCATCCATCTCTCCCCAGTAAAAAATTACCAATATTTTCATCTTGTGAAGCTCCAGAAAAATTAGTTGTGCCAAAGGATTTTCCAGAATCTTCCCCAGGAGCAATGGCAGATTTTTTTTCATTCTGCGGAGCACCTGTAAATATATGCTTGTTGTTCTCAAAATTTTCCCATCCATCTCTCCCCAGTGAAAAATCACCAATATTTTCATTCTCCAAAGCTCCTGAAAAAAATTCGCGCCTCAAAGGATTTTTGGTTGCATCCTGGTAAAAATTTTGATATCATAATAATCGTTGGGGGTTACTCGCCTATACGCATGACTTTTTATTCAACTAAAAATATTTATAGCTTCTCAGATATAGAACTCCATTCCGCTTTCCTACAGAATGCTACTCTCAAAAACTGGTTTGCCATGTCAGTCCAACTGCTAAAACGACAATTCACCGTCAAAGAATATAACAAAATGCCTGAAGTAGGCATCCTGAAAGAAGATGAGCGAGTAGAACTAATAAGAGGAGAAATTCTCAAAATGTCCCCAGTAGGTCGTCACCATGCAGCTTGCGTGAACCGTTTAACTAGACTATTTTCTCAAAAGTTAGGCGATCGAGTTTTAGTTAGTGTTCAAAACCCTGTTGAATTAGATGATTATTCTGAACCAGAACCAGATATAGCTTTGTTGGAGATAAAAGCAGATTTTTACGAGTCAGGACATCCCCAGTCTCAGGATTTATTTTTGATAGTTGAAGTAGCAGATAGTACGATTAAGTTCGACCGTGAAGTTAAAGTTCCTCTTTATGCTGAAAATAATGTAATTGAGGTTTGGTTGGTAGATATTAATGAGGAATGTTTGGAGGTGTATCGACAACCTATTGGTAGTGGTTATAAGGAAGTACAAAAGTTCGAGCGGGGTGAAATTGTGTCTGTTCAAGGGTTTCCAGATATTAATATTCAAGTGGATGAAATACTAGGATGAGATGTGGCGCTATGCACAAGTTAGAAGTCAGAAGTAATCTATGAGTGAGTTTTAGTATTGAGAAATTCATAATCTGAAATAACACTTACCCAGTAATTTCTCTTTTGTATAATTAAACCTACCTCTACCTGTAAATAGGAAAAATCTCTGGTTAATTTAGTGGGGCAATTTGATGATCTTTTGGTTTGTCATCCCACTGATTAAAAAAGGCAGAAGGAAGGATTATCGCCAGAACTAATACCAATTTCATAAAATATTGCTACAGTCACGACATAGGGAAAACTTAACTGGGAAAGAAAAACATAATAAAAAAGAGGGAAAAAAAGTTGAATTTTTATAATTTATGGGATTTATATTTTTTTTTATTGTACGAATAAATCACAAATTAAGATGTAATTAACTTTTTTTAATTTTGGTATAATTTTAACCACTGTAATGACCGTAAGGTATTGAATAAACAGCAGTTAGATAATTTTCTTATCTATCTAACTAAGTAAGTAGAGCTAAAAAATAAGGTAAGAAAAATTGCTTTGTTTCTATTCTCTTTTATCTGTCAAAAAATCATCTTCTATTTAATTTCACCTACCTAGTTTATTTATCTATCTTGCCATTATATGTACTACCATCCGGCATAGTAGCACCATCTAGATTTGCACCAGTAAAATCAGCACCTTTAATATTTGCTCCTGTAAGGTCAGCATTTTTGAGATTAGCATTTTTAAGATTAGCATTTTCTAGGTTGGCATTTTTTAGGTATGCAAGTTCTAGCCAGGCATTTTCTAAATTTGCTGACTTTAAATTTGTATTATCTAAGTTAGCACCTGCTAACTTAGCCTTCCTAAGATTAGCTCCCTGTAAATTAGCATCTTGTAGTCTGGAAAATATTAACTCTGCAGTTTCTAAATTAGCATTTTCTAAATTAGCCTGGTGTAAATGAGGAAACATGAATCTGTCATCGTCTCTAGGATTTTCTAGATAATAGTCTAAATAGACATAGCTACCTCTACTGAGTTTAGCACCCTTGAGATTAGCATTTTTTAAGTTTGCACCGACTAATGCGCTATCCATGATAATAGTGTTTTCTAAGTTAGCTCCCTCTAAGTCAATATTTTCTAAATTTCCTACTAGAAAAGCATCAGATAAGTCAGAATTTTTCAAATTCAATCCCTGATATTTTCCGTTAACAATTTGCCAAACTAAACGCCATTTATAATCTAATATAGTCTTGTCATTAATTAAGGTATATCGAAGCTCTGTCTGTTTTAAATTAGCATTTTTTAAATTAGCATTTCGTAAATCAGCTCCAAATAAGAATGCTCCCTGTAAATTAGCATTTTCAAGATTCGTATTTTCTAGATTTGCGGCTTGCAGGAAGCAGTTTATACATTCTTCTTTAATCTGTAGTTGCTTTATATTTGAAGCCACATATTCCTTACATTCATTCTGATTAGAATTATAATTATAATCGTCCAATGAATAATAGAAAATACATTGAGAATCTTTATCTGAGTGCAAATACCAAAATGATGGATCGGACTTCCACATCTCAGAAACTTTTTTGTCTAAACTATCTTCGAGACTTATATTTACTGAATCAATATTTTCATTTACTGTTGATTCTGAATTACTATATTCTCTTGTACTCTCAATACGGTCAATTTCTGAAGAGTTACTTACTAAAGTGTGACTTACTGGAGTTGGATTTACTAAAACTTTATCTAATAAATTAATCACTGAACCAATAGTAGAAATAGTAACAAGAACTACTAGAGTTCCCACAAAACCAGCAACTTTTTTATTATCTTTAATTTCTCCCCTACGAGTAGCAAAAATTTCTCCCTTATCCGCAACACCAATAAATTTTTCATTAACTCTAACTTCATCCTCTAGAAAAGCAAATCTTTCCCTACCTCCAACAACAGGAATTTTCCCACCAACAAATTCTCTATCAACCTTAACTTCATTCCTCGGAAAAGCAAATATTTCCTCACCTCCCACAACAGGAATTTTATGTAATTCCCGCAAAGCCAAAACAGCATTTTCATAACGCCTTTTCTGATGAAGTTCCACCATTTTCGTCAACCACTTAGTAAAACGCCAATGTAAACTAGGAGCCAAATCTGCAAACTTAAATCGATAATCTTCATCCAATAATCTATCAACTTCTACACTCCTAGTTCCCGTCAATAAACAAATTAAAGTAGCCCCCAAACTATATAAATCTGAACCAGTTGTCAAAGGTCGATTAAACATTTCCTCCGGTGGCATAAATCCTGGAGTTCCTGCTGCAATGCTACTCAAAGCCAACTCCCCACCTCGCAATCTTGCCAAACCAAAATCCACCAAATAAACCTGCAAATTTTCATCCACTAAAATATTCTCCGGTTTAATATCCCGATGAATTATTGGAGGTTGAAAATTTTGCAAATATACCAAAATTTCCAAAACTGAAATAGCAATTTGTTTCACTTCTTCAGGAGTAAAAATATGCCTTTCTGCTAAAGATGGAGCATGAATATATTCTGTTACCAAACAAAAACCAGACTCAGTTTCAAAAGAATCTAAATAACAAGGAATTTGAGAATGTTTTAATTGTTTGAGAGCTGATATTTCCCGTTGATAATTCTTAAAAGCTGACCAACTCCCATCCGCAATAGCAAATCTAAATTCCTTAATTACAACCTGTCGATTTGAAGTGATAGAGGAAGCTAAATATGTAATCCTTCCACCTTGTAAATTACACCCTAATTCTTTGCTAACTTGATAACCGTAATTAGTAAAATCTGGAAAATTTTTCATATTCTGTGACTAACTTTTTTTCACGCAATTAAAAAAATGGTTTTCCCAAGGTTGCCGAGGAATATTGCTTTATGTTATTGGAAACAATTTTAATCTGACAGAATTAACCTATTTCATGGAAAAAATATAGTAACTTGCATAGATATTCAGTTATTACTCCTGCAACTTTAGCTTTCTCTTTAATTATGCCAATAATTTGATGACTAATTCCTATTCCTAGCAAGCTTCTTTGAGCATTAGTATTTTCCCTTGATTCTATAAGTTTTAAATTAATTGAGTATATTTACAATTAGATCGAATAATTTTTTCTGGTAGGGAATTACTTATTAGAAGGTTAGCTAAGTTCAAAGGTTAGAGTTGCAATAGTTACTATTTCTGTATTTGATTTATCAAATGGCTCAAACAACTAAATATCTAATAATGAAATTAATCTCTTCTCTATTATTCCCATCTATTATCCAAAAACTACAAGGATTTTCATTCTGTGAAGCTCTATATAAAAATTCTATTTTTTCTAGCGATCGCCTCAACCTTGCCGAGAAATATCCCTCCCTACTCTCCCCAAAATTTCCACTCCACAAAATTCGCTCATTTTCTCAGCTATCAAAAATCAAATAAATATCACCACCAAATTTCTCAAATTATCAAATAAATATCTATTCGATGATTCCCACCTATAACTCCTCACCACAAAAATCATCATCCTGTGAAGCTCCTGAAAAATCGGCGCTCGGAAGGATTTCTGATTGCATCCTCAAAAAAATTGTGATACTATTAACTTAGTGGGGGTTGTTCGCCCCTGCGCATGACTTTTTATTCAACTAAACAAAGTAAGGTTAGAATATTAAGAGATTGTAGCGATCGCGAAGCGTGGCATCAGCCGTATCGTCAACAGGAGATAAAACTTCTAGAAGAACAGGAAGATATACGCTCACTTAAAACCAGAAAAATAATCATTCTGTTAAGCTCTTAAAAAAACAACCACATCTTTGTTTTTCTAGCGACCGCCTCAACCTTACCGAGAAATATAGCTCCCTACTCTCCCCAAAATTTCCACTCCACGAAATTCACTCATTTTATCAGCCATCAAAAATCAAATAAATATCACCACCAAATTTTTCAATTCATTCAATTAATGTCTTTCCCATAATTCCCACCTACAACTCCTCACCAAAAAAAACATCATCCCGTGAAGCTCCTAAAAAAAATCGGCGCTCGAAAGGATTTCTGATTGCATCCTCAAAAAAATTGTGATACTATTAACTTAGTAGGGGTTGTTCGCCCCTACGCATGACTTTTTATTCAACTAAGAAAGTAAGATTAGGATATTAAGAGATTGTAGCGATCGCGAAGCGTGGCATCAGCCGTATCGCTAAAAGCAAATAAAACCCCTAGAAAGAGCAGAAGATATACACTCACTTAAAATCAGAGAAATAATCATTCTGTGAAGCTCCGCAAAAAAACAACCACATCTTTGTTTTCTAGCGATCGCCTCAACCCTGTCAAGCAATATCGCTCCCTACTCTTCCCACAATTTCCACTCCACGAAATTAGCTCATTTTATCAGCCATCAAAAATCAAATAAATATCACCACCAAATTTCTCAAATTATCAATCAAATCAATATCTATTCGATAATTCCCACCTAACCTGATAACTCCTCACCACAAAAATTATCATTCTGTGAAGCTCCAAAAAAACGGCAAAAATTACCATTGCATCCCCAAAAAAATTTTGATACTATTAACTTATTAGGAGTCGTTCGCACCTACACATGACTTTTTATTCAACTAAAAATCCAATCCTTAAGTATTCGATAAACTAATCAGATTTTAGCAACTAACCATTACTTAGCAATTGAAGTGCTCGCCAATTCATACCTGCGATTAATTTCCGGCCAATTAACCACATTCCACCAAGCATTCAAATAATCACCGCGACGATTTTGATAGTTCAAATAATAAGCGTGTTCCCAAACATCATTACCCATAATCGGATAATCCCCTTGGAAAAAAGGACTATCTTGATTAGCAGTGCTAATAACCTTTAACTTTCCATTTTTACCCAAAACCAGCCAAGCCCAACCACTACCAAAACGACCAGAACCTGCAGCATTAAACTTATCCTTAAAACTATCAAAATTACCAAAACTTTCATCAATAGCAGCAGCTATTTTTCCTTCAGGTTTACCCCCACCATTAGGAATCATAATTTCCCAAAACATCTTATGATTTACATAACCACCACCATTGTTTTGTACAGCAGTACGAATATCCTCCGGTAAAGTATTCAAATTACGCAATAAATCTTCCGCATTTTTGTCCTTAAGTTCAGGATACTTAGCGATCGCTCCATTCAAATTTCTAATATAACCAGCATAATGTTTATCATGGTGAAACTGCATAGTTTCTTGATCAATATAAGGTTCCAATGCATCATATTCATAAGGTAGAGATGTTAGTTGAAAAACCCCAGAGTTTTCCACTGATTGAGTATCATTTATTGAAGTAGAAGGAGTTACGGATGAAGAAGAATGATCTGTTGATGTTTGGCAAGCACTTAGAACCATAGATCCTAAAGTTGCACTCGTTAAGATTAAGAATTTGCGCCGATTAATGTTCATTATTAGTTTTTCATAAAAATAGTTTACATAAAATATATTAACAGCTATAGCACCCGATATAGAAATCTAAAAATTATTTCGAGTATTTTGTGTTGGGAAATAAATTATTTATGAGATACAATTTTTTTGATTTTATGTTTCTTGTACCTCCAAGCAGATATGTTATAGCGTAAACTTTCCAGATTTACTCTCAGATCATACCCGGTTGAATACTTAATAAATAACTACGGAGCAGTCAGGAGTCAGGAGGAAAGAATAAGGAAGTTTTTTATTACTCATTAAACGGACATTATGTCATCTCTAATTTTCAACTTACTTTGGCGTAAGTTGATGATTTCAAAAGCCAGGAATTAATGATATTTTTTAATCTTTAATACCTCATAATTTTAACAGCAATAGACTTTTGACAAAACAAATCCAAATTATTGAGAGGAGATAGAGAATTACAATAATTTTAGCTGTGGGATTTCCGGAAAAACATATTATACTTTGGTCAAAGCAACTTCTGTTTAATTTTTTTTGACCTCAATAAATCCTTGGATTTATACTTTGCTGGAAGTAAGGCAGAGGGTAAAAGGCACTTATGTTTAAATGTTTCTTCCAATTCCGACTTAATTCTATACACAAACCATGCTACCGGAAATGATATAACAAACACTTATCACTCCTGGTATTAGTTAATAATATTCTTGAAAATAAGAAGTAATTGTTAATTGTTTAAACTTCTGCTTTCCTACTAAAAAAAAATAAAATAAAGAGAAAAATTATGACTTTATTTGAGCTAAAAAAATCTGCATTTTTTCTTAGATTTCCTGTTTTTTTATTGAATAATATATATTGTATTGATTGAAAATTATTCTAGTTCATCAGTTACTAAACGCCTCAGAATTTCCGTAACTTCGGCTGCCATCCGTGCATCTATTTCTACTGCTTCTCTGTCAAAATCTCCTAAAGCTCTTGCTGCCCGCAAAGTCATCGCCATAGACCTGATTTTTTGCTGATATTCAAACTGGGTAAAACAAGTATAAGTAAGTTCTGTACGTTTGCGACTGCTACTATATCCAAAACCTAATTTAGATAAAATAACAGGATATTTAATACTATCTTGAATACCCAATTTTTCCAGAGCCACATCAACATAACGAGCAGTATCTTTACCAGCATTACGAATAAAAGGTTGCAAATTTTCCCAAGACATTCCTGGCAGTTTTGCCGATTCTGGTAAATGATAATAGCAACTAACCATTGACATGATTCTAGTTAAATCATAAGTAGCGACAGTATTTTCTCCAGGTTGTTCTACTCGCTTTTTACTTTCCGATACTGCACTTAATAATACCCGGTCATCTTGTGTTATTTGGGGAGAAAAAATAAACGGTTCCTCACCATATAAACCTTGAAATTCCGTATGATTATTACCTGTGATTTCCTTGAGCCATGATTCTAAATCTACATAAATCTGAAAACATTTAAACATTGCAGCTAAAGCATTTGAACTACCAATTTTATTTCCATAAGTAAAAATATCTTCTACAACTTCATTAAAGTCTAAAAAATTTCCATCTCCGCAGATTTTGCATTTATTAATATCTCCATTAATAGAACAAATAACATTTAAGATTGCGATAATTTTAGTAGAACTCCAATATTGACATTTATCCAAAGAATTTCTGCCTAACCAACGAGATTTAAACGGTCCGCCAGCAGTACCAACTAGACAAATACAAGCCTCTTTAATATCAGGATGAATAAAACTAAGAGCCTGTTCATCAATATCAGGAAGTTCGCCAACATTAGGAAAAGTTTTTGCTCCTGGAATTGCTAAACTAGGCAGCATAGTTAAATGTTCTGGATAATTTTCTACCTGGTTTTGATAGGGAGAATTTTTAATTCCTTTATCCAGAAAAGCCAGTTTATAACTGTTAAAACCAGCCTCAGCTTTTAAGAAATCGTCATATACTTTTTCTCTGTCCATTGCCAGTAATAAAGTAAATGCTTCTTTTTGACCAAAAGAGGCAAAAAACTCTGCCACTATATTTAGAATTTTATCGTTGATATTTTCCATAATTTTAGTTGGTTAAAATATAGATACACGGATAAAGAAGTTATTTTCTTTGCTACTACTATTATATTTGTTAATATTGGTAAGTCATCGGATAATTTTACCGGATTTAGTGGGAGTTTGATATTTTTGAAGGCGAAAACTGAAATAGGATTAGTAACGGATGATAGCCAAAAGTTAGTTTATTTGATTTTAGAACCTTTGATAGAAGTAGATGTGATCGCCTTTCAAGCATTACTTGTGCAAGATAATATCAAAAAACGGGATTTATTAAGATTAAAAAATGGTAGTGTAATTGAATATTATTTACCGAAAAATTGTGGTTTAAAGCCTCCCCTTTTAAGGGGATAATAAATAAAAATTTTCATGATTAGTCAATCATCTTCTTTTCAAGGAGAGGTAATTATTAATTATTAATTATTAATTAGTAATTATTAATTGTTGAAAGCCTCAAAAGTTAACAGGTAAAATTGTCGGTCAGGTCTGGAGTTTTCGAGATGTAAGGGAATAAGGTTGTTGGTTGATTGGGTTTGAATAAATTCTAGTTTACTCCGTTAATCTCCTGTTTTACTGGGGTTTTTTTTTGACCTGGCCTCTGATAGCAATCGCACCGATGAGTATTCTATCTCACGAAGAGGCCAGTGCTTTTACTGGTCACTTATTTGTGCCATCCTGCACTAGTTTTCAGGGGTATGTTTTTTTGAATAATTAATATTAACTGGCGTGCTAATTATCAAAAATGTCATTCCGCCTGTGTTAATTACTTAATAATTGAAGTTTTACCTAAGTTAAACATTCTTTTTTCACCCTTGGTATAATATCATTGATTGGTAGTTTTAGATTGGGACATAAATAAGAATAAATAGGCTCTAGCAAATAATATTTTTGCCGTTGATAAATACTATTTACTAACTGATTTACCCTAAAAGTAAGTTATTTTGGATTACCGATAAATTACAAATTACTCATCAAACAACTAAATATTTTAGCCTTTAAATTTCAGACAAATTTTCATATTATTATAGCCCATTGTCTGAGCAAGTTTAGCACAATATTTCTAGAAATCATTGCTTTGAATTAGTTTGTTAAATGCTATATTTTTTGACAAATATCAAAAATCATGGTATCAAAATATGAAAATCTAGAGGAAATGACTAATGAAAATTGGATTTTTAGGAACGGAACGGGTTTAATGGGTCTGCCAATGGCTCAAAAATTGTTAGAAGCTAATCATATTGTAACTGCTTATAATCGTACTCAATCAAAATTAGAACCTTTAGAAAATGCAGGTGCTAAAATTGCTAATTCTCCGGCTGAAGCTATTCAAAATTCTGAATGTTTGATTTTGATGTTGACAAATTATACGGCTATTAAAGATGTACTTTTATCTGATAGTTCAAAAGCGGAATTATCGGGTCGAACAGTAATTCAAATGGGAACTATTTCTCCTACTGAAAGTAAACAAATTAGAGATGAAGTTGTTGCTTGTGGCGGTGAATATTTAGAAGCTCCTGTTTTAGGCAGTATTCCTCAAGTAAAATCTGGTAGTTTAATTGTGATGGTGGGAGCTTCCCCAGAACAATATGAAAAATGGTGTGGTTTATTAAAGATATTTAGTCCCGAACCATTACATATTGGTGCGGTAGGTAGTGGTGCTGCAATTAAGTTGGCAATGAATCAATTAATTGGTTCTTTAACAACTGCTTTTGCTCTGAGTTTAGGGTTGATAGTTCGGGAAGGAATAGACGTAGATTTGTTTATGCAAATTGTTCGGGACAGCGCTTTATATGCTCCAACATTTGATAAAAAATTACAACGAATGTTAGACAGAAATTATGAAAATCCTAATTTTCCAGCTAAACATTTATTGAAGGATACGAACATATTTATTAATGCGGCAGAATCAGTAGGACTTGATGTGAGTATTCAAGAAGGAGTGCGTAAAGTTTTGGAGAAAACTATTGAACTAGGATTGTCAGATGTGGATTATTCTGCTTTATTTTCGGCAGTTAATCCAGATGACTAGAATATTTTCTCTTTCGATCGGCACGTTTTTCTAAAGTGATGAAAAAAAATTACCCTTAATTATGGTATTGCTGATTTGATGTATGAAATTCAATTAGTGGTAAGTTTTCACACCATCTTTAGTTGAATAAAAAGTCATGCGTGCGGGCGAACAACACCCAATAGTACAATCTTATCATGATTTTTTTGGCGATGCAAGGCTTTTCCCTTTTTTTTTGATCTCCACAAAATGATAATTTCTGGATTTGTGAATATGTAATATCGATCTTTTGATGGGGTGAAAATTTTTCCGGCCGTTAGTTCTTTATTTGAGTGCTTCACAGGATGATAATTTTTCTGGTGCTTTGATGATGTGAGTATCTCTATATATTCAGTGACAATGTGCTGTTTTTTTTGTTGAACAAAAAGTCATGTACATGGGCGAGCAACACCCAATAATAAAATAGTATCATGATTTTTTTGGCGATGCAAGGGGAAATACCTTGCCGTTTTTTTTAGCTTCACAAAATGATAGTTTCTGGGTTTGTGAATATAGCGATCGCTTCTACATGAATAATATTGATACTGTTGATGGGGTGAAACATTTTCCAATCGTTACTTTTCCAGCAAAGTGCTTCACAAGATGATAATTTTTCTGGTGCTTTGATAGTGTGAGTATCTCTATATATATGTATTCAGTGACGATATGCTGTTTTTTAGTTGAATAAAAAGTCATGCGTGCGGGCGAACAACACCCACTAATAAAATTGTATCATGATTTTTTTGGCGATGCAAGGAGAAATACCTTGCCGTTTTTTTGGAGCTTCACAGGATGCAGATTAATCATCCGTGTATTCGTGGCCAAATCCTTGTCTGGCAACATTGCTTAAATGTAATGGTAAGTAGCTGAAGGTAATTTCAGTTATCAGTTAGTCTCCTCCGGAGGAGCTAGGCTTTTTCCTATCGGATGCAATACTAACTCCTGTGAAATCATAAATTTATTCAGCAACACCTTAATTTTGTTGTCCCAAAATCAGATTTCGATCGCTAGCTCCCAAACCCAACCTATTACCATTAATCTGAGGAGTAATCACAGCAGGTACTTCAGTAACTCCCCAAAGACTTACCAATTGCTGTAAAAATTTATCCTGCTCCACCCGTGTTGCCTCCCAGTAGGGACTGCGGTTAATCATCGTAAACCAAACCAAACCCTGTTCGCGGGTAGGAATAACTCCAGCTAAAGCAATCACATCATTGAGAGTACCAGTTTTCACCGCCGAACCCTGGGGAATACTCCTAGACTGGTCTACTAAAGTTCCTCGGTCATAACCAGATACCGGAAACAAGTCAGCAATAACCCACTCAGAAGTTTGAAGATACCTTTGAATAGCAATTAACATTGCACTTACCGCTCTTGGAGAAATTTTATTTTCCACCCCCAACCCAGAACCATTAATTAATTGAATTTCTGCTTGAGGCACTCCCGCAGTCCAGGCAGCTTTTTGTTGAACAACTTTTGCTCCACCCAAATTACTAGCTATTATTTCAGCCAACTTATTATTACTTTCTACATTCATAGTTTTGAGGATATAGATAAGTGGCAAAGACTTGTGTCGAATAATTGGAATTTCTGTAGATACAGATTTTTGGGATATTACAGAACCAGCGATCGCCACTTTTGGCAGAGGTGTTCCTGGTGGCATTCGGTTGTAGATATTTCTCACACTATTAGACCAAGTGGCTGAATTGATACCTTCTCTCAATAATTGGCCTGCAACTATAGGGTCAGTCTGATGGTTCATCCAGAAATCACCCACTACAATCAAATTACCTGTGACTTGATTAATTCCCAGTTTTTGGATGGTGTTCCCGAGGGCGATCGCTTCTTCCCAGACAAAATATGGGTCATTACCGCCAGTAATGACTAAATCTCCTCGCAATATTCCATTTGTAATTGGGCCTGTGGTGCTGATGGAGGTTGCAAATTGATGTTGAGGTCCCCAAGTTTCTAGTGCGGCTAAGGATGTGGCGATTTTTGTTAAGGAAGCACCAGGCATGGGAACTGTACCTTCGTGACTATGCAAAAGTTTGAATTCTGACTGTATCCATATACCCTGAGCATCGGAAGTTAGTAATCTCTTGGCGTCTAAACCTTTCAAGTATTCATCTACTTCTATAGTTAATATTTGATCGGAATTTTCAGGTGAAATTAATTGAGGTAAACCTGTTTGCCATTTCATTACTGTTAAAGTATTTTGCCCAATAGTTTGTATGCCTGCCATTTCTAGCCACAGAGATATAATTCCATAGCTGAACAAATCCCACATAAATCAATTCAATTTTTTTCAAGTTTTTCTATAGCAGGGAACAGGGAACAGGGAACAGGGAACAGTGGTAAAAGCTTTTCTCTGTCTCTGGTTCATCATCAATCTCTGTCCTAACTAACTTTTTCCTTGCTATATCATAGTGGACTTCAATCATATATATCCTACATTCCGCACTTCATCATACAAAGATTATGTTTTTAGGGGATAGAAAGCAGAAAATTGATTGTTCAGGAGCTTGTCTAATTCTTTAATCAAAAAAGGAAAATTTATTTATTACTGTTTTGTCATACGCAATAGTAAGACATCAAACACCTGGCAATGATTAACTTGGAGTTTCCTACTGAGGAGGCAGAAAATTGATTGTTCAGAAGCTTGGCTAATTATTGAATCAAAAAAAGAAAATTTATTTATTACTGTTTTGCCATACGCAATAGTAAGACATCAAACATCTGGCAATTATGAATTTGAAGACTTCTACTGAGGAGGCAGAAAATTGATTGTTCAGGAGCTTGTCTAATTCTTTAATCAAAAAAGGAAAATTTATTTATTACTGTTTTGTCATACGCAATAGTAAGACATCAAACACCTGGCAATGATTAACTTGGAGTTTCCTACTGAGGAGGCAGAAAATTGATTGTTCAGAAGCTTGGCTAATTATTGAATCAAAAAAAGAAAATTTATTTATTACTGTTTTGCCATACGCAATAGTAAGACATCAAACATCTGGAAATTATGAATTTGAAGACTTCTACTGAGGAGGCAGAAAATTGATTGCTCTGGAGATTGGCTAATTATTGAATCAAAAATAGAAAATTTATTCATTACTATTTTCGCATACGCAACAGTAAGACATCAAACACCTGCCAATAATGAATTTGAAGACTTCTACTGAGGAGGCAGAAAATTTATTGCTCTGGAGATTGGCTAATTATTGAATCAAAAACAGAAAATTCATTCATTACTGTTCTGACATACGCAATAGTAAGGTATCAAACCTTTGCCAACCATTAATTTGAATACTCTTACTGAGGAGGTAGAAAATTTATTGCTCTGGAGATTGGCTAATTATTGAATCAAAAATAGAAAATTTATTCATTACTATTTTCGCATACGCAACAGTAAGACATCAAACACCTGCCAATAATGAATTTGAAGACTTCTACTGAGGAGGCAGAAAATTTATTGCTCTGGAGATTGGCTAATTATTGAATCAAAAATAGAAAATTTATTCATTACTATTTTCGCATACGCAACAGTAAGACATCAAACATCTGGAAATTATGAATTTGAATACTCTTACTGAGGAGGTAGAAAATTTATTGCTCTGGAGATTGGCTAATTATTGAATCAAAAATAGAAAATTTATTCATTTCTGTTTTCACATACGCAACAGTAAGACATCAAACATCTGGCAATTATGAATTTGAAGACTTCTACTGAGGAGGCAGAAAATTTATTGCTCTGGAGATTGGCTAATTATTGAATCAAAAATAGAAAATTTATTCATTTCTGTTTTCACATACGCAACAGTAAGACATCAAAAATCTGGCAATTATGAATTTGAAGACTTCTACTGAGGAGGCAGAAAATTGAAAGTATTATTTTTTACTTAAATTACTGATAAAATAAAAGATTAAAGGTTTACAAAATTTTACTAAATTATTTGCTAAAATTGTTTATTAAATATCCTAAGTTCTGAAAATGAGCAAAATTTCTATAGGGAAAGCCGCAGAACTACTTGGAGTAGCAGAAAGTACTCTAAGAAGGTGGGAACGTGAAGGCAAAATCCAATCAGAAAGAACTAAAAATGGACATCGCCGATATGATGTTACCACTCTTCTTGGACTAAGAGCTGGAGAACGTAAAACTATTGGTTATGCCTGCATTTCCAATTCTGAGCGAACAGCCGATTTAGATAGACAAATTATGGTACTAGAAGCCTACTGTAATAATCAGGGTTGGCTAGTAGAAATTATCCGAGATTTAGGTTCCGGAATAAACTATAGAAAACGGGGGTTAGTAAGATTAATAAAAATGATCTGCTCAGAAAAAGTAGAGCGTTTAGTTTTAACAAATAAAGACCGTTTAGTAAGATTTGGTTCGGAACTAATCTTTACAATTTGTGAGATTTTTGGCACAGAAATTGTGATTATTAATCACTTGTCTGAATCCACAGAAGAAGAAGATTTGGGTACAGATATCTTGGAAATAATCAAAGTTTTTAGTGCTAGGTTATATGGTAGCCGTAGCCAAAAAAATAAAAAAATAGTCGAAAAATTGCAAGAGGCAGCCAATCAAATAAATTGATAATTATTAAGTCAAAAATTCTCAGTAATCAAGACTTCTGTCAATAGACTCGGAAAGCTGTATATTTTGTGTGTTTATAGAATTTTTTTTGCTTTTATAAATTGAATTAATGTCCGAGAGAGTAATTTTTCAAAAGTCATTCATTCAAAAGTAAATAAAGATCGATTAACTGATAAAATCTTGAAGGTTTCTCTAACTTGGATCAATGGGAATAACACCTACACGAATCGCAATCGACGCTATGGGTGGGGACTACGCCCCATCACAAATTGTTGAGGGAGCAATACAAGCACAAGAAACTCATGGTGTAAAAGTATTGTTAGTTGGGGACCCTCAACAAATAAAAGCCTGTATTAATCACAAGTCAAATCAACCTCTGCCAGAAATAGTCCCCGCCGAGGAAATTGTGGAAATGCACGAAGAACCTTTGACTGCTATTAGACGTAAGTCCAAAGCATCAATTAATGTGGCGATGAACTTAGTCAAGCAAAAAGAGGCTGATGCTGTGGTATCTGCAGGTCATTCAGGAGCAGCAATGGCCTCAGCCTTACTACGTTTGGGACGACTAACAGGAATCGATCGCCCTGCAATTGGGGCAGTTTTGCCAACTATGGTTCCCAAAAAACCAGTCTTGATTCTTGATGTTGGGGCGAATGTAGACTGCCGTCCTAAATTCTTAGAACAGTTTGCTGTTATGGGGACAATTTATAGCGAATATGTCCTGGGGACTCCAGAACCAAAAGTGGGACTACTAAATATTGGGGAAGAACCATCAAAAGGAAATGATTTAGCAGTAAGGACTCATCAAATACTGGAAGAAAATAATCAAATTAAGTTTATTGGTAATGCAGAAGGTCGGGATGTTTTATCTGGCAGTTTTGATGTGATAGTTTGTGATGGCTTTGCCGGAAATGTTTTATTAAAATTTGCTGAGGCAGTGGGTGATGCTGTATTGCAAATGATGAAAGAAGAATTAACGCCAGGTCTGAGTGGGAAAGTAGGTACTGCAATATTACGACCTAATTTAAAACGAATGAAGCAAAGAATAGATCATGTAGAACATGGAGGTGGATTACTATTAGGAGTAGGAGGAATTTGTATTATTAGTCATGGTTCTTCTAAAGCTATCGCTATATCTAATGCTATTCGTTCAGCAAGAGATGCAGTGGAGAACAGAGTAATTGAACGAATTAATTCTAACTATGTACCAGAAAATCACAAATCAATAGTTAGCAATCAGTGATTTTTCTAGATATTTTAGACTGATTCACTGTAATTAGAAGCTACCCAAATTATTGAACAAAAAAATTTAGTAGATAGAATCAATCATAAATTTCAAATAAGTCAAAAAATCGCAAAATTTGAAACAAGTGAAATCTAAGAGTAAATAGCATTTAAGAATGGTTTATACTAACCATTCAACAATTAATAATTAATAATTAACAATTACCTCTCCTTGAAAACATAGGATTGACTCAAAGGAAAATTTTTTCTTTTCTCTTAGTCCATTGGATATGGCGAAGAGACCCGTTCTTGCAGACCCGCTTCGCTAACGCCATCCCACTCTACGGGAAGCTCCGCTAACGAGAGCTTTTCCCCTTTAAAGGAGAGGCTTTAAACTTTAATTATTCGCTCATTAGTAACGATCAAACCAATAAGAGCTTAAAAACTGACAGATGACAAATATCGGTATTGCCATTACAGGAAGCGGTTCAGCTACGCCAAAAGTCTCCTTAAGTAACCAAGAGTTATCCCAAATAGTAGAGACTTCTGACGAATGGATCGGCACTCGTACAGGGATTGGTAATCGACGACTGGCAGATACAACAGAATCATTATGTACCCTCGCGACTAAAGCATCTCTAGTAGCGATCGCCCAAGCGAACATTACTCCTGCAGATATTGACTTGATAATTTTGGCCACATCTACTCCAGATGATTTGTTTGGCACTGCCAGTCAAATTCAAGCAGAATTGGGTGCCCAGAAAGCAGTGGCCTTCGATCTGACTGCTGCTTGTTCTGGATTTTTATTTGGTCTGGTAACAGGAGGACAATTTATCCGTACAGGAGTGTATCAGAATGTTTTGCTGATTGGGGCAGATGTTTTATCCCGATGGGTAGACTGGGGAGATAGAACCACTTGTGTGTTATTTGGAGATGGTGCTGGTGCTGTGATTTTGCAAGCTTCAGAACAAGACCGACTATTTGGGTTTGAACTTCGCAGTGATGGTAGTCAAAATAATTGTTTAAATCTTTCTTATCAACCACAAGCAAAACAAATAATTGAGGGAGTAACTGTTAGTCAAGGTACTTATCAACCAATCACTATGAATGGGAAAGAAGTCTATCGTTTTGCGGTTCAAAAAGTTCCGGAAGTGATAGAAAAAGCTTTATTTAAAGCTAATATGAGTACTGAAAAAATTGACTGGTTATTATTACATCAGGCTAACCAAAGAATTCTTGATTCTGTTGCTAGTAGACTTAAAATTCCCTCAGAAAAAGTTATTAGTAATCTCAAAAATTATGGCAATACTTCTGCCGCTTCTATACCTATAGCTTTAGATGAAGCTGTTAGGGAGGGTAAAGTTAAACCGGGAGATATTATTGCTGCCTCTGGTTTTGGAGCAGGGTTAACTTGGGGAGCAGCAATTTTTGAATGGGGCATTTCAATAATTAATAATTAATAATTAACAATTACCTCTCCTTTAAAACGGAATTGATTGACTCAAAGGAAAATTTTTCTTCTCTTGGTCGATTGGATATGGCGAGGAAACCCGAAGAGTAACAGATCAACTCTAAATAGTGCCATCTCACTCTACGGGAAGCTCCGAAGATCGACCGCTTTTATCCTCTTAAAAGAGGAGGCTTTCAAGCACAATTTTTCGGTAATTGAGTAGAAATTAAAATAGATATCTCCACCAAAAGAGGGAGTAGGTAGTAGGGGGAAATAATTGATTATTTATGTGCGATAATTAATTGGATTTGTAAGCATTTCCTGCGGACTGCTACGCAAACAGCCGTCAGCTATCAGCTATCAGCTATTGTTTTTAGTTTTAGATAAAAGCTTTACTAATTGAGGCAGAATTTATACTTAACTATAAAAGCTCGCTAAAACAGTCTATAGTAATTAAAATCCCCTCATGAGAGCTGAGAGCTGAGAGCTAATAGCTGAATGCTTACTTTGATTTTTTATTATTATGCCTATGTCTAATGTAATTTAAGCTAAAACGCATTGATGATTTTATACTCTCTATTTCCTTTTACAAAAAATTGGGATATATAGCAGAAGAAAAAAGGAATAAGAAAGAAGAAATAAGAAAGAAGGAAAAGTCTTACGTTTTCTGAGTTTTAAACTTTTTAACTGTCCTAATACCAATTTGAAAAAAGAATGCTACAAAAAAGTAGATATTGATCGGATATGCTTAAAAATAGCTGCTCCAGTTCATTTGAGATAGTTATATCTATGTTTTTTCCCTTTTTTTCAATATTTACCCCTTATTCCTTCTTCCCTCTTCCTTCTTTTGTAGGGACGTTGCATACAACGTCCCTACCTTATGTAATAAACATTTATCAAATTGGTATAACCTTTCCTTCGACTACTATATATTTTCAGGGCTAAATAGCTGATACCATTTCTCCATGAAGTTGCGCTTAATAAAAGATAACAGCTATTAGTAAAATTCAGGTTTTGGTAAGAATTATTAAGCGCATTGTTACAGAGAAATGGTATGACAACTTTTAAAAATAAATTATAGTCAAAATTATCATATTAAAATGACAAAAACAGCATGGGTTTTTCCAGGGCAAGGTTCTCAAAAAATTGGTATGGGAATAGATTTATTAGACTTGCCTGCTGCTAAAGCAAAATTTAAGCAAGCTAACGAAATTTTAGGTTGGTCTATAACAGAAATTTGTGAAACCCAAAAAGAAAAATTATCTCAAACTCTTTATACTCAACCCTGTTTATATGTAGTAGAAAGCTTATTAGCAGATGAAATGTTTGCTAATTCTTTTCAACCAGATATTGTTGCAGGTCATAGTTTAGGAGAATATGTTGCTCTCTACGTTGCTGGGGTATTTGATTTTGAGACAGGACTAAAATTAGTTAAAAAACGTGCCGAATTTATGAATAATGCCACAGATGGACAGATGGCAGCTTTAATGGGATTCGATCGAGAAAAGCTTGAAAAAGAACTTCAGCAAACCGCAGATGTTGTTCTAGCAAATGATAATAATTCAGCTCAAGTTGTAATATCTGGTACACCAGAAGCAGTCGAAACTTTACTCAGTAAAATTAAGGTTAAACGTGTAGTGAAGTTAAATGTTTCTGGGGCGTTTCATTCTCACTTAATGGAGTCGGCATCTATAGAATTTCAACAAGTATTAGAATCAGTAAAATTTGCTGATGCAAAAATTCCCATAATTTCCAATTTTGAGCCAATTTCCACTACAGATGCAGCTACTATAAAAAAACGTCTCGCTCGACAAATGACAAATGGCGTGCGGTGGCGCGAAACATCTTTACAGATGCAAAAAGAAGAAGTAGAAAAAGTCATAGAAATTGGTCCGGGGAAAGTTCTCACAGGTATAATTAAACGAACTTGCCCAGATTTTAAATTAGCAAATGTAAGTAGTTTAAAGGATATTAAAGTTTAAGTTGAAAGTTAAAAGTTAAAAGTTAAAAGTTAAAAGCTAAAGAATAGCCTTGATTTTTTGATTATTTCTAGTCAAAAATTTAGGTAGATAGTCTGATATTATTTTTGAATTGATCATAAGTAAAAAAAATTAGGCTTTTTGGATAGCAATGAGAATCGTCAAACCCTATGAATTTTCAGACTAATATAAAAATATTATTTGAATTGCGGGTAAAAATATCTTTGAATTTAGGGAAGACCGGATCTGGAGAATAGGGGGAAAAGTTTCAGAGTTTTTATATATCCTTAGATTTTTTACATATCATTTGGGATTTCTATATAACAATCCTATTTGACTTGTGAGATATCCTCAACTGTTAGGAAATAGGGAAGAGGCAATGGAAAACACCGAAGCAATAAATCAAATTATCAGGAAGGATTTAGGATGTCTATAACTATAAATTATTAGGTTATATCCTACTTGGATTACTGATAAATACCTAGTCATAAATCAAATTAATTTTGAGACTAGGAGTCAGGAAGGAGATAGGAGAGTCTATTATTTTGCGACTTATGGAAGTCAAATAATTTTGGAAAATTTACTTAGTGCAGTGTATTTTACCTTTAATCTTACTTATAGTCATTCTAGTTAAGATTGAGACAAGAGTTTCTTACCTTGAAAGAGTTTCAGCTAAAAAAGTGTTCCAGTCTTATTCAGAATGACTATACCTATAAAAAAATATCTATTTGCTGTTTATCTGATTTTCCCGATAATACCAATTTGATAAATATTTGCTACAAATAACTAGGTTCTTTCTTAGGAGTTGCCGAATCAAAATGAATAGCTTTGATACCATTTATTAGGTCGGAATTTATCTTTGTTAATTCAAGGGAAATCTCTTGCACGTGTCTTTTAACTGCCCTGATTATTCGTAAAATTTTTTTCCAAAATAGAATAATATTTTGATCGGGGTTAACTGTAGATCGAGACAGACAAGTTAATAAATTTCATAATTCTGTGCAGTCTCACATAAAATTGATATAACACCTGACACCTAATTGTGTGTAGACTCATCTAAAATTGGTATTATTCTGTCTAAATTATGTCAGTAATAAAATACTTATTCCTAAGTAAGCAAAAGAATCTCTCCGAAATCGCCTAATCCTACTTATTCAGACTAAAATTATAGAACAGAAACAAAAGGCACAAAAATTTATAGGTAGGTATTGGCGATCTATGACTTCATCAATAATCCTATCCAAATTGTACTTAGTATCACTATCAAACCAAGCTAAACAATCATGGCTAAAAATAACACACCGCCAGCAATTGTTTTTATACTATTATTTTTCCTACTAGTTGGAGGAGGATACTGGTTTTTATTAAATCAAAATCAACCAGATACTAATAAAAATGTTGTTAATAATCCATCAGCAAAATTAAACATTGCTAAAGCAGCTAATCAAATAGTCTCTAATCTAGATACATCTCTACCAAATCCCAATATATTAGCAATGGATGGTAGTGTAACGATGGTTAAATTAATCAAGCTGATAGAAAATGCTTATGAACAAAAATATCCTAATATTCCAATAACTTATGGAGTACCTGAAGGTAGACCAAATGGCTCTAATCAAGGTATCAAAAATTTACTAGAAAATAAAGCACAAATAGCAGCAATATCTCGTACTTTACTACCAGAAGAGAGCCTTCAAGGAAACATTAAATTAATTCCTATTGCTCAAGATGCTTTAGCAGTAGTCGTCGGAATTAATAATCCCTACAAAGGAAGCTTAACATTAGATAAACTAAAAGATATTTATCAAGGAAAAATAATCAATTGGTCAGAAGTTGGTGGTGATGATTTGCCGATAAAAGTTATCAACCGTTCTCCCAAAAGTGGCACCTACAATTTCTTTCAAGATGTTGTCTTATTAGGAGAATCTTTTCTTCCAGATAGTTCAAACTTTATTACATATCAAAGAGATGTCACAACTCCAATTTTACGAGAATTGAACAATAATGGAATTAGCTATACCACAGTAGCTCAGGCAAAAAATCAAACCACCGTTAGAATCATGCCAATAAACGACATTTCACCTGTAGATCAAACTACTCCTAATAATGACAATTATCCTCTGAATCGTAGTGTATTTTTAGCAGTACCAAATCAAACAAGTTTAGCAGTAAAAAATTTTCTAGAATTAGCTTGATCAACCAAAGGTCAACAACTTGTACAACAGGCAGATTTTATACCTTTAGATTGAAGAAGGCAAAAGGCAGAAGGGAAAATTGCTGATGGATAGTCTTGACACGCCACTCCGTTTCTTATACCCCCAAACAATTTTAAGCACCGCAAGTGACGATGGGGGTATTAAACTCGCAAAAGAAAAGATAACGTAGTTCCAACCTTATGAGGCAAGCTGAAAGCTGTTTGCGCAGCATTCCGCAGGAAATGCTTAACCTTCTGCAGCAAAAAACTGATATAGCAAGGAACGAGTTGGTGTTTGACTTATGTTGATGATGAATATTAAGACAGAGAAATTATTTTCCCACTGTTACCTGTTGCCTGTTCCCTGTTCCCTGTTCCCTGTTGCCTGTTCCCTGTTCCCTGCTATAGGTTATGATGATGAACTAACTTAACCTAAAATCAAGGTCATATCTTGTGGCTAGAAATCGTGAACCAGTCGAGAATTTAATTCTTTATCGCTTATTAAAATGGTCAGTAATAGTTCCTATACTTAAGTTTTATTTTCGCAATAATATTTATGGTACAGAAAATGTTCCACAACAAGGGCCATTTGTCGTAGTTAGTAATCATGCCAGCGACTTAGACCCTCCAATAGTTTCTGTTTGTATGAAAAGACCTGTTGCTTATATGGCAAAAGAGGAATTATTTGAAGTACCCATTTTGAAGCAGATTATTACATTATACGGAGCATATCCAGTGAAAAGAGGATCGGCAGACCGGAGTGCTATTCGTTCAGCACTCAATAGTTTAGAACAGGGGTGGGCAGTAGGTATATTTTTACAAGGAACTAGGACTTCTGATGGTAAAATTACAGAACCAAAATTGGGGGCGACTTTAATTTCTGCAAAGGCAAAAGTACCATTATTACCAGTTTCTATCTGGGGTACTCATGCAATGAAACGTCAAGGTTTGATAGCTAATTCTGTACCAATAACTGTCAGAATTGGAGAACTTATACCACCTCCAGAGTCAACTAAGAAACAAGAGCTAGAATTAATAAGTCAAAAATGTGCAGATATAATTAACAAAATGCACGATTTAGGACGTTAAAATATTTAGTTAAAAAACAAATGCAGGATATTAGAGAACAATTGGCCGAAAACTTGGATGTAGCTGAATGGAATTGGTTAGTACCCCATGTAAAACGTGATGCTGTAGTAATTGTAGGCAAAAATTTAGATTTATTAGATGTGGGAGTAGCGATCGCTTCTGATAATACATCTTCTGTGCAAGACTGGATTAGCCGAGAACTTATTTATAAGCCCTCAGCCGAACAATTGTCAATTTGGAATAGTAATGATAGTAAAAAATTTAATGCTTTGATAGTACAACCTTTTGTTTTGGTACAAGAATCTGATGCTACTCAAGAAGATAATGGAGCTACCAGTCCTGCACCAGTATAACCAGTAGTCACCCATAAAATTGCTCTCATGCCATCTCTAATAACTTTTTCAATGGGTTCGGGCGATCGCCCAGAAGGTACAGGCATTGGCTTAAAATTAATGCCCCTACTACCCAAAACAATTTCCCCGATAACTTGGGCACGAAGCATATGGTCATCAGAAGTAACTAAATAAACACTTGTGATACCGTGGGATTTTAACTTATCTACCATTGTTGTAAAATTAGTTACAGTATCTACGGCATCGTAATCTAAATGTAAGCGAGTTTGCGAAATACCACTCCTAGAAAATAACCAGTCGGCATATTCTGGGTTAGTGCCAGAAGACACCCAAATATCTAGCTGCGGATGTTGACGAGCAAATTCTGCAGCAAAAACTTCTCTCTCTATCGCCCCACCAAGTACAAATAAAGCTTGAGGTGTTTCTAAACTACCTGCAAACTGTTGATAACTAATCCAAAAAGTTAATATAAGTCCTAGTAGAAACCAGAAAATGCGGGAAATCTTCAATTCTTTGTATAATTTTTTACTTGAAATAACCCTCAACACCATATCTTTCACATAAAAAACCATCTGTAGTGTTACAGATGGAATTAGATTCTATCAAATAAATATTCAGATAGTATTATTTACCATCCGGAGTAGACAATTATGGCGTTACGCGTAAGTCAGAACTCAGAAGTTAGAAGTCAGAAGGCGCAAATTAATCCCTGGCTGAGTTTGAGTGTTTATAATTGCGCTAACCTATTTCCATAGTGCTATACAAAAGATTTTTTGAATAAATAACAATTTCTGGCGTTGGTGAATTTAGCTATGATTTTTTTGCTGAGGGGGTAGGGAATAGGTAGGGGCGTTGAATACAACAGCAGACTTTCCAAGGCCTAAAATAACTTATAGGAGAGTTTTGGACTTCTCTATAATATTAATTAAAATCGGAGCGGCGGGATTTGAACCCACGACCCCCACTACCCCAAAGTGGTGCGCTACCAAGCTGCGCTACGCCCCGACAACCATTAATCTACTATAACATCATATTACACTTTTGCAATTAATTATTATATTTTGAGAAAGATATTTTTTATACATTTATGATAGTTATAGCAGTCGAAGAAAAGGCCGCAGACATATCAAAAGCCTAAAACTCAGATAACGCAAGATTTTTCTATCTTTCCCCTTACCGAATAATTAACCTACATTCCGCACGACAAAACGTAGCATAAAAATATAAGTCAAAATTCAAAAGTCAAAAGTAAGAAGTAAGAAGTAAGAAGTAAGAAGTAAGAAGAACATTATAGTGGTCAATAGGAGTCAATAATTCAGTAAATTTGACTTTTGAGAAGTAATTTATACAGTATAAATATTTACCAATAATAGAAATTGTATACTACTTTTAATGTTACAAATTGACGTGCGGAATGTGGGATTAAGGTTTAAAGCCTCTCCTTTAAAGGAGAAACAAGAAAAAATTTTCATTATTAGTCAATCCTATCCTTTTTCAAAGAGAGGTAACTATTAATTATTAATAATTAATAATTAATTGTTGAACCCTTCCTTCTTCCTTCTGCTATGTGAGTTAAAAAATTTTCAACATTTGTGCTGCTTGGACTAAACCAGGCACAGCTTGTACAGGCCATTTTCCTTCTGCTCTGCGCTCTTGATTTAAAATGAACTGAACAGTATAACTTTCTGGAAACCCTTCTACCTGCATCCAGAGCAAATCACTTTCAGCTTCGCATACTATTCTCTCTTCATCCATCAACTCATCTGCCATCTGGTTTATAGCTTTATTTAACTGGTCTAATAATCTGCAAAAATCCTCAAGTTCTCCTTCTGTTAGTTCTATTGACCACTCATTACCAGCAACTAAACCCTTAAATCTTTCTGCTTCAGGATTCAACCCTAACCGCCAACCAGCTCCACTTTTGACTATTCGTCCCATTTTTTATGGCCTCAGCAAATCTGCATCTCCCGGTTGGGGAATAATTGGCGCTCTAGGATTTGAACGTCCAGAGTTATCTCTCTGATATACATCTGGTATTGATGGAGGGTTAGGATCGCCACTAAAAATATTTACTAATCTATTAACTAAAGTTTCTCTTTGAGAGCGAGTTAAACTTTGAATAGCTTCACGATCGCCCTCCATTGGATTTTCAGTTAAAGTATTCTTTCCTGGATATACCGATGATTGTAGATAATCATTCGCCCCAAGGTAATCTGCTAATGTTAATTTCCAGTCAAACCGATAATTAGGAGGACGACCTTTCACATATAGATGATACCGAATTAAACGTGACACTAGAGTTTCTTCAGTATCTACTTCACCCGTTTCTTGAGATATATAATTATTTTCTAATGGCAAATCTGGTATTTTTTCATATACAAATGGCCAAACCTCTGTAGCTCTAACTCGCTGTTGGACAAGTTTTATTGAGTCTTTAAAATTTTCTTGGTCTATAACTTTTTCTAACTGATAATGAGTAGAAGGGTTTGCTGTAATCGCCAGAGAAGTCCATAACCCTTCGATACTAGCGCAAACCACTACTGTGATAATAATAATCTTGAAATATTTGAGCCACCGCTTCTTGCTCATGGCTATTATCAAATAACTACTATTATATTTACCTATACTATGCTACTACTTACATCACTAATTATTTCTGGCTGCATCAATTCGTCGGACATTTCGACTACAGCACGGATAACAGGTTTCATTAATTGTTCATCCATATTATCAAAATCTTCATAACGACGGCGTTTGGCACGATTAGCTACTTGTACCACAACACGATAACGATTAGATGCAGCTCTAATCAGCTCTTCAGACCTACGACTTAGTTCTGCGGAATCAATACTAGATTGCTTTTCTATGTGCATAAATTTTATTAGCCTGTATAGTTTAATCGGTCATCTCTTATGAGTTCAGTCATCAGTTAACATTTTTAAAAGGTTTGTTTAAGACCACTAATATATTTTGAAAAGCGCGTGATGGTTTTCGATGGCCACTTGTTCATAAGCCATCATATACCTGAGTAACTGTTTGCTGTTAACCTATTCAAGATTCCCTAGCCTTTGGTAAGTCTTTAAACCATATTAGTAGACTCTTAGTCAACTACGATGAGTCACATTTGGAGTAAAACACTTATATTACACTAGCATTTTTTCTGTAATAAGTAAAGATGATTAACTGTCTAATATATTGTCTAATATATATTTTTTGTTCTCTGTTCTCGAAATTAGGTGGTCAATGCTAATATTTTTAGTTAAAATTCAATCAATATTAATAAATTTATACTAATATTATCAATTTTTATTGCTTATGTTATTAGCTACTCCTTCGACTGTAAAGCGCTTTTCTCAGACTCATCATCATCCCCTAAAAATAGTTGCTTTGGGAGACAGTTTAGTTTATGGTTTTGGTGATTATGAAGGTGGTGGATGGGTAGAGAGATTACGACGGCAGTGGATGTTGCCAGACAGTCCTGGTCATGTACTGTATAATCTTGGAGTTCGAGGAAACCGTGTTTTACAAGTAGAACAACGCCTGGAACATGAGTTTCGCCATCGTGGAGAATTAAGAAATCGTCAACCAGATATTATTATTCTTTCGGTTGGGGTAAATGATTCTGCTAGAGTCCAAAGACCAGATGGACGTTACTATACTGATTTTTCCAAATTTAAAACAATTTTAGATAATTTATTGGATACATCAAAACAACTTTGTCCTGTACTATTTGTGGGAATGGTTCCTGTTAATTTGGAGAAAATGCCTTTTCAAGATTGTTTATATTATAGTCACGAGGATCAATTTATATATAAAGAGGCGACTCGGTTGGCTTGTTTAAAGCGAAAAATTCCTTATTTAGATGTGTTTGAAAAATGGTTAAGTAGGGGCGAAAATTGGTGGAGATTACGTCTTTGTCCAGATGGCATTCATCCTAATGTCGCAGGTTATAAAGCTTTATTACAAGATGTATTGGACTGGGAATATCTGAATTTATTAACTAGCTAAGATTAGTTTGAAGATCAAGGAATCATGAGGTTTACTCGCCAGATCCTATTAACTAAGTGAGGAAGCAGGAAATTATGTAAGCATTTCCTACGGAATGCTGGGCAAGCAGCTACCTCGCTATTAGTTATTCCTAGGTCATGCTTACTTAACTAAATCAATATTGATTAGCTTTTTTTACTTGTTTATCATAAACTGACTGTTGACATCTTGCCCAGCTTAAAGGCAAGGGTATTCCTACCGATCCGAAGCTCCTCGGTGGGTTGACGTTTTGCTGATGCAAAGCTCCGCTAACACAGGCTGCAACTTAACTATATGCAAGTCTTATACTTGCCTCCGCGTCCGTTTTTTGTCTCGGACTGCCCGTCCGCGACTAATAACAAAGATATAACATATGTATTCAAAAAAAACAACTAAAAAGTCGCCCACTTATTGGCGAGGCTTTAAACCCAATTTTTCGGTAATAGTTATCTAAAAATTTATATCCAATCATAAATCAAATATATATTATTAGCAAATTAAGCGGCGTTGCTGAGTGGTAATGATTTTGAGATTAACTTTGGGCGCAAAACATCAGTTTTTCAATTTTACCTTCAGCTAATAGACATCTCCAAAAATCAAAAATCAATATCTATATCTCAAATAAATTATCAATTCTTTACACCTACTGCCTACAGCAAAGCTCCCTACTCCCTATGGGTGGAGTAGATGTCTAATTATCATTACATTTAAGCAACGCCACTTTTAAAGTTTGTTTCTAATACTTTAATTTGTTGTAGACAATGTATGTTAAAAATCATTTATATGATGATTTATTTCAAAACTTTTTTATTCTATTACTTAGATTGATAAATTATTGGTAAGCATTCAGCCGTCAGCTATCAGCTATTGCTTTTAGTACGCATTCAAAGCTGTATTAATTGAGCTAGAATTAAATCTTACTACAAAAGACCTTAAAATCTATATTCATTTAACCTCCATCCTGAAAAGGAGTGTCTTATTGCTGAGAGTTGACTGCTAATAGCTGAATACTTACAATTATTGTTTACTAAGGCGATCGCCTGTCTTCTTAATTATTCTGTTTTTCAATGAGTTCCTATTTTTAGATTGTTAATTTATTTCTGGCCAAATAATTAAAATTTAAAGCCTTTTATTTACAGCGGTTTTAATTTTGGTAGACCACAGTAGGGATGTTCCATGGAACGTCTCTAACATATTTTGCTTGTGACGATGTGGTTTATTGATTTGAAAAGCGCTGTAAATAAAAAATAAAGAAAAAAATTATTGTCGCCAATCCCTTCTTAAAAGAAAAAGTAATGATTAATTAGGGTTTGCTGAAAAAGTATGAGTGGTAGGGGTAGGAGACAGGAGACAGGAGACAGGAGACAGGAGACAGGAGACAGGAGACAGGAGACAGGAGACAGGAGACAGGAGACAGGAGACAGGAGACAGGAGACAGGAGACAGGAGACAGGAGACACTCACCGGACTTCAACAAGATTGAAGAAGATTTTGCCATTCTCAAAAAGCAACGGATATATGCTCCACCAGAAACAACACTGGATGACATTGTTAGACTGTACGGAACTTAATTGTAATGACTATATGTTCAGTTTTGCGTCTCTGTCGATGTCACGGAGCAATTAAATCCTGCTGACGCGACTGTGGGACTGGATGTAGGACTAAAAGAGTTCTATACTGATTCCAGAGGAAACACCGAACCTAATCCCCGTTTTTATAGGACTGGGGAGAAACGTTTAAAGTTTGATCAGCGCAGAGTTTCTCGGAAAAAGAAAGGCTCATCCAATCGTAAGAAGGCAGTTAATAGACTAGGTAGACAACACCTTAAAATAAGTAGACAACGTGAAGAGCACGCCAAGAGACTGGCGCGCTGCGTAATCCAGTCTAATGACTTGGTCGCCTACGAAGATTTGAGAGTTAAGAATTTGGTGAAAAACCACTGTCTAGCTAAGTCTATTAATGACGCAGGTTGGTATCAATTTAGAAAATGGTTAGAGCATTTTGGCACTAAATTTGGCAGAGTCACAGTTGCTGTAAATCCTGCATATACTAGCCAAAACTGCTCTGAGTGCGGCGAGGTAGTGAAGAAGTCGCTATCAACTAGGACTCACGTCTGTAAATGTGGTTGCAAGTTAGACCGCGACCACAACGCCGCAATCAACATTCTAAACAGAGCCTTGGGTACGGTGGGGCACACCGGAACCTGGATCATTGATCCGAACGCTTTGGGAGATCTGTCCTCTACTTTTCCTGACTCCGGTCTGGTTGAGCAAGACGGGTCTTCGATCAAAGAATCCCCGTCCTTCTAGGACGGGGAGTGTCAAGAAATCTTGGCAATAACGCTTGAAGCGTCATGTATGTGCTTTTCAATACAGATAATTCAGCATCAATAAACTCTTCCGAAACTTCATCAATTTTTAAATATGGATTATTGTCCCTGATTTTAACTGTACCAGCACCTAAACCAAGGGACTGTACCCAATAAAGAGGAATGTCATTTGAAACACTTGCAAGTTTGATTTCAGTTTCTTGTTTGTCTAAAAGATCAATAGTAGATATTTCGACTTTAGATCTCGGAATACTTCTCGTAATCCAATCTTTGACAATTTTCAAATTTTTTCCGGATCTAGCCACTAAATGTACTATAGCTCCAGCTTCGGCACATGAAAAAAGCGATCGCTCTTTGGTAAGAGTCAGACATTAGAGATCTCCAAAAATTATAGCGCTGCGCGCAGGCAACAGGCAACAGCTCCGGAAGGCAATAGGGGGAATAAAAAGCTGATAATATAAGACTTTTAGCTATTGGAAAATTCCTGCAATTTGTAAATATGCCAGCGCACATTGCTATAATACTTTTTCCAGTAACCTTTGTAGAGACCTTCCATAGAAGGTCTCTATATTCTTTTTCAATATTTCAATAATGGGACTTAAAGATTTTATGGCCGAAAAATGGCTGAATGTTAAAATGCAAATTGCAACGATATTATTTATTTTATCGATCGTTATAGGAGTTTCCTTATATGTCTGACTTTTCTTCCCTAGACCTAAATCAACCTATAGAACAACCTTCCATCATAGACACCCTCCGTCAACCAATATGGATAGCACTCTTCACCTCTGTGGGCATCCATGCTATATTAGGAATTAACCTACCAAAATTATCCCTATTCTCTGAGAAAGCCAAATTACCACCAACAGTAGGATTAGTAGAATTAACACCAGAACAACTCGAACTCCTCCCTCAACCAGAAGAACCAGAAATTACATTCTCAACCATACCAACACCATCCAACCTTTCCCCTATTTCACCACCATCTCCCAGTGAACTACCTGTTGTCCCCGAATCATCATCCTCAGAATTACCAACAATACCTGTAGACCCTTCAGATTACAACTTACCAGAATTACCACCAGAAGATTCTACTACCTCATCCTCTTCTACCCGCTCAAGATCCACTCCTTCCGTCTCTAGGTTGCCCAGAAATCCATCCCCAAGCGAATTTTCCTACAATTATCCATCTATTATACCAGGTAGGTCGTCATTACCAACAACACCAATATCTCCACCCCCACTACCTAGTACAAATAGTCAACCAGCAGAGATATTTCGAGTTGACCCACAACAACAATCAAATCAAAATCAAATAGATGAATATCAACTCAGAAAAAATTTGAACTTGACAGATAAAGTCTATGACTCAGGTTTATCACGTCGTCCAACTCTAGAGATCGACCCTCAAGAGCAAACTTCTATAGTTGAAAACTCAACTGGGGATTCATACTCAGCTAATTTAAAATTGCCTCCACGACGTTACCAAGATAAAGTTGAAAATCAAATTGCTATTGCTCCAAATAAAAATGATACCGATACTCAAACTCAAACAGAGAAACAACCTATAGCAACGGTAACTTCTCAAACTCCTCCAACACCAGACCCTACAAAAAAAGGCAGACTGCTAGAAGCACCAATAGTTAGGCAATTACGAGAAGGAAAGACTATTCAGGATATAGCAGAAGAAACAAAACAACAACAAAAGGTAGCTGTTGTCACTCCCGCACCAACTGAAACTAATAAATCTCAACTAGAAATTGAGGTTCAGGAAACTCCTGCTTTTGCTCCAACTCCTAAACCATCTCCCACACCAAAAGAGTTTAAAGGTTCATTATTAGAACAATTTGAACAACAAAAGCAACAAAAAGTTACTGCGACTACTCCCGTCCCTCAATCATCTCCAACACCTGAAGAAAATGTAGCTGCTGCTACTGTCGAAGAAACAAAACCACCAACACCTGTAATAACACCTGCTGTTGAACCATCCCCACCAGTACAGCAGGAACCTGAACCATCTCCACCAGTACAGCAACAAGCAGAATTTAAAGGTTCACTGTTAGCAAAACTACAGCAACAAAAGCAAGAATATGCTGCTTTCACTGAAGAATCAGAATCAAGGGATATCGCTTTAGGTGCTGTGGATGCTTATCTGCAGTGGGCAATAGAATTGGAATTAGAAGAAGATAATTTAACTGAACCTACAACTATTGCTGATACTTATCCAAAAGCAGCTTGCGAGCAAAAGTTAGAAGGTAAAGCTACTGTGGGAGTATTAGTTAGTCCAGATGGCAGTATTACTAATGGACCAAAGTTATTGCTAGAAAGTGGTCATTCAGTGCTAGATGAAGCAGCTATAGATGCAGTTAATAATCAATCATTTTCCAGTAGCGATCGCTCAAAACTTTATCAGTATGAATTTAATTTTGATAGTTCTAACTGTAGTACAGCAAAGTCAACAGAAGCAGAAAACACATCCATTGGAGAAACATTACCAAATCAGGATGGGCAAGAGGAGGAAGGTATACCTATTGAAGTGATGCCACCAGAAGCTGAAACAGCACCAATAGAATAAGGATATAGTAATCTTATAGCAGTTTTCACCCTTAGTAGACCAGAGTAGGGAGTTCCATGGAACTCCCTACAAGGGTTTTTATTCTTAGGAGTGTGTTCTATCTTTCTGAAAACCGCCATAATATAATTTTAGGATAATTACTTATAATAAAGTTTTTGTTTGTAGTTGGGCTTTAGCTCTTACAATACTTATGTATTAGGGATAGAGCAAAACTGCGAAGCCCTATTATAACTGTTCTACCGTAAGCGTAGCTCCCCTGAAGGGGGCACATGATATAAAATAAACAAAAATATTTCTACCTCTAGGTAATATTAGGCCCTCTTTTCAAAACAAGAGAAAATTTTTTATTATCAAAAAACTATATACCCATAAAAAATGCTCATGTAAACTCAGTGCATTTTCATTTGATTTCTTGAATTTCTGGGTCTGGGTGAAAATTAAGTAAAAAATGTCAGAGCTAGACCAAATAGTTTAATTGTTGAACAATATTTGATCGGAAAATAATCAAACCTAAAAGGCTTACTAAAAAAGCTTTTGAATTGAATATAGCCATACCATAAAATAGCTCAAATACTATATATATACTTCAAAACGAGCACGGAGGGATTCGAACCCCCGACACCCAGAACCGGAATCTGGTGCTCTATCCACTGAGCTACGCGCCCTCATACTGATATTAACAATAGCATCTTAAGTCTCAAATTGGCAATAGGAAGAGCTATTATTTTTCTATGATATCATGTCCGTTTAATAGCGTGATAAAAAACTTTCTTCTTCCCTCCTGACTCCTGACTCGGTCTTCCTGACTCCTTCATGGTTATTTATAAGTATTCAACCGGACATGATATGATTCCTATTTTTGTTGTTCTAACATTCAGCAACTATCAAATCTAGACTCGATCTGATAAACTGTACATTTTGTATCCGTAATATTTTGGTCGAGAATCTAATCTAACATGAAGCCAAGCCACTCCGCCACCTGCTGTACTGACCCAAAGGGGGTGGTCTGAAATCTGTTGTTGCACAGTTTGTCCCACAATTCGCCACAATGCCTGTTTTTGACCATCTGGCGCACCGCGAATGAAGGCTGCTAGATGGGAATAAGCTGAAAACGCAGTTCCTCTCCAGGAGGGTTCTGAATCCCTGGGAGATGGAGCTACAAGTATTGCATCTTTGCCTAAATTTTCAAATACAACAATTCCATTGTTAAGATCGTCGGTTGTGAAATAATCACTAAATGTCCTTTTGTCTGGGTTGCGTGCTAACCCTGGAGAGTTCAGCAACACAAATTCAAATTGACGCTTTGAGGTATCTTTTGTAATGGATGGTGTTTCCCATCGATAGGCAGAAAAGGGAGACTCAGATAAAAGTGAAATGAAGAAAGAGCGAAAGTTTGACTCATACTGCCATAAGTTTAAAACCTCACTATATGGTATTGGTTGCCCATTTTGAGTCACTGTGTATTTATGAACACGACCATCATTCAAAATTTCATGGGTGGCATCAAACATTTTTATCGGAAGTATTTTCTAGAGTAATTCCCTAGAAAGTTCGGAACAAACTCTAGCTAGGGAATGTTGGCCACCAATGATTTAGGCGATCGCTTAAATAGCTCAATTGCTTTACAAATTAAAATATTTTCTTGATGGCCAATAAAGTTTTTAATTTGGAGTAGCGATCGCCAGTATAGCTTTCAAACAATCTTTATAATTCTATCACCTATTGCTGTTGTAGCAGTTCCTGTGCCCGCATCAGGAGTCGCTATAGACTGTCGCCCAAACGGCATACTTCCACTTCTTGTCCTTTTTTTGTAGTATTGTCGAGTTGATAATTGAGATGTGGTTTGTTGTCCGGTGTCATTTATCCCTGCAAGAGTGAACGACGGATAACCTGTTTCCCATTCTTCAAACCACTCTTCAAGGGAATGACCAAAACCCAGTCGCAACGACAGCTCATCATGCAATGCCTTAATGGCAGAAGTCTGCACAGCTACAAGTTGAGCCGTGCCTGACAAATATCTAGGATGATTGCCGTAGGGTTAGTCAAGGCGATCGCTACTACTGTACCTCCAAACCTCAAAATTAGGTAGTTCCTTAGGATTATCGTCCCTTAACAATCCTTGCTGTAATTTTAGTTTGGCCCTACTCTCCTGCATCTTCTGATTTGAGCTGTAGAACGTCTCCAATCCGTTCCCCTGTATAACGGCAAATTTGCCAGATTAACTTATTGGCGTTGCTGAATGGTAATGATTTTTAGATTAAGTATCAACGCAAAACATAAGTTTTTCAATTTTACCTTCAGCTACTTACCATTACATTTCAGCAACGCCAAATTAAAAGCAAGCTTTTCATCCGTTTACTTAAAGTAGTATGGTAACTATTACTACTATGACTTATATTATGTCCGTTTGAATAGTTAGAAATAACGATGGGGGAGTCATCAGAGAAAGTTTTTTTCGCTAATTATCCAGACATAATATTACTACTACTATGACAAAAATTCAAGCTTCTCAAATCGAATATGTCGATGCAATAATTATCGGTGGTGGCATTGCCGGAATTTCTATTGCTGAATTTCTTGCCCGCCATAGTCGTCTTTCCATCAAAGTATTAGAAAGCGCCTCACAATTAGGAACATTTGCTTCGGGTAAACTCGAAGGTTGGTTTCATACTGGCGCACTTTACTCAGGACATGACGATGCTCAGACTTTTATCAATTGTGTAAATAGTTTAGAGGATGCAATTAATCTATATAGTTCCTACTTTACCGAACAATGTAATATTGCGCTGACAGAAACAAAACCCAATTTTTTCACTCCCGCAGTTATCCCTAAACTCAACGGTTGGTTTAACGATCGCCCTGTATATTTAATTCATCCTGGAACAAATTCTCCCGAAATTAGTCTATCTGGTCTCAAGAGCGACTCGGTACAAATGGAAATTCAGCGTAACCGAGTCTTGGGTAGATTAGAAACTGCTTATGGTCAACAACATAATTGGTATCAGAATGGAAATTGTCTAGCACCAATTTATGCACAGGTCGAAGCTTATGAAGGTTTAAATTGTTCGTTGCGTCACTCAACAGAAACTATAGATAACCTTTGTAGTCAATTCGATAACTCTTACGGTCTAGAAAAGTCAAACTATGAAATTATCAGAACATTAGATTCCTCTATGAATACCAGTGCAATAATCAAAGACTTGGTTGCCAGCGCTCTGAGTCAAGGAGTGACATTTGAGACTGGAGTAGTTATTGATAAACTATTAATAGACCGCTACGGCCCAATTCAAATCAAAAGTATTTTGTGTCGGACACAACAAGGTTTTCCCAAACGCCTAAAAGCAAAGTTATTTATCTTTGCGGTAGGAAAAGGTTTTGAGCCGTTTTTGTCTGATTTACAAGTACGGGCAAAACTCAAACGTAGTCGTAGTGCTATGGTGGTAGCTCAACCTGCCCTAACTGATACAAATTTTGTGCGGATGTCTACTAAGAAAAAATTTCATTTCAATCATTTTGTGCATACCTGTGAAATTGAGGAGGAAAAATGTGTTTACTCAATGTTAGCTGATTCTAGTTATACTAACGACGATCTCATAAATCAAGGAGATGAAGATGAAGTTGATATTGAGCCAATTTTGGAGTCCGCAGAACGATATTTTGGCAAAGATCAACTTTACAGTCGAAACCTTTTTAGTTACGAATGTGTGAAAACAGAATTTATTAGTCAGGAAGAGCAAAAACGCCGTTATAGTTATTGGATAGAGTCAAATCCTCAAAGTAATTATTTGTGTGTCTTGCCTGGCAAATTTTCGTTTTTTCCCACTGTGGCATTCCAGGTCTATCAACGCATTAAAACTCTAATTAATTTTGATGAGTCTGTACCAAAATCAACTTTTACACCAGATATTAAAGTAATTGAAGAGGCAAACCAGTTAGTAGCTGACTCCTATCCAATGAAAATTATTACTGAAGCTAGAAACTGGTAATATCAAATCCGGTGATGATTATTATGGGAATCATGAGTGGTTATTGGGGTTATAGACAGCCCGTGCAGATTTACCGAATAATTAATAATTAATAATTAATAATTAAATAATTCGCGCCTTGAAGCCTCCCCTTTTAAGGGTAAAAAAGCGGTCGTTAGCGTAGCTTCCCGAAGGGTGGGATGGCGTACTTCGGAGCGGGTCTGTAAGAACGGGTCTCCTTGCCATATCCAATTGACCAAGAGAAGAAATAATATTTCCTTATATTCAATTCCGTAACGGTTAAAACCCGAGGTAATTATCCATTATCCATTATCAATTAATGAATGAACGCCATCGTTTGAGTTTGATCAAACTACTCAATATTTCTCAAGCTCGTTTTCTCTCTTATTCAACTATGAGACGGGTAATGGTACACACTGATTACCAAAAATTACAAATTGCTTTTAATCAATGGAGTCAACAATATAGTAAAATAAGGTCACTTATAATTGCACAATCACTTTAATAGCCGTTGCTGAAAGGTTATCAAATCAAGGGTTTGAGCTAGATTTATCTCTATGAAAGCTTTGCTGTGCGACCCTTTTTAATCCATCATTCTGCTCAAAAATAAACTCACTGTAATCAGCTAAGTAATCAAGTCCTACTAAATTTAGCCAAATCTCTAAACTTAACCAGACTGTTATTTTGACCAATAAAATTTTCCATCTAACTTGCATGGGAGTATTCTCCTCAAATCTCACTGTCTGAATAACTGAAGTCAGAAGTGGGAGAATTGAACTCCCACACTTGGATAATACAACCTAAAAATCGTTAATCTTTAATCTGATTGCTCTTGAGAACATACCACGTTAAAGGGCCTACAATGCCATCAACTTCTAAGGACATATCTTTTTGGAATCCCTTGACAGCTGCTGCAGTGTTGGAACCAAAAATACCATCTACAACTAGAGAATAGCCCATTTCATTCAGGATCATTTGCAGACGTTCAACATCATCACTGCTGCTACCCCGACCGATAGTAGGAGGTAGTAAAGCTCCCCAAGTTTGAGAACCAACTATACCATCCACTATTAAATTTCGGTCTTTTTGGAACTGCTTAACTGCGGTATCAGTGCGAACACCAAAGATACCATCTTCCACTAAAGAACCATAGCCAGCATTATTGAGAAGGCGTTGTACCAGAGTCACATCATAACCGTTGCTTCCGTTGCTTAAAACTGGTAAAGAAAAAGAACTTGAAACACTTAAAGTCATTGTTAATTCTCCTGTATTAGGATAGATGAGTATGAGAAATTAGATCGATTTGGTCAGGAACCCCAGGACTAAAGTCCAAGAGTTTGTACATTCTTGTTGCAGTCATATCTAGAGATGTAGCAACAAGAGTGTTTAAGTTTTAATAGGTGTATTTGAAGATAGCATCACCTAATGCTTTCCAGGTTTCAGGACCCACCACTCCATCTACTGTAATATCAGGCGATGGAAAAGGAAAAGTAGCGTTATAATTTTCCTGAAACTCAGTTACTATTTGTTGACATTGATTATCGTACTGAGCATCAAATTTCACATTACTTGTAATCAGAGATGGTCTACCTTGTTGGAGACCAAACCAATAGATTGAGGATAGTAACTGTTCAAGAAAGCGAACAGCATCTCCGCTATCACCATTTTTTAAAGTAGGTAAAGTTGATCCAGTCATTGTTGATACAGTCATTTGAGAAAATTCCTAATTGCTTCATTACATACAATGTAACCAAGGTTGATTTGCAGTAACGAAAATGGTAATTAATCTCAAGTCGAATGTGAAATCAGACTGTTTCTGGGAATTTTCCATAACTAATGTGCATTTCTCATTCACTTGAAAACAAAAATCCAATTTTTCTGGCAAAATTATGCACATTACTGGTATTCATCTGAAATTTGTGTTATTAATTAGTAATCAGAACCTCCGCTATCACTACTATCACTTCCAGAACTGCTGCTGCTATAGCTTCCAGAACTGCTACTACTGGAACTGCTACTGCTATAGCTTCCAGAACTGCTGCTGCTAGTCACACCATAATTACTGGAACTACTACTACCAGTTCCTCCACCACTACTACTGCCACCACCAAAGTTTTCAGAACTACTGCTGCTAGCGGTTTCAGACCAATTACTTCCCGAACCTCCACCATCGCTACTACCTCCACCAAAGCTAGCATCATCATCACTACTACTATTATTGTCACTATCATTCGTATCTATGGAGCTATAACTACTTCTTTGAGTATGGTTGTCACTACCATGATTTCTACTTCCTCCACTATAGCTACTGTAACTACTATAATTACGAGAAGTATAACTGCTTCTCGGCCTATTTCTGGTATTCATGTAAATCAGAATTGTCAGAAACACCAATACAAGTAAAATAATAATTATGATGCCCATAATAAGTATGTTATTTTGAGAGACTGAAGTTTCATCTAGATTATAGTTCCCAGTTTCTAGGGATGTTACTAATGCTGTTGTACCTGCAACTACACCACTTTCAAATAATCCTAACTTAAATTTCGGGATAATGTTGGTATGGAGCAAGTGGCTAACTTTAGCATCTGGCAAAATTTCCTGTACTCCTTTTCCAGTTTCAATTTCCAAACGTTGATCGCCCTGAGAAACCAAAAACAACACCCCATTGTCTTTATCTTTCTTACCTATTCCCCAATAGTTAAATAGCTCAGTAGCAAATTTTTTTGGAGTTGCAGCAGGTTGAGTTTCTGAGACAGTGACAACTGCAATTTCTGAACCATTGCTTGCTTCTAGGTCTGAAATCATTTTGTTGAGTTTAGCTTCTGTGTCAGTGCTGAGTATTTCAGCCATATCTGTCACCCAACCACCGTAGTTTTGTCGGGGGTTGGGCACATCCTGGACAGTTAAGGCCAAAGTTGGCAAAGAATATCCCATTAATGCTAGAGATAGAGAAATTGTCCAAAAAGCACTTTTAAAGATGACTACAGAAAATTTCATGTTTTTGACCTCCAGAGAAAAAAATTAAAATAGCAGTCAGCAGTCAGCGGTCAGCTATCAGCTTCTCAAGGTGTATAATGGGGCATTAAAACCCCTATAAAAGGATCACCACGCGCTTTTTCAAATAAGCGTAGGGGACTTAAACCCTTGGATTTTTAGCTGATAGCTAAATGCTGTTTGCGCAGCATTCCGGAACGGAAAAGCTAATAGCTAGTTAAATTAATGGACGAGTCAGAAAGTAACCAGTTTTGGTTATACGATTCAATATATTTCTCGAAGTTGAGGGGTTATGCAATTTAGTGATATCTCCCAGACTATTTTGAAACTCTATTTTTTTAAACCAAATGCTAGCTAAAATCAGAGATACAGAAATCTATTTTGATGTTGAAGGTGCTGCCCTAGTGCCAGATGGGGAAAGGATGCGAGAAAAACCTGTTGCTTTTGTAATTCATGGGGGACCTGGTGCAGACCATACTTCCTATAAACCTACCTTTTCTCCTTTGAGTCAAAAATTACAATTAGTGTATTTTGACCACCGTGGGCAAGGGCGATCGGCGAGGGGACCAAAAGAAACTTATACCCTCGAAAATAATGTAGAAGATATGGAGGCATTGCGTCAATATTTAGGGCTAGAAAAAATTGTGATTATTGGTACTTCTTATGGAGGAATGGTTGCCCTGAGTTATGCAGTCCGTTATCCAGAAAATGTTCAATCTTTAATTGTTATTGCTACTGCTGGCAGTTCTAGATTTTTGGAACTAGCAAAAGTTAATTTAGCCAAAAAAGGAACAAAAGAACAACAAGCGATCGCTCAATTTTTATGGGATGGTAAATTTGAGAATGAAGCTCAACTGCAAGAATATTTTCAATTAATGATGCCTATGTATTCATTAACTTATAAACCAGAAACATCAGGAAAAAGTTGGAACAGAACTATATTATCTCCCGATGCTATTAATGTTGCGTTTGGTGGTTTTTTACGTTCTTATAATGTGCTTGATGAGCTAGATAAAATCACAGCGCCCACTTTAATTATAGCAGGAAAACATGATTGGATTTGTCCTCCAGAATTGTCAGAAGAAATCGCTACAGCTATTCCTCATGCCGATCTAAGAATCTTTGAAAATAGCGGTCATTTAATCAGAGTTGATGAACCAGAAGCACTTCTGGATGCAATAATTGGCTTTTTGGTGTACAAGTGAAACATTTTAATAGTTTTGTGGAATGGGCATCTTGCCCGTTCCTTGTATTTTCCCGTTCCTGATATTTTTGGGCAGGCAGGATACCCACCCCACTTATCAAAATAATATTGGTCGCGCAACCCCGCCTTGATCGGCGAAATATTTTTGGAGCGAAGCTCAAATCCCGGTTACAAAAATAACTTCTGACTTCTGATTTCTGACTTCTGACTTCGTTAAATTCATCCCGCCCCTCAGCAATGCCTTAAAGTCTATATTCATTAAAACCCCAGAGCTGAGAGCTGACAGCTGAATGCTTACATTTTTTCTTTTTTCTCCTTTAAAGGAGAGGCTTTATATCAAATCCGGTTGAACACTTATTATATAGTTGGGGCGAGTAGGAGAGTAGGGGAGTAGGGGAGATTGAAGGCTTGAAGTATAGTTATAAACATATACTATATAACCGGATTCTATATTAAACCTTAATTATTCGGTAAATCTTATAGGAGTCAAGAGTCATATCATGTCCAGATAAGAGCGTGATAGAACTTCGTTCCGCACTCCGCAACCAAAAAACTTTCTCCTTTTCCTCCTCTTCTTTCTTCCCTCCTGACTCCTGACTCCTGACTCCTGACTCCTTTGCGTAAGTCCTAATTCTTCTTCTTTAGACTCAAAAAATTAACCGTGTTTTTTCAGCCAGCTAAACATAGCACGCAAGTCTTTACCCACTTCTTCCACAGGGTGTTCTGCTTGTTGGCGACGCATGGCAGTAAATACAGGTTTGCCTGTTTGGTTTTCCATGACAAATTCGCGGGCAAATTGACCAGATTGAATTTCGCTTAAGATTTTCCGCATCTCGGCACGAGTTTGGTCATTAACGATGCGAGGGCCACGAGTATAGTCGCCAAATTCAGCAGTATTGGAGATACTGTCGCGCATATTTGCCAGACCACCTTCAACAACGAGATCGACAATTAATTTAACTTCGTGGAGACATTCAAAGTAAGCTAATTCTGGCTGATAACCTGCATTTACTAAAGTTTCAAACCCAGCTTTGATTAATTCACTTAGGCCACCACAGAGAACAGCTTGTTCGCCAAAGAGGTCAGTTTCAGTTTCTTCTCGGAAACTGGTTTCGAGGATACCTGCACGAGTGCCACCTATACCTTTAGCATAAGCCATAGCGCGATCGCGTGCTTGACCAGAAGCATCTTGGAAGATGGCAAATAGACAAGGTACTCCTTCTCCTTGTTCATAAGTGCGTCTGACCAAATGTCCAGGTCCTTTAGGGGCGACCATGACGACATCTACGTTTGATGGGGGAATAATTTGACCAAAATGAATATTAAAGCCGTGGGCAAAAGCTAGAATTTTTCCTTCTGTGAGATTAGGTTCAATTTCGTTTTTATAAACGGTTTTCTGCACTTCATCTGGCAAAAGAATCATAATTAGGTCTGCTATTTCGGCAGCTTTGTCTACTGGGTAAACATCTAGACCTGCTTCTTTTGCTTTGTGGGCAGACTTACTGCCTGGATATAGTCCTACAATTACTTTTGAGCCACTATCTTTGAGATTGAGGGCGTGGGCATGACCTTGGGAACCATAACCAATGATGGCAATAGTTTTGTCGTTTAAGATGTCCAGGTTGGCATCGGTATCATAGTACATTTTGGCCATTATTTTGGTCTCCTATCTGCAACTATATATTATTTATGCAAAACTTCTATTATATCAAATATCGGTAAAATTTTCTACTCTACACTCTATAAAGAGGCAATAGGGAACAGGGAACAGGGAACAGGGGAAACCCACCCCTAACTCCTCCTGGGAGGGGAGTAATTGATAATTTATGGATAAGAATTGATTTTATTTTTGATTTTTACCGAATAATTAAGGTTTAAAGCCTCTTCTTTAAAGGAGAAACAAGCGGTCGTTAGCGCAGCTTTCCCGTAGGGTGGGATGGTGAGGAAACCTGTACCATATCCAATCGACCAAGAGAGAAAAAATTTTCATTATTAGTCAATCCTATCCGTTTTCAAGGAGAGGTAATTGTTAATTATTAATTATGGCTTACCGATCTAATCTAAAAGTATTTACAGATAAAGGTAAGTGCCTTTTTGGTGCTTTTAAAAAGTGCCTGGTTTTCAGCTCTTCACGCTCAAAAAGGAGCGTATTTTAGGCCAGAGTTGGGCAGAAAAATTATTCTTACAATTCTTACTCCTACCTCCTAGTTCATTCCCATTTCTCCTGTCTCCTGTCTCCTGTCTCCTGTCTCCTCCCCTCACCCAATAAGACTTTTTCAGCAAACCCTAATTATTAATTATTAATTATTAATTATTAATTATTAATTATTTAATACCCATCAGGTCCAATAGTAGTGTCGTTGTGTTCTGCCATAGATAAATCAACTTTTTTAGCTCGAAATAAATTACACCATCCCAATTTAGCATTATCTAATTTTGCCTTCTCTAGATTAGCTTTTCTTAAATCTGCGTGCCTTAAATCTGTATCTGTAAGGTCTGCATTATATAAATTTGCACCTTGTAAATTGGCTCGATTCAAATTTGCACCACTCAGAATAGCATTACGTAAATTAGCTCTCGATAGATTTCCCTGGGAAATATTGGTATTAGATAAATTAGCTTGATACAGTTTAATATCTCCCATTTCTACTTCTTGCAAATTACATCCTTTAAGATTAGCTTGATTCAAATTTGCATAAGGCATATAAGCTCTTGTTAAATCACAACCTTTTAAATTAATTCCTTCTAAATCAGCCTCAAATAATTCAATATTACTCAAATCAATGTCACAAAATTCTCTTTGACCCTCCGCGTATCTTGCCAGTAATTCCTCTGCACTCATTTTCTCCATCTTAATATTTTAATATTTTTAGAGCTACTTGATTAGCAGTTGATAATTATCATTTATGTGTGAAATTATGAGTATTTATACTCAGATTTTTTTATTAAGCTTAATATTAAGATTGCCTTATAAAAATTACTGCGATTCTAATCCTTTTTTAAGATTTGTAAAATTTTCATTCAGAAATGTCAAAATCATAACTATACCTAATAAAACCTAACAAGAATTATGACAGAAGTTAAACAATCCATCGCTCAACACTACCATGAACGGACAAAATACGACCCAGAAACAATAGCAAGTAAGAATCACCAACTAGACTGGGAAAAACAACCAGTACCATTCAAAAAATATAAAGTTGGGACAACTATTGACCTCAAACCCTATCTCCAAGAACAAATTAATCAAGAAAAAGATTTAGGAGAAGGAGAAAGGCTATCTAATTTATTTTTATGTAGCTATGGCTTAACTGGTAAAGTGGCAACAATTATGGGAAATCATTACTTAAGAGCTGCTCCCTCTGCTGGAGGTTTGTATCCTGCGGAGGTTTATTTAATTTCCCGTGGCACACCTCTATTACCTGCCGGACTATATAATTATCAGGCCAAAACTCATTCCTTACTCAGATTTTGGGATCATAGAATCTGGCCAGAATTGCAAGATGCTTGTTTTTGGCATCCAGCTTTAGAAAATACAAAATTAGCGATCGCCATAACTACTATTTTCTATCGCTCTGCTTGGCGTTATGAAGACCGAGCATATAGAAGAATATTTTTAGATACAGGTCACTTACTAGGTAATATTGAATTAGCTTCTGCTTTCACCAACTACCGACCTCACCTAATTGGTGGGTTTACCGATGAAGCAATAAATCAAATGCTTTATCTGGATACTCAAGAAGAACAGGCGATCGCTATTATCGCTCTGGCAGACCTACTAGATATTGAACAAAATCTCTCACAATGGGAAAGTGCTTTACCTTCTAGCACTCAAACAGATTATCCTCTCATTCCAGATGGCGAGCTGCTAAAATATTTACATCAAGCTACTCATATCAACTCAAATTCTCCAAAAGTGCCTAATTGGAAAACAAGAGAAACTCCTGAATACTCAGAAGATAAATACAACTTTCCATTCTGTACAAAAGTCTCCACTGTCACTCCCTCTATCTCATGGGGCAAAGACTTAAGAGCTTTAAGAAAAACAATTCTCAAAAGACGCTCTACTCGCGTGTATACTGGGAAACCAATTGCTTTAAAGGAACTATTAGCTGTATTAGATTTTACCTATCAACCCCATCATTATATTAATCAAGACTTAGATCGTAACCCTGATTATTTTGACCTAAGTTTAATCGAAACATTTATTGCCGTTTCGGGAGTAGATGGTTTAGAAGAAGGTTGTTATTATTATGCTCCAATAGCTCAAGAGTTACGACAAATTAGGTTTAAAAATTTCCGACAAGAGTTACATTTTCTGTGCTTGGAGCAGGAATTAGGGAGAGATGCTGCTGTTGTGCTATTTCATACCGCTGACCTCAAAAAAGCTGTAGCAAAATATGGCGATCGCGTTTACCGTTACCTCCATGCAGATGCAGGCCATCTTGGGCAAAGGCTAAATTTAGCAGCTATTTATCTTAATTTAGGTGTTAGTGGTATCGGTGGTTTCTTTGACGATTATGTGAATGAAGTTTTAGGTATTCCTGTAGATGAAGCCGTTGTGTATATTTCTACCTTAGGCCAAGCGCGATCACAATAATAGGATTGGGTAGCATAATTATAGCGATTTTCACAAAGGTAGACTACAGACAAAATATAAGTATGTTTTAAGTTTAATAAGTTACAGACCTGACAGCTGTATTCTATGTTAATGAAAACCGCTATAAAAAAGTTTGACTGTGCTACCTTTCTATAATAGACTTGTCGCTTTATAACTTAAAAAATCCCCAAAAACCTTGTTCTGTAAGGATTCTAGATATTAGAAATTAAAAATGCTTAGAATTATTGCTCTGTCTAGGTTGGAGCGATTTTTTCCCTCTATTTAGCGACAACTCTAATGAAATCAAATATGGTAGACATCTAATCTTTCTACTGCTTCGGCAGCAACAAAAGTATCTTGAGGTATTTCTTGGAGTCAATCTATAGCTTCTTGCCATACCTCCGGTGGATGAGGAGGGAGTGGTTGATATTTAACCATATTCTTAGCTTGAATATTTAGTTTTTGAGCTTCTTTGAAATCTTTTTCTTCAGGAGAAACAATTACTATTCTTTGACTAGCTTGTAGAGCATAGACAACTATACTTACTTCTATCATTAGAATAGAGGTGTTGCTGAATTAGTGTATGATATTAATCTTAATCACTTTAGGAGTCAGGAGTCAGGAGTCAGGAGTCAGGAGGGAAGAAAGAGGAGTAGAAGGAGAAAGTTTTTTGCTCGCTCTCTTATCCGGATAAGATATCATACCTCAAATCAGCAACGCCGAATAGATAATAATAAGATGATCAGACGTTTCTGTGAAAATTTTGTTTCTTCAGAAAGTTGTTCTTCCTGCTGTTGCTGTTGTTCTATTTCTTGTAGTAACTATTCAGAATCTAAACTTTCCTCAAGTTCACTTAAAAGTTGATTTGGTTCCATAGCTAAATTAAGTACCTGTGGAAGATTAATTTAACATTTAGAAGTAAAGAAGAGGGGGCATAAAATATATCTCAGTATATATATCTCAGTATAAATATACAAATAATTTTGCCCACCTACTTATTAACTAGAAGCACTTGTATAGTAGCGCAAAGCCAGCCGCCAAAATCCAATAGAAGCAAATAATAACCCACTTGCCAAAATAAAAGAAACTATTATCCAAGTTCCTCCAATTCTACCTAAGATTGCTTGAGTTGGAATTGTTGTTAAAAATGCAACTGGTACTAGAAAAGTAAAAAAGAAACGATAAGCATTGGGATAGGCACCCATTGGGTATCTTCCTGCTTCTAATAGGCCTTTAAGGACTTCTGTCACATTATAAATTTTTACGAACCAAATACTTGTTGAACCCAAAATAAACCACAGACTATAAAGAGTAATTATCCCACAGACTAGGGGTACTAAACTAAACAAATAATTATCTATTCCTAAGCCTAATTTACTACCAGCATATTCCAATAACAGAATACCAAAAATTACATCTGGTATTCCCCAAGGAGAAATTGTACGAGTAGAAAGCCAAAATTGACTACTGATAGGTTTTAGTAGTACAAAATCTAGAGTACCTTCTTGTACTTGTGTGACAATGCGATTCAGATTTGGAGTCAAAAAAATAGCAGATATACCCTGTAAAATAGTAAAAATTGCTAAGACGATTAAAGCTTCTTCCCAATTCCAAGCATCAAATTTATAGCCTGTTCTATAAAATAAAAATAACCCAAATAAGCTACCTAATAAATTCCCTAAACTGCTGATTGCTGCTATAACAAAATTGAAGCGGTATTCTAATTCAGCAGCGATCGCTGTCCCCCAAAATAATTTTAATATTTGTAGGTATCGTTCCATTTTTATTTGATTTCATCAGAAAATTTACATCTTTAAAAATTATACAGCAATCCTATTTCAGTTGTAGGTAAAAATATTTGAATTTAGGGAAGAGGGAACAGGCAACAGGACTAAAAGTTTCAGAGTTTTTATATATCCTTAGATTTTTTACAAAAGATTTTTGATTGCTATATCAAAATAATGTTTAGTTTATGCCAATTATATGTGAGACTGCGCAAAATTATGAAATTTATTCACTTGTCTTGTTGATCTATATTTACAGTTAACTCTAATTCAAATATTATTCTATGCAACTTTATATGAATTTGATATTAATCTCCTTTTTTTCAAGAAGGTGATTCGGGAGTTTTAGCAATTATTGAGTTAGAGTTAAATCTGCATTCTAATTGATGTATAGCAGGTAAAGGTGGGGTATTAAATTTAATAGTGGAGGAGTGAAACAGTGAGATTTATTTTTTCCTAATTCCCCTCCAATTCAGGAAAAGGTAATTCTGAAAAATAATAAGTTTAATTTCCTCTTATCTAGTAACAAGTCTACAAACAACTTATCAAAAGTAAAAATCTCTATCTTTAGTCGTTATTTCTCTCTTCTTCAATGAATCAAACTTGGAGAAGTTAACACAAATACATCCCGATATCCCATTTCTTCACTCACAGGTTTAATCGGAGTTGTAAAGTGGAAAAATTCATGGTCATTTACTAATAATAAATCCCCAGGATGGAGAATTTTACTAAACACAGGTTTTTGTTTTTTCGCAGTATAAAGATGGGTTGCACCTCCTTGAATATTATGTCGATCTACTGCAAATATGCCAATAAAATCTGTGCCATCTCTATGAATACCTTCCGGTGCTGGATTACCTGAATTATTAGGCGAACAAATAGTTCTTATTTGATGAACTCCAATATCTGCTTCTGGATGTAGTTTGCAGGAATCGCAGAAAGCTAAAATCATTTTTTTAAAGTTATCTAAGACAATAAGTCTGTCGTCTATTTCAGCAAATTCTCTTTTTATATCCCCTACTAAAGGATTATAATTTTTACTTTGATAAAGATAACCGTGAGGCTGTTTTCCTAACTCTTCCCCTGAGATCATAAAACGAGAAAGTCTTCTGTAACGATACTTAGCTTTTATGTAGGGATCGACAGGAAGATCGGCAAAAAACTCTTCAAAACCTTCCATGCTAATTGAGTTTACCTTTTTGTAGGTAAACATAAAAGCGTAATCTAAATTAATTGATTCTAAAATTTTTTGCATAAATATTTCTCCCTATTTTATAGAGCAAAATTTTAGTTTTATACAACTATATTTTTAATATAGCTCAGATTTCTGAGAACTGTTGCTAAATAGTATACAAACTATGAATTTTTGTTAAAAAATGTGGCGTTGGTGAAGGGCGTGTATGATATTAATCTTAATTATTTAGGAGTCAACCCACCCCTCGCCCCTCCCCCTCCCAGGAGGGGAATTCAGGAGGACTGAGTCAGGAGGAAAGAAAGAAGAAGAAAGAATAGTAGAGGGAGAAAGTTTTTTGTTTGCACTCTTATCCGGACAAAACATCATACCTCAAGTTACCAACGCCAACAAGTCTAATACTAATTGAATAAATGTTGGCTAAAAATAGCTTGGCTATTTATTAGGAGTCAACCCACCCCTCGCCCCTCCCCCTCACAGGAGGGGAAGTAAGGAGTCAGAATGAATCGTTTTTATACTATTTAGTCAAAGGAACATTTCCTGTAAAATCTTTTAGTCACTCCAATTATTGATAACATTCTTAGATTAACTTTTTCCCTCTTCCTTCTTCCTTCTTCCTTCTTCCTTCTTCCTTCTTCCTTCTTCCTTCTTCCTTCTTCCTTCTTCCTTCTTCCTTCTTCCTTCTTCCTTCTTCCTTCTTCCTTCTTCCTTCTTCCTTCTTCCTTCTTACTTCCTAAGTAAAAATTAACCTTTTACAGCTCTGACCAAAGCTTGACAACTTTGTAAGAAAATACTCACATCTATGCCTAATCCAATATACTGAACTCCACAATCAATCCATTTTTTAGCAGTCTCAGGATTATTAGTAAAAGTACCAACAGTTTTACCAGCATTCCGGATAATTTCTACTGCTTTCTGCATTAATTCAACAACTCGAATATCATCTACCTCCCCAGGAATACCTAAAGATTGAGATAAATCATAAGGACCGAGAAAAATAACATCAATATGAGGAACTGTAACAATTTCTCTCAGATTTTCGACTCCTTTTGTACCTTCCACATGAACAACAACTAAAGATTCTGCATTCAATTTATCGGTAATATTACTACCTGCTGAAGTGTAAACTCCAGCGCGAGTTCCAAATGATAAACCACGGCAACCAATGGGATTATATTTAGCACTTTGCACTACTATTTCTGCGTCGGTTATTGTTTCTATCTGTGGAACTTGTACCCCCGCACTACCAATATCAAGAGCGCGTTGAATTTGTGCAGCATCATTTTTGCTAACTCTGACAACGGGAGCAACACCTCCACAGTCAGCAGCACGACAAAGGTCTTCTGCAACTAAAATATTTAGAGGTCCGTGTTCGAGGTCGATAACTGCGAAATCAAATCCTGCTATACCGCAAATTTCGATGAATGCAGGGTAAGCACAATTCATAAAAGTTCCGAGTACAGTTTCGCCGTTTTTGAGTTTTTGTTTGAGTTGATTTTTTTGCATGGTTAATTGAATATATAGAAAAGAGGTAATAGGGAATAGTAGTGGGAGCATCTTGCTTCCGTTCCTGGTATTTCTTATTCCTGTATACCATTACTATGTAAAACTACCAACAATATTACTAGAGAGTTTGGAGACCAAACCCCTACCAAGAATTTTAAATTTTTGGAATAATGCTTATACATTATCCGGATTAATTCCTCTTTCCTTGAGCATTTATACTGCTCTGTCTGCACGTTTTTTTTCCTGAATAGTTTTGTAGAATGAGCGTCTTGCCTTTTAGTTGTTTTATCCTGAACAAACACTCAGCTCTTGGTATTAGCGGTTAAAGAGATGATTTTTTGCTAGGAGTAACATTCTTAATCGGGTATTCAAAGCGATCGCTTTGAATGGTTCTTAAATTTTCACCTCTTGATTTACTAACGCCCAAACTTAAACATCAGGTACAACTAATGACTACTCCACCAAATCGTAATTTATTTAAGAGATTGATCGACTCTATCCGTAACAATATTATTGCTGGAACTATTGTTGGCACTATTGCTGGCATTATTGGTTCTAGCATGGGATTTGTTGTTGATTTTGTAGAATTTCAAGCACTTCTCTATCCTAAAATAGATACTAGCAATTATAAATCGGGCTGGGTTTTGGTCAAAATCACAGGATCGTCTGTGACATCTTATGATTTCGCTGAACAACAAGGAACAGATAGACTCAGAAGTTTTTTTGTTCAGAAATTAACAGGAACATCTAAACTAACTCCCATGATTTATACAGACCATCAACCTACGGATCGAGTGCTAAATCAAGGTATATCTCCAGAGAATGATATTAGTGTTCTCAAAAATGTAGATTACCAAGGCACAATTCCTGGTATTACCAAACCCATATCAAAAAGACATTCCCAAACTCTCAATGCACGACTCATTCAGGCGAGTAGAAATGAAGAACCTGTTTGTCTTTTGGTTTATGGTATACGTGATAATGAAAAGTCTCAATTCTTGAATATTGTAGACTTTCAAACAGTAAATAAAAAGTCTCAAGATGAATATAATACTCTGATAAAAGAAGAAAATCCACAGAATAAACGGAAGAAATTAGTTAAGTTAACTGGGGATGTTTGCCCTGGTAAAACCTTGTTCTAGTAATTATCAAAATATCAATCCTTAGTTAATAGATATTTTTACCCTCGAATATGAGCTTTCGTTAATCAGCAGAAACCTGGTTTTTTAACAACCATTAATATTTTGAGCTAATAGAGAAAATAGATAACAGGAAAGTCTAGGGGTTTGGAGACAAAACCCCTACAAATTATCCTATTTATCATCATCCTCTTCTACTAATTGAACGAGGTTTTCCAAAGCACCATAAACTCTTGGCAGATTATCTATAGTGAAATTCCCAGAATCTTTGATAAAATTGTCTCCCGCAAGCTTTCCAAACTGCCATAAATTACCGTCTGTAACAATTCCATATACTGCCCTTAAAAAATTATCATTTATTTTCTGTGACGCGAACAACTCCGCCAAACATTGCCCCCAACCATGGTCAAAATCATTTTTCTTAGCTTCAACAACAATAACAATAGGCTTTTCTAATACAGTTTTACCAAGTTCAGAACGTCGTGAAAAAATATAGTCAGGTGTTCCAGAGAGAATTTCATCGTAAGAAATACTTTTGCGAATCCAAAATGAATACTTCTGATAATATTTCTTATAAACTTCACGCAATAGTGGCGAGATGATAATTTCACTGCGAGATGCTTCTGAGGCAAACAAGTCTATATTTTCTTTGTTAAATTCAAAGTCTTGGATAAAACTCTCTGAAGGCAATAATTCCTGACTAACTATGAAATTCTCTTCTGAATATTTAATTCTATACTTTTTTTGTACATCCGAGATTGTCTTAAAATCACTGAAAGCCATATTTGATATAATGTTAGTTACAAATGGTAGAGACGTTGTATGCAATGTCCCTACTAAATCAGAAGGGCTAAACGTTGAAGAAAAACTTCAATTAATGTGTTATTTATCAAGTCATCTTCAAAGAGATGATAATTCAACCCCTAAACCTAGGCGTCAATGGCATAATATTCAAGGAAAAGCAACTTATCCATTAGTAGGAGAAGATGCTCAACAATGGATTTATTGAACTCGTCAAGAAGACACTTATAACTTAAACATACTTATTAACAAAAGCTTCAGGAGTTAGACACTCAAACTCTCCAGTTTTTTCTACAATAGCCTTAATTAATTTATAGTTAGCCGACACAAAACATTGAGCTTTAGCTGTTTTAGCAGTTAAATAAACTCCTGCATCCTCTCTAGGAATATTACCTGAATTTTTAATTATTTCTAGTTCATTTTCATCCAGTAGAACATAACATACTTCAAAATCTTGCCAAATTTTATCGACTATTTCTCCACTCCAATCTTTATTTTTTAGACGTTTTGCCACTCGCAAAATTTCTGCAAGCAATATTTCTGAAATTACAACTTCAATTAATGAAGATTTTTTCATACCTAAACCAGCCCATTGAAGACATCTAAACTCATTACTTTCTGGAGCAGCGAAACCAATAATATAAACATTAGTGTCGAAAAATATACGACTTGGAGAAATAGTCATTTTTTTTATTTCAAAGTATTATCAAATTGAATAAAATTAGTGATGTTCTTGTGAAATTTCCTGTCTCACTTCTCGCACTAAATTCACTATCTCATCTCTTGATTTATATCCTGCCTCTGCTAAATCTTTAGCAAATTCTGATTGTAACCTTTCTATAGGCATTAAAGAATATTGAGAAGATTTATTTTTTCTAAGTTCAACTATCATTTTTTCAATTAAAATAATTTGTTCAGAAACAGGAAGTTGTTTCGCTAAATTCAGCACTTGTTCTAACATAATAATATCGTCTCCGTGAAAAATAATAACCCTGTAGGGACGTTCCATGGAACGTCCCTACCTTTTTAAGGGGATTTAGGGGAATCGTAAATTTACTTCATCTTTATGAGAAATGCTATAAATAGAATTCCGAATTGGTAAATTTACCTTTAATTCTAAATTCTACATTTTAAATTCTAAATTCTGAATTACTGTACCGTTACCGCCACTTCTGAACTTTCATTTGCCAACCTGTCTACTGCGCGCAAAGCATAAATTCCTGGCGTAACTCTCACCGCATTAGTAGCAGAATTTAATACTTGTACAAGTGCCCATTGATTACCTGTTTGCTGATACAATGCCCAAGATCGAACATCACCAGTATTATCAGCACTCCAACTAATAACATCAGAATTAACTTGTATTCCTGTAGGTGGTGCGGGAGGTTGGTTATCTAACCACGGCATCGCTGGAGGTAATGCTGGAGTTGGATAAACTGAACTTTTGAACACATTATTCACACCTGCGAAATTATCTCGAAACATCTTCATACTAAAAAAGATATTTCCTAAAGAAAGTTGACTTGCTCTCTGACGAGAAATAGCAACTTGTCTCTCAAACTCAGATACTGACCAACCCGCACCTTGCAACTGACTTAAATAGTTTCCCGCATAAATATGACGACGTTGTGGGTTTTGTTGTAACCACCAATTTAACAAAACTGGATAACTTTGTTGAGGGGGGTCGATTCGCCAATAAAGTTGCGGTGCTAAATAATCTACCCAACCCTTCTCCATCCATAATTTTACGTCAGCATATAAACTTTCATATTGATCTAACCCGACAATACCAGGAGGGTTCCCTGGGCGATAAATGCCAAATGGACTAATGCCAAATTTTACATAAGGTTTCTCAGCGTGAATACCTTGGTAAAGACGTTGCACCATATTATTCACATTCTGTCGTCGCCAGTTAGATACAGAGAGAGTACCACCAGATGCTTTGTATGCGTTATAGGTTTGGTAGTCGGGGAACTCTTGCCCCCCTTTAGGATAGGGGTAGAAATAGTCGTCAAAGTGAATGGCATCAACGTCATAACGACGGACTACATCCATAATGGTGTTGAAAGTTTGGTCTTGAATAACTTTCGCCCCTGGGTCCATCCAAATGTTGTTGCCGTATCTATAAGCATATTGGGGATATTTGACTGCCATGTGATTTCCAGCAAAGGAACCATCATTGGGACTAAGTTGAGCGCGGTATGGGTTAAACCAAGCATGGAGTTCGATATTGCGTTTATGACTTTCGGCGATCGCAAATTCTAGTGGGTCGTAATATGGTTGTGGTGGGGTTCCCTGTTTGCCTGTCATCCAACCACTCCAGGGTTCGATGGGAGAATCATACAAAGCGTCTCCATTGGGTCGAACTTGCAATACTAAAGCATTGAGGTTAAGTTCTTGCATCCGGTTGAGGATGTTGAGTAATTCTGATTTTTGTTGCGCAACAGATAGACCACGTTGGGAAGGCCAGTCAATATTGGCAACGGATGCTACCCATACTCCTCGAAATTCTCTGGGGGAAAAGGAGGAGGGTTGTTGAGCAGTGGCGGTTGGTAGATAACTGTAGATTTGAGTGAGGGTTAGTCCAAATATTATTAGGGAAACCCAGAGGAGGTTTTTGGGTCGAAAGCGAATATTTTGAGGGATGTTAATTTTGGAAAATAGTTTGCTGATTAAGTTCATTTTTGGACGATTTGGATAATTGACGTTGTTGAATGGTAATAATTTTTAGATTAAGTATCAACGCAAAACATAAGTTTTTCAATTTTATCTTCAGTTACTTACCATTACATTTCAGGAACACCAGTTAACTAAGTCAAAAGTCAAAAGTCAAAAGTCAAAAGTTAGAAGTTATTTTTGGCATAATTTTTTGACAAGCTTTCGACTGTATATTTAGAGGCTTTTTTTTCTTTAACGTCTAGAGTAATGGACGAACAACTTAAACAACTCTTACAAAAAATCTGTAACTGTCCCACCGGAAGTCTGAAATATCAGCAAATAGTGGGCAGTTTATTAAGTCTAACTTCTCGGTTCCCTGGTATTCGCCGAGATGCTCACCCAAATTATTTGGAGGCGCTCAATAATACTTTATTTGATGTCAGACAAAATTTGGCACAGTTTCTCGATCGCGCAGATATTGACCAAGTTTCTGCTTCGACGTTACGGGAGCATTATGTTAGGTGGGTGAATGGGTTTCTCAAATATGACATTCTCGACTTATACTGTCGCCATCGTCAGGAGCTGAGTCTGAATGTCACACAACGAGATAAGGATGAGGGAGAATGGATTGAAAATTTATCTGATGATGGTTTTATTTATCCGACTTTAGACTCGTTGGATAGTTTGATGCAGCAAGAAGAAAGTCAAACTACTCAAAACAAGGGTTTAATTTTGGAATTGTATATCGAAACAGATCCAGAGGGAAAATTAAGTAGTTGTCATCCGCAAAATTATCCTGACTGTAATGCTCAAACTATAGTGCAATATTTTTATTTGAGCGATCGCGCGGAAAAAATCACAGTTAAGGAAGATTGGGTTATTATTAGAGGTCGCAAAGGTTTAACTATTAAAAAAAGTAATAAGCGGATAACTTTAGTTGCTGCGGAACCGAAAAAAACATGGCAAAGTTTTGCTAAAGAACAGGGAATTAATTATCAAACTTTGAAAGCTCATTGGCAGCGCAAATGTTTGCCTTTGTTACGGGAAATTGTTATGGATATTGAGAATAATTTGGATTATTACAGTAGATTTCTTGCCGAAATAGGGAACAATTAATAATTAATAATTAATAATTAACAATTACTTCTCCTTTAAAAGAAGGTAAGCATTCAGCTCTCAGCAATAAGACCTTGCTTTTAAAGACATAGTTTAAATGAATATAGACTTTAACGACTTTTGTAGTTAGATTAATTCTAACTCAATTAATACAACTTTAAAGCCACATCAAAAGCAATAGCTGATAGCTGACGGCTAAATGCTTACAAAAGAAGAGGATTTACTCAAAGGATTTTTCTTAAAAAAAGGAGGCTTTAAACGACAATTTTTCGGTAACAGGCAACCAAAAAGAGAAGCATGAAAAAATACAGGAATTTTTTAAATTTTTACTGTGGAAAAATGGTATAAACAAGTTCCCTTTGAACCAATATTCCCTTCTGCCTTCTCCCCCCTTTCAAAGGGTGGTAGGGGGGATGCCTTCTGCCTTCCTTAGCAGCAGGTCTAGTCAACATTTTTTAGGATAAATTTACTATGAATAATTACACTCAATTACGTCCGGTTATTGTACCTTTGGATATTAAAACACATCAAAAAGCATCAGCTTTAGCTGCCCAACAATCTCATCCAGAAATAGCTAAACAAGTTTACTTAAATATTTTGGCTGTTACTGCTGTTTCTCATTTGCTGAAATGGCTAGAATTTGAGACAAATTTAGAACAGAATAATAGTTTTAATCCGCTGCTGAGTGGGTTATTCAATGCTACTGATTTGATAGTAGAAAATCGGCAGTTATTATGTATGCCTATTTTGCCTGGAGAAACAGAATTTTCTGCCAGTTTAGATATAGCTGAAAATTTTATTGGTTATGTGGCAGTGCAATTTCAGCAAAGTTTAGACAGGGTAGAAATTTTAGGATTTTATCCAGCAGTTAAGAATGATTTACCGGAAAAAATATCTCTTGCCGAGTTACAACCTCTGGATAATTTATTTGAGTTTTTGGAGAAAAATAAACAGGAAGTTTTACCCCTGAATCCTTTGGTTAATTTAGGTAATTGGTTTGCTGGAATTTTTGAGGAAATTTGGTTGTCTCCTGAAGCAGTTTTAACCCCAAAGTTAGGTTTTGCTAAAAGTAGTTCTGTTGATACGGTTAAAAGAGCAAAAGTTATAGATTTTGATTTACTTTTAAATCGGCAAAAAGTCGCTTTAGTTGTTACTATTCAGCCTGAATATGATTCGGAAATGGGGGTATTAGTGCAAGTTTATCCTATTGACAGGCAAGAATATTTGCCTCCTGGTTTAAGGTTAAAAATTGAATTAGAATCAGATACTGAGGAAGTAGAATCTAGGGCAGCGGACCAATTAATTCAGTTAGAATTTAGTGAAATTCCTGGTAAATATTTTTCTGTAAAAGTGATATTAGATGATACAGAAATAGTTGAAAATTTTGTAATTTAGCTTCAGGAAGGAGGAAGCAATTTGTAGGTTGGGTTGACGCAGGTTAGCGGAGCTTATCCGGAGGATAAACCCAACATTCATACTAGGGCAGCCGACCAATTAATTCAGTTAGAATTTAGTGAAGTTCCTGGTAAATGTTTTTCTGTAAAAGTCATTTTAGATGATGCAGAAATAGTTGAGAATTTTATAGTTTAGCTTCAGGAAGGAGGAAGCAATTTGTAGGTTGGGTTGACGCAGGAAACCCAACATTTATCATTTACCTTATGGGTTTAATACCCCACCGTCTACAGGGTGTTCAAAATTGTTTGGGGTTAGAATCCATAAGCAATTTTCCCTTCTGCCTCCTGCCTTCTGCCTTCTGCCTTTTTCAAACCAAATAATATCAAATCCACTTGTTTTGGAGCAGACTTTGTAGCTTAGGTTGAGGCAGGTTAGCGGAGCTTATCCGGAGGATAAACCCAACAATAATCAAGAAGTTTTGTTGGGTTGCGCTACCGCTTAACCCAACCTACTAATTTCTTTCAATATCAAAGCAGTTCATTTCTCAAAAAACCATGAAAAACAAAATCACAATCTATCTCAAGGACGGCAACTTTTCAGAAGGCTTTAATTCCGTAACTATCCAACTCAATCAAACCCCAAAAATTACTACAACTCTACCAGCAGCACCCCAAATTCCTTACCTATATAAAAACTGGCAACAACAATATATTTCCCTCACCCCCACCCCCAGAGCAGGATTCAAAAAACATCAAATTACTAATATTTCCAGCTCCGAATGTTTCCATTATTATCAAAGACTATGCCAAGAAATTAATACCTGGTTCACACCCATAAAAAACCTAATTCCCCACACTGAAAAAACTATCCTTATTCTCAATACTCAAAATATTTCCGATGCCCAAACAGTAGAAATTTTACATAAACTACCTTGGGGAGAAATCTACCTTTCAGAAAATCAGAAAATTGAAACTATACTCAGTTTCCGTGAGGGAAAAAATACTCCAAATATTATCTCTGAAATTCCCAGACAAGTCAAAATATTAGGAATCTTAGGAGACGACACTGGTATTAATATTTCTCAAGACAAAGACTTAATTCAAAAACTTAGAAGAAGAGGAGCTATACCTAAATTTTTACCACAATCAAATCAAGAACTTAAACGACAAGACTTTGCACAACTATGGGATGAAACTTGGGATATAATCATCTTTTCCGGTCACAGTCAAACTCATCAACAAAACTCTGGTATTATTCATCTCAATTCTCAAGAATATTTAGACTTCCAAGACATTAGAAATACTCTCATAACTGCTAAACAACAAGGTTTACAATTAGCTATTTTTAACTCCTGTGATGGTTTGGGTTTAGCTCAACAATTAGCAGATATTGGCATTACTATTATTATTTGGCGAGAAATTACCCCAGACCAGGTTGCTCCTCTATTTCTTAAATACTTTCTCACCTCTTTTACTAACAACAATTCTGTCTATACTTCCATGGAACAAGCTAGACAAAAATTACAAGAATTACATCCAGAAATTGAACAAAAATTACCAGGAATTACTCAGTTACCAATAATAGTTCATCATGGCAAAGTTACACCTCCCACTTGGAGTCAACTACGGGGTAGAAGTGGGGGAAGAATAGGTGGTGCTGACTGGAATTTAGAGAATTTACTGACTCGTCAAGAGTTGCGTAACCGGAAGAATTTATTGGAGGCAGTCAAACATGAAGTAGTGGCACGTTTGAGTCAGTCTTTGCATAATCAAATAGAGGTTTTAATTAATGTTCCGAAACAGTTTCAACCTCAACAGGTAAAACGTATTTGGGATGTGAGTGTGAAAATAGGCGATCGCCCAACCATAAAATTATCCCCTGATGCGGATATTATTGATGTGTTTGATGACCCGTTGGTTGGGGGTCGGTTGTTAATATTGGGTGCTCCTGGTTCTGGGAAAACGACGACGTTGTTGGAGTTGGGTCAGGAGTTGGTTATTCGTGCTCAGATGGATGGGGAGTTGGGGATACCTGTGTTTTTGAATTTGTCTTCTTGGAGGGATGATCAGCAGTCTATTGAGGAGTGGTTGGTGGAGGAGTTGCGGTGGAAGTATGGGGTGAGTCGGGATATTGGTAAAAGGTTGGTCGAAGGTAAGCAGTTGTTGCCGATGTTGGATGGTTTGGATGAGTTGGAGTCGTCTCGACAGGGTTTGTGTGTGGAGGCGATCAATAGGTTTTTGTTGGGGGAGTGTCGTCCTGGGTTTTTGGTGGTGTGTAGTCGGTTGGAGGAATATGAGTCTGTTGGGGGTGAGTTGTGTTTGAATGGTGCGGTTTGTTTGTTGCCGTTGAGTGATGTTCAGGTGGAGGGTTATTTGTTGGGGTTTGGTAAGGGTGAGTTGTGGGAGTGGGTGAGGGATGATGTGGAGTTGTTGGAGTTTGTGAGGGTGCCGTTGTTTTTGAGTATGGTGGTTGTGGTGGGGGTTTCTTTGAGGAGGTGGGGTGAGTTGAGGGAGGATGAGCGGTTGGATTTTTTGTTGGATGCTTATGTGGTAAGGATGTTGGAGCGCAGGGTTGATAGTCGGTTTTATGGGGAGAAGGGGATGCCTAGTGATGAGATGACGCTGCGTTGGTTGGGATGGTTGGCGTCTCAGTTGGAAAGGCATTCATTTACTGAGTTTTTGATTGAGAGGTTACATCCTGTTTGGTTAGATAGCAAGAAGGATAAAAGAATTTATAAGTTGATTTTTAGCCTCGTTTGTAGCAATTATATGTGGTTTTGTTTTATAGGAATTACGTCTATTGACAATATTATTTGTACTCAAATTGGTCTGATGATTGTATTCTTATTGATGAATCCTAATGAAATAAATAAAAGTACTTACAAATATAAAGGTCTTTACATTAATCCTATTGAAACAGAAGTTATGAAATTTTCTTGGAGAAAATACCGAGAATCTTTCAGAGAAATATTGTTTAATTTTCATCCTAAAAACATTTTTAATTTTGAACATAATAAAAAACTTCTAATATTATTGACTATAGATCAAATATTCTTAAGTTTAACCGCTTTTTCGTTACTTTATACATTTGGTTTTAACTTAAAAATTTTGCTATTGCTGAATTTAATGCTAATTTTTATATATACAATTTGTGTGATTTTTTTACCTCCTATACTTGCTATAAGTGAAGGTTTAAAAGGTGGAGAAGTGAAAAGTAAAAAATATCCCAATGAAGGAATGTGGCGAACTTTATTAAATGGAGTGTTATTGGCGATAATTACTCTTCCCTTTGCAGTAATTATGTTTCTATTTTCAAAATCAACTAACTCTGAATTGACCAGCAAAATACTATTGTTTGTTTCTAGATTTTTGCCGTTAATGGCAGTCTTAACATTTGGGTTACCTGTTATTCAACACCTAATACTCCGCATCACCTTTTTCCTCACAAAAAAAGCCCCCTGGAATTACGCCCGCTTCCTCAATTATGCCACGGAAAAAATGTTACTTCAGCGAGTTGGAGGAGGTTATCGATTTATTCATAGATTACTCCAGGAACGTTTAGCATGGCGGTACAATAATCAGCAAAAATAATACTCTTTTTCCAATTTTTATATTACCGAAATATTGTGGTTTAAAGCCGACCCTTGATCGGGGATAATAAATAAAAATTTCGGTGTTCGTCAATCCTCTTCTTTTGAAGGAGAGGTAATTCTAAATTCGCGCATTCTAAATTCTAAATTCTTGAAGCCCGCTTCCTCAATTATGCCACGGAAAAAATGTTACTTCAGCGAGTTGGAGGAGGTTATCGATTTATTCATAGATTACTCCAGGAACGTTTAGCATGGCGGTACAATAATCAGCAAAAATAATACTCTTTTTCCAATTTTTATATTACCGAAATATTGTGGTTTAAAGCCGACCCTTTTAAGGGGATGAAAAAATATTCAGTTCAGTATTTAAAGCCTCTAGCTTTAGTCGGAGGTACTGATAACTGTTAGCGTAGCTCCTCCGATAGGAGGCTAACTGATAACTGATAACTAAAATGACGTTCGCCAGTCATTTTTTTATCTCCTTTTCATAAACTAATACCTCTTGGAAATAAACATTTTTAGCTTTTATGTAACTAAGGATTTATCTTTGCCATCATAACCTTAGTTTTTTTAAACTTCCTTTTGATTTATGTGATATCAAATCCGCTGGCTTTGGAGTAATATAATTCTACCGTCAGTAGGGGAAAACGGCCCTTTACCCCTACAATATTGACTATTTTTCCCTAATTATGAATTATACCAATGCTACCGGATTTGATATGAAACCCTATTAAGCTAAAACCAATTTACAAGGTTAAAAACTTATTTCTACATACCATAAATATTCCAACTATCTAAAAGTTGCTGTAATTTTTCATCACTAAAATCATTAATAATAATACTCGCTCCCACCTCTAATAAAGATTCAGGTTCATGGGTAGAAGCAACTCCTACTGTATAAATTCCTGCTCCTACCGCCGACTTAATTCCCGAACGAGAATCTTCAAAAACAATTGCCTCTTCCGGGGAAATTTCCAATTTTTCTAAACATAATTTATAAGGTGCAGGATCTGGTTTTGCCACAGTCATTACTCCACCTAATATTACTAATGGAAAAGTCTCTGTTAACTGCAAAACATCTAACATAAATTCAGCATTTTCTGGAGGTGCATTTGTCACAACTGCTTTCTGAAGTTTTTGGTTTTCTACCCATTCAATAAATTCTAATAATCCTGTTAATGGTTTTAATTTTAAGGCAATTTCTCTAAATTTTTCCTCCTTATAATTTGCTAGTTCTTCTGCTTCTGTAGTTGATAGTTGTGGTAGCAAATCTTGAATAATTGCTTGATTAGTTCTACCACTAATGTGTTGTTTATAAGAGTTATGGTCAATTATTACTCCATGATTATTTAAAATTTCTTTCCAGGTTTCGTAATGCAAAGGGTCTGTATTTGCTAGGGTGCCATCGAGGTCAAACAAAATCGCTTTTAGCATCTTAATTTATATAGATAGATAAATGATATTTACTTTTGGGGTCTGAACGGAAATTTTACTTTTTGATGGAATGGAAAATATTGAAAGGTAATTAGAGGAGAGTTTTTGGGTAATAGAAAAAATGACTATTTGATTTTACTACTGATTTTCAAATAATACGAATAAGTTTTTGCTAAGTATTTTCTGGTTTCTGGGAAAAATTTATCGGGGGCGGGAAAAGTCTACTCCGGCGTTAGTATCAAATTTCTATTTCTGATTTGTCTCTATTGCCCAATACGCAATAGAAGTTTTTGCCTACTAATTTCTGATTTCTGGGCAAAATTTATCGGGGGTGGGAAGAGTCACCTCCGGCGTTAGTATCAAATTTCTATTTCTGATTTGTCTCTATTGCCCAATACGCAATAGAAGTTTTTGCCTACTAATTTCTGATTTCTGGGCAAAATTTGCCGGAGGTGGGAAGAGTCACACCCAACGTTAGTATCAAATTTCTATTTCTGATTTGTCTCTATTGCCCAATACGCAATAGAAGTTTTTGCCTACTAATTTCTGATTTCTGGGCAAAATTTGCCGGAGGTGGGAAGAGTCTACTCCGGCGTTAGTATCAAATTTCTATTTCTGAATTAGTATTTTCTGATTTCTGGGAAAATTTGTCGGGGGTGGGAAGAGTCACACCCAACGTTAGTATCAAATTTCTATTTCTGAATTGTTTCTTATTTTAAGATCTCAATATCTCGATTTAAATAATTGAGAAACTGAAATAATTGCTCAGAATCAAATTCTTGCAATAGACCACTGATAAGTCTCGAAATTTTTTCCTCACTAATACCTAATAATTCTGATGCTGTAGAAAGAGTTAATTGACATTCATTAATTAATTCACATATACGGTTAGCTATTTTGGCCTTAGCTAGAGTTTTTTCAGCATTATTAATACCTAAATCAGCAAATACATTACCACTACTTGCAGTTACTAAAATTTCATCACTCATTATTATTATCCTCTTGATTATTTATCAACGATTCATCAAAATGTTGTTGGGCTATTTTTAGTCATTGCTGAATTAATTCAATATCTTTTTGAGGTGTTTTTATCCCTTTTTTTGATTTCTTCTGAAAAGCATGGATAATATCATGTCCGGATAAAAGCGTGATAAAAAACTTTCTCCTTCAACTCCAGTTCTTCTTCTTCCTTCTTCTTTCTTCCCTCCTGACTCCTGAGGACTGACTCCTGACTCCTCCGCCGTTATTTATTTATCATTTTCTTTGTGGGTTTAATACCCCACCGTCTACACGGTGTTCAAAATTACTTGGGGGAGCGAATCCCCATGTAATTTTCCGACTGTCTCCTGTCTCCTGTCTCCTGTCTCCTTCTTCAAAACTGTTCAACCGGACATGATATAACATAAATCCTACATTCCGCATGACAAAAAGTAGCATAAAAATAAGCGAAATAAACGGGTGCATCTCTTATGTGCAAAAATACTTTTTTCCTATATATTCCCTGTTGCCAGATGAGCTGTTGCCTGTTGCCTAAAAGTGATAAATTTTTGGCTTTATTCACGCATTGAGATGCACCCAAATAAACTAGCAACCTTTGTGTTAGATTTTGTTTTTTATTTCCCTTGAATTTTAGTATTTTGCCACTCTTCCAAAGCACCAATCACAAAACTTGCTGCCGGATGATTTAAAAATTGCTAAAAAGCACTCACACCACCAGCTTTTAAAGCACTAAAAACCCGATTCATCAAAGTAGGATTAGTTTCAATTTTCTCAATTACTTCCCCTGCTATTTTAATGTTTCCAGTCATTGTATTAGTAAGATTATTTTGATTTAGTTGTTCCAGCAATTTTTGAATTTCATTGGCAGCTTCAGCCAGGCTTTGTTTTTCTGCGGAATTATTATAATAATCTCCTTCAACATAAATTCCTTTGTGAAACCCTATTAAGCTAAAACCAATTTACAAGGTTAAAAACTTATTTCTACATACCGGAAATATTCCAACTATCTAAAAGTTGCTGTAGTTTCTCATCACTAAAATCATTAATAACAATACTCGCTCCCACCTCTAATAAAGATTCAGGTTCATGGGTAGAAGCAACTCCTACTATATAAATTCCTGCTCCGACTGCTGACTTAATTCCCGAACGAGAATCTTCAAAAACAATTGCCTCTTCCGGGGAAATTTCCAATTTTTCTAAACATAATTTATAAGGTGCAGGATCGGGTTTTGCGACAGTCATTACTCCACCTAATATTACTAATGGAAAAGTCTCTGTTAACTGCAAAACATCTAACATAAATTCAGCATTTTCTGGAGGTGCATTTGTCACAACTGCTTTCTGAAGTTTTTGTTTTTTTACCCATTCAATAAATTCTAATAATCCTGGCATTGGTTCTAAGTTTGTAGCCATTTCTCGAAATTTAGCTTCTTTATAATCTGCTAATTCCTCTACTTCTGTATCTGATAAATGCGGTAGTAATTTTTTCAGAATTGTGGGATTAGTTCCACCACTAATTTTTTCCTTATAAGAGTTATGGTCAATTACTATTCCGTAATTATTTAAAATTTCTTTCCATACCTGGAAATGCAAGGGGTCTGTATTGACTATGGTGCCATCGAGGTCAAACAAAATTGCTTTTAGCATCTTAATTTATATAGATAGTGTTTACTTTTGCGGTCTGAACTGAAAATTGAATTTCTCAGAGAAGGTCTAGATCGAAGGTTCGTGGAATGAGGGAAAATTAAAGCTTAAAAGTATGGATTTATATAAATCTTAGCCCTCTTACTGAACAGTGATTTAACAATACGATACTATCATTGTATCAACTTAATTCTAACATCTGAATCAAATAAGGTATGAAATGGATAGAAATAAATCTTATTTAGAAACAGGAATCTCTAATTTAGACTCTGAACTTTATGGTGGCTTTTTCTGTGATAAATTAACTTCTATTAAAGGAAGAGTTGCTGTGGATAAAACAACCTTTATAGTGTAACTGATAATCAGTAAATAAAAAGGAAAAAAAGCAGCAAAAATTACAATATGTGACGTTTAAGTAAGCGATCGTTTACTTCTTGAGGGTGAAATTTCGCCTCATTTTTTCGACGTACTTGTACTTATTGTGCTATTTTTTGTCGTTCCTGCAAATACTTTTCTACTTCTTCTTGATACCTTAAATAATAGACAATAACTGCATAAGCATCTGCTAAATTTAATGATAGATATGCCAAACAAATTTCTTCTGCTGTTGCTCCTTGTTGAAAAACATAAACAACTGTATCTAGAGTAACTCGTGTTCCGGCAACTAGAGCTACACCATCCGTATTTATTGTTAAAGGAATAGGTTCTGCTGTGATTGAAATTGTCATAATATTTGTTACTAATTCATATTTTAATATACAATATTTATCTCTCCATACTTACTTTTTGGTGATTTAGGTTTAATCACTATTTCAATATCTTGACCTAGATAATTGAGAAACTGAAATAATTGGTCAGAATCAAATTATTGTAATAAACCACTGATAAGTATCGAAATTTTTTCCTCACTAATACCTAATAATTCTGATGCTGTAGAAAGAGTTAATTTACATTCATTAATTAATTCACATATACGGTTAGCAATTTTTGCCTTAGCTAGAGTTTTTTCAGCATTATTAATACCTAAATCAGCAAACACATTACCACTACTTACAGTTATTAAAGTTTTATCACTCATTATTATTATTCCCTTGATTATTTATCAAAGATTCATCAAAATGTAGTTGGGCTATTTTAAGTCTTTGCTTAATTAGTTCAATATCTTTTTGAGGTGTTTTTATCCCTTTTTTTTATTTCTTCTGAAAAGCATGAAGAACATAAATAACTCCTTTTAATTTTACTGTATAAACAGCTCTATAAGTATCTCCATCAAAGTCTTCTACTATTTCAATTATCCCTCCACCTAAACCTTTGAGAGGTTTAGCACTGATGTATTTACTACCTACTTGTGCTTAATACAAAGCAAATCCAATCTCATCTTTTACAGATTCGGGAAACTCTCTTAAATTTTTTAATGAATCCCCAATCCAAAACAGGGGTTTAATTTTTTCGTCACTAGCCATAATATAAGTATTGTGACATATTTTTATAGATATTTTAGCTCTGGGAAAAATCTTAATTAATTAAGCGATCGCCTACTCCTTGAGGATGAAATTTCGCCTCATTTTTTCGACGTACTTCTTGTGCTATTTTTTGTCGTTCCTGCAAATACTTTTCTACTTCTTCTTGATGCCTTAAATAATAGACAATAACTGCATAAACATCTGCTAAATTTAATGATGGATACGCCAAACAAATTTCTTCTGCTGTTGCTCCTTGTTGAAAAACATAAACAACTGTATCTAGGGTAACTTGTGTTCCGGCAATTAGAGCTACACCATCCGTATTTATTGTTAAAGGAATAGGTTCTGCTGTGATTGAAATTGTCATAATATTTTTGTTACTAATTCATATTTTAGTATACAATTTTTATCTCTCCATACTTACTTTTTGGTGATTTAGGTTTAATCACTATTTCAATATCTTGATCTAGATAATTGAGAAACTGAAATAATTGTTCAAAATCAAATTCTTGCAACAGACCACTGATAAGTCTCGAAATTTTTTCCTCGCTAATACCTAATAATTCTGATGCTGTAGAAAGAGTTAATTAACGTTCATTAATTAATTCACATATACGGTTAGCAATTTTTGCCTTAGCTAGAGTTTTTTCAGCATTATTAATACTTAAATCAGCAAACACATTACCACTACTTGCAGTTACTGGAATTTGAGCGCTCATTATTATTATTTTGACAAAAGTATAAAAACAGGACTTACGGAAAAACAAAATTATACACCATCTGTAGGGGCGAATGGCATTCGCCCATATTGGGTAAATGGTACTCCGTAATTCCTGAGAAAGAAGGAAAAAATAATATCAAATCCGTTAGTTTCGGAGTAATATAATTCCGTCGATAGTCATATAATGAGCAGGGAAAAATAGCCATTTACCCTTACAATTTAGACTCTTATTTTCAGAATTTTAAATAACACTAATGCTAGCGGATTTGATATAAGAAGTCAGAAATAATACCATTTTGAAAAAACAATTTTACAAAGAGTAAGTCTGATTAAAAGACTTTCTAAAAAATGGTATTAAAGCCATTCATTCTGACTCCTGACTCCTGACTCCTGACTCCTAAAATCCTACTTAATACTTCCGTTCTTGCGGTTCAAACATAGTTATTGCCACAGGTCGATAACCAATATCAATTCCTGCCAACGAATAATACGCCAAAGTATGCCGTAAAAACTGCTCATCATTTCGTTGGGTAAAATCTTCCCGACTGTGAGCACCACGACTTTCCTGACGACTCAACGCAGAACTTAAAATTGTCTCCCCCACCACAATAATACTCCGCAACTCCAATGCTTCAATAATCTCCGTATTCCACAACTTACCCTTATCATCCAAATAAACCTCCTGATATTGCTCCTGCAACTGCTTCAACTTTTCCAACCCTTCTTGCATCACATCCTGAGAACGAAATACACCGCAATGCTCAGTCATCGTATCCTGAAACTGCTGCCGTAAAAAATCAATACGATATTCTCCCGAACGGTCTAACAACCTTTGAATTTGTTCTCGTGCCTCCTGAATATAAGGTTCTTCCTCAATATTCGGCAATTTGCGACCTTCCACAAAATCAGCGATCGCTGCCCCAGTCCGTCGCCCATAAACCACACATTCCAACAAAGAATTACTGCCCAAACGATTCGCCCCATGCACCGACACACAAGCACATTCCCCCGCAGCAAATAACCCATCCACCAAACTATCGGCACTCGCCCAAACTCTACCATCAGTATTAGTAGGAATGCCACCCATAGAATAATGAGCAGTGGGACGGACTGGCATTGGTTTGTTCACCGCATCAATACCTAAAAGACGATGTGCCTCTTCCCAAGCAAACGGTACTCGACTCATAATTTTTTCCCGCCCCATGTGCCGTAGATCGAGATAAACAAACGGACCACCCGCAGTACCATCCATATTAATTCCGCGACCAGCACTAATTTCCAAAGTAATAGCACGGGAAGTAATATCGCGGGGTGCCAACTCCATGCGACTAGGAGCATAATTTGCCATAAAGCGATCGCCATCACTATTAATCAGATAAGCACCTTCACCGCGCACCGCTTCAGAAATCAAAACTCCTGCTGGATATAAACCTGTAGGATGAAACTGTACAAACTCCATATCTTGCAGAGGAAGGCCAACCATTGCTGCCATTGCCAAACCGTCGCCAGTAGAAGCATAATCATTGGAAGTAGTATTAAATACTCGACCATAACCACCAGTGGCAAACATTACTGCCTTTGCTCGTAGCACAACAATTTCACCATCCAGAATATGGTACATAACCACGCCTTTTGCCTGACCATCTTCGAGTATCAGGCGCATTACATACCATTCCTGATAAATATGCACCCCATAACGACGGAGGTTATTTACCAATTCATGTAAAATAGCGTGACCAGTTTTATCCGCAGCATAACAAGTACGGTTGTGGGAATGACCGCCGAAAGCACGTTGAGCAATGCGACCATCTGGCAACCGAGAAAATAATACCCCTAAATGTTCGAGGTCGATAATTACATCTGGTGCTTCTTTTGCCAAAATTTCCACTGCATCCTGGTCAGCTAGATAGTCCGAACCTTTTACAGTATCAAAAGCATGAGCTTTCCAACTATCTTCAGGGTCTACATTTTGGAGGGAAGCAGCTATTCCACCTTGAGCTGCTACCGAGTGGGAACGAATGGGGTGAGTTTTGGCAACAACTGCCACATTTAAGCTGGGATTTTTGCGAGCTATTTCTACAGCAGCGCGACTGCCTGCTAGACCGCCACCTACTATGATTACGTCGTGTTCTAACATTAAGTAAATTTCTAATAGTTTTATGCTGTTATTATCTTATATTAATTTGATAACTGTTTGCTACAAATAGTTAGGCTATTTCTTAGGAGTCAACCCACCCCTCGCCCCTCCCCCTCCCAGGAGGGGAACTCAGGAGTCAGGAGTCGTATGGGAATGGCTTCAATACCAGTTTTTAGGTCAGAAATTCTCTTTTTCTCTTGGTGCGCTACCAGGTGCGACTGGTGTCGTCGTGGGGTCGCACCGCTCTCTTGGTCGATTGGATATGGCGAGGAGACCCGTTCTTACAGACCCGCTTTCCTTAGGGAATGCTACCGCAAACGCTAACGCCATCCCACCCTACGGGAAGGTGCGCTAACGACCGCTTTGTCAAAAGGACATTTTCTCTAAAATTTTTTAATCACACTTATTATTCGTAACATTCTTTTTTCATGCATGGTATTATACTAAATTTTATTTTAATTTGTAGCAATATTTTTTTATAGTAGTTGAAGGAAAGGCTAGGATAGATCGAGAGCTTAAAACTCAGACAAAGTAATATTTTTCCTTCTTCCTTTTTCCTTTTTCCTTCTTACCGAATAATTAAGGTTTAAAGCCTCTCCTTTAAAGGAGAAACAAGAAAAAATTTTCATGATTAGTCAATCCTCTTCTTTTCAAGGAGAGGTAATAATTAATAATTAATAATTAATTAATTGTTGAATTCTTCCTTCTGCGATAAACTAGCCTTGGATAAAAAACCCACCTGTGTCATTAAACAGGCAGGTTTTTAACTTTTTAAGTGCCTCGAATTAAATGAGGACTTTAGTTTTCGGTGTTGCTCAATTCAATGTCAAAACATTTAGCCTAGAGAAGTTGCTGCTTGCTGACCAGGCATTGACGTTTGAGACTCTTCTTCATCGTTAGGTTCTACTGAAAATACTTCAATATGATTTAATAGGGTAGTTACAAAAGCAAAAAGTAGGAAGGGTAGAGACAACACCACTATTAAAGCAATAGCCCCTAGAGCATAGACTTGGCTACTGCTAGTCCAAAGGGCTATTCCTCCAGCTATGCTCAAGAATACCACTATTAACCAAACAATAATTTGGCCATAAATGTCGCCGAAAGTCAGTGTACATTGGATACGATATTTTTGGAGATTATTCATCATCTTTACCTCTTTACATTAACTCAAATTAATAAGTTAGACTAACTGTCAAACTAGAGTAATTTATAGGTTAGACCTTTTGTCAAACCAGAGTAATATTTATTACGATCAAAATCGTAATTGTTACAATACTTTACAGTTTTTAACTGTAAAATAATAGAGCTGTTACAAAAGTAATAATTAAATCTTTTTTATCTTTTTTTTATCTACATTTTTCTCTTTCAAGCTATTCTTAATTTCTGAAATAAGGAACGCAAGTTAATGTGTGATTTGATACTGAAAAATTTTAGCTATATCATCAGTAGTTAATACCAAGTGTGAAAAAAGAATGTTACGAATAATAGGGGCAATTAAAATATTTTATAGAAGATGTATCTTGGACTAAAAAGATAAATTCAGATCTAAAAACTGGTATTAAAGCCATTCCCATACGACTCCTGAGTTCTGAGTTCTGACTCCTAAGAAATATCCTAGTGCAGGATGGCGGAAATAACTGACCAGTTACAAAATCCTCAAACAATTACAAATCAAAAATGATTGACTGTCAGATGTGCGTCTTACATTCTGGAGGGGCTGTGTGCGGAATTACTTCCGCACTTTATACGTAGGAAACCTCGCCAATTAGCACTCGCTTTTAAATGCATGACTTTTAACTTCCGCGTAGCGGCACTAGCTATTTGTAGCAAACATTTATCACCCTTGGTATAATACCATGCATGAAAAAAGAATGTTACGAATAATAAGTGTGATTAAAAGGCAGGTGCAGGAGATGTCCCTTTGACAGAAAAGAGAATTTATGACCTAAAAACTGGTATTGAAACCATTCCCGTGTGACTCATTCCTCCTGACTTCCCCTCCCAGGAGGGGATGGGGGTGGGTTGTGGTTTAAAGCTCGCCCATGTTGTGAGTTTATGTATTGCATCTGCTCTGATCTCAGCGACTGCTTGGTGCGCTACCAGGTGCGACTGACATCGTCGCGGGTCCCATCCGCATAGTGCTGAAGAGTGGGAAGCTTTAGGTAAGATGGATTTAAAAGATACTGAGGAGTTTATGAATACTCTGTGGCAAGAATTAGAAAATTTGAATTTTTAGATCTAACTTATATTAATTTGAAATATTTATCGAGAAAAATTAATAGGGAACAGGGAAAAAGGAAAGATTTGTTGACAGCTCTAATCTCAAAATTTTTCTGAAATTTCTTCAGGAGGAAAAGAATATTTAAAGTTACAAGAAGGAAGAGGTTATTTTAGATTTAAATATTCTATTTATTATCTTTTTCTTTCTGCCATCCTCCTTCTTCCAAAGCTGATATTAATTAATCTTCCAATTCCGTCATCATAGTTTCCACTTTTTCTTTACCTTCAGAATTATTCTGTTTCTCAAACAATTTTAATGCCGTTTCAAAAGACTTTCTGGCTTCTCGAACGCGCTCTCGACGGTGAAGAGCTAACCCCATTTTATAATGAGCATCTGCACGATCGGGATTTTTCTTAATTACTTGCCGAAACATAATTATTGCTTGTAAATAATCCTGGCTTTCTAAAAGTATCTCTGCTGCCGCAAACTTAGCCTCCACTAGATCGGGATTAGCATAAGCAGCTCTTTGATAAAATTTCAAAGCAGCTTGAGGATTATTTTGCGCTTTATAAATTTCCGCAATTTGAAACTGAATCTCTCCATTTCGAGATCCTAGACGAGAAGCTACTTTTAGAGTAGCTAAACCACCATTAATATCTCCAGTAGATAATAAAGCAGTTCCTAACTTGATTTGCACTCCTGGATCTCTCGGTGATAATCTAACAGCTTCTCGAAGTGCTTCTAATGCTTCAGGAAAACGTTCCTGTTTCAGTAATGTTAAACCCATTGAGGCATAAGCTTCAGCATTATTAGAATTAGATTGAATTGCTACTTGATATGCAATGATCGCCTCATTGTATTTCTCTAGACGAAACAATGCAGCACCTAATCCTAAATGAGCATTAACATTATTGCGGTCAAGTAAAGAAGCACGGCGATAAGCTTCAACTGCGGCCTGATAGTTTTCTAACTTAGCCATACTATATCCCAAACCATATTGAAAATCTGCTTTATGAGGCTCAATAGTGATCGCCTGTTGATAAAACTGACTTGCAGCTTGAAAATTTCCTTGGAGTGCTTCTAAATAGGCAATACCAGAATATATTTGTGCATTTTTTGGGTCTAAACGTGCTGCCTGTTGATATATTGTGATAGCTTTTTGGTATTTACCTGCATCCGCTAGCGCTCTTCCCTGGCGTAGTAGTTTGTCTAAGTTAGAACTCACGGATTGATTTTGAGCCAATAATTTGACCCCACAACCAGGATAAATGTAGGTATTTATGCCAGATGTTTTTTGACAAGCAACCCCATAGGCAACAGAAGGAATAGTGGCTGTTATTATGGCCACTACTAAACTACTAAATATTGATACTGTTTTTTTGTACACGGCCAGTCTGAAATATTAAATGTTCGTAGAAATTATTAATCATACCACCGCTTTGAAAAACTTATATAGCAAAGAAAGGTTTGATTAATACCAAATCTCGAAAACTTTTTAATTTAATACACAAAATTAACATGAAAAAATAACATTAGTTATCTAGTAAATTCTCGTATAAAGGGTCTCCCAAGAATTACAAATCTCCTGGAAACTACTAAACCCAAAATAGAAAAATAACGCTATAAATAACTGGTAAAAAAAGAAAATCAACCCATCTCCTGTCCCCCCACTATCGAAACTTATAGCAGTGTGCGCTGGTATATTTACAAATACCTTTCTAGGGGTTTCTTAGGAAACTGTTATCTTGAGGCAGGCCAGATTTAGGCGATCGCGAGTCAAGATTGATAAGTAATTCTTATAGTAGAATTTCGTCAGCTTTCTAAGATAAGAATAACTTATTAATTAATTTGAATTAAGAAAAAAAGTTTTAGTTTCTGATTAAATATTAATTTAATTTAAGTTAATTAAACTTAGTCAAGTAAATATTCACAAAATTAAACTTGTAGAAAGCTATGTTTTCCATTAATATGAGTGTTACTTTGGCAGAGTATACAGTGTTGCCAGTTTCTACATCATCCTGTGCATTATAGAATTTCAATCTGCTAATCAAATCAAACCTCTTGCTGACAAACTCTTCCAACTGGCAGCTTACTGTGGGGCAATAAATTGTTTAAATTATTATGATGCTTACTTCTCCCCCATTCCCCACTCCCCCACTCCCCCATTCCCCTACTAAATAATTGGCATCAGTAGCAGCAACGAGCTATTTTTGGCAATTACAAAATGTAGTATAAAACTACGCAGATAGGTTAGGGCAATTATAAACATTTAAACGATCGTCAGGAATTACTTCTAACTTCTAACTTGCGCGTAGCGCTATATAACTTGCTAATTTTGTAGGCTTTGTTAAGCTGGGTTTAAGGGTATAACTACTTCGGAAGAAAAATCTATTAATCCTCCTGCCTAGTGAAGGATAAAACAGTGTATTTATTCTATGTGGTTTTTACCGGGATTTATTTCTCAACCCACTGAAAACCTACCTAGAACATTGTCTGGAATAGCTACACAAAAGCTTTTAGTAAGCAAGCTGTTCCATATCTCTTTTTTGTGCTGAACTATTAGTCTATTTCTAGACATCAATTAAATTAAACCATGCTTAATTTTTTGCTTGTGATTTACCTAGTAACTTTACTAAATAAGGACAATGAACATGAATCACCAACTCAGTCTAGTGCTTCAAAATGACAAAAATATTCAAAAATTAGGTTGTATTAGCGCTGTACATAATCCTAAAGATACTAATCATTTGGAACGCCGACAACAACAACGTGCTATTAGTTTATCGATGATGAAAGTTGCCATAATTTATGGTAATAGACAATTTAGTTATGGGGCAGTCACTTATACTTTGACTGATAAGAATTTATGCAGAACTCCTTATAAAAGGTTTATAGATGTGCTGCGAGGATTGCGAGTTGTTTGTGTTCATGGATTTCCAGAACCTAAAATTATGACTGCTTATTGGCATAATAAAACGAAGCGAAAAGTTCATAGATAGATGTTTATATATTGCTAATTTATGAGCTTAAAAAGTTTACATTCATTCAGAAAACTTACCTTACTCAACCCAACTCACTACTATTTTATGTAGGCTAAAATGTTGGGTGAGAAAATTATTTATAGTAGAAGGAAGAAGGAAGAAGGAAGAAGGAAGAAGGAAGAAGGAAGAAGGAAAAATATTACGTTATTTACTCCTTATTATATCAAATCAGGTTAATTGCACATAGAATCCGCTTATATAATATCTGTTTATAATTCTATTATTACTTCAATACTAGACATCTCCGCAAAAGAGGGAGTAGGGATATTGCATGCAACGTCCGTACAGGGAAATAATTGATAAATAAGAGTATGATAATTGATTTGATTTTTTATTATTGGAGATGTCTATTTAATCTCCCATTTTCCCCTCCTGGGAGGGGGAGGGGCGAGGGGTGGGTCCCCTACTCTCAACTATATAATAAGTGTTCAACCGGATTTGATATTACTTCTTCGTTCTGTCATATAGCAATGTGCGCTGGCATATTTACAAATTACAGGAACTGTCCAATAGCTAAAAGTCTTATCTTATCGGCAATTTATTCCCCCTATTGCCTGTTGCCTGGACCCAGCGCTATACTATTCAAACTTCACAAATATTTCTACGGTTTCATTTGGAGTTAGACCTATATATTGAGCGCGGATAGTAGTATTTGATTTAACAGTAAAAAAATTTGTAATACTCCCCAAAGACAGTAGATCCCCTTTTTTTAATTGTTTACCTTCTGCTTGTAAAGAATTTTTAATCCAGAGAACAACATTCAGCGGATTACCTAATAAAGAACTGCTATTTCCTGATACTAATACTTTACCAGTTTCATCTAAAATTTCTAGGTTTAGATTCTTTAAACGACTTTCCCATTCATCAGTATCTGCTAAAGGGATAGGATTACCTAAAATTCCAGCTCTTGCCCCAACATTAATAGCTAAAAGAGCAGGTGCATCTAATTTTAAATCTTGACTATAAACTAAATCTGCTAATTCAAGAAATGGTATGACTGCATCAAGATATTTCAAAGTTTCTCTAGGAGTTTTAGCATTATTAATTTCTGCACTTCCAACTCTAACAATTAAATCACCTTCGCCTATTGGACGACTGCCAAATTTAGCTGGAATTATAGCACCACTTTCGAGCAACATTTTTTCGAGTAAAGCACCTCGCAAAGGCTGAGAAACATTAAAACGTTGTTGAGCATTTGGATTAGTTAGTCCTGCTTTGTAGCCAACTATTTGACCTAAGTTTTTACTAATTTCTGATATAAATTGCTTTTGAATTTGTTTTGCTTGAGGAATAGTTAGGGTTGTTGCAGTGTCAACAGGAGTTTTTGTCAGGTAATTTTCTACCAGATTTTTGACTAACTGAGAATTACTATTTTGAGTAACTCTAGATGTAGAATTGTTATCTGATGCTTCTGTTTCCGATGATATTTTTGATGTTTCAAAAGTGCAGGCTGAAAGTAAAAATATTAAGAGTAAAATGAGGTATTTAGATATGTGCATAATTTTGAGTTTTTAATCAAACTTTATCAGTCTTTCTCCCATATAGAACAATCAGGAGGATTTTTAGGATCGGAATTTTTATCTTGTTCAATTTCCTTGATTCTATCTTGATTAGCTTGTTTGTCTGTAGGAATCCATTTGAATTCAATTATTTTGTCTAGATTATTTTCAACTATTGTGACTAGATTGTACATAACTCTTCTGTCTAGACTGTATCCAAATGTTCTTGTTTCTAGATTGTTTTCAACTATTGTGTCTAGATTGTCTTCACGTGTTGCACCGTTTAAATAAGCTGCTTCTTTCCAATTGCAAGCTAATTTTATTTGTGCATTACGGAGATTTTTTGCATTATTAAAATAAGTTCCACGGAGGTCTGCTCCACTAAGATTTGTTCCACGAAGGTCTGCTCCACTAAGGTCTGCTCCACTAAGATTTGTTCCACTAAGATTTGTTCCACGAAGGTCAGCTTCACGAAGGTCTGTTCCACGGAGGTCTGCTCCACGGAGGTTAGTCGTAACGAGGTAAGCTTCAGAAAGGTAAGCCCCCAGGAGTTTCGTTTCAGTAAGGTTAGCCGTACCCAGGTTAGTTTTACGGAGGTTAGCCTCCACTAAGTTAGCTCCACGGAGGTCTGCTCCAAGGAGTTTAGTTTCATTCAGTCGTAGAGCAGATAAATCAAACCCTTCTTTGTGTAATCTTTCTACTGCAGTTTTCACAACCCCAGATCGATCGCTTCTACCATCATTAATAATAGTCCATGTAGAAAAAAGTTTATTTTCTTTTTGTTCTTCTATCCCTGTTAACCAGGTTACTAAACTAACAATAATGGCAACATTGGCAAGCAAACTAAAAACATCTAAAATTGCTGAATTTTTTAACAGATAATGTATATCTTCTAAAAATTTCTCAATAGGAGTTGTTTCCCACCAATCTGCAATACGTCTGATTAATCTGGTTTTTTTTCAGGAGTTTTTTTGTTAGGAGATTGAATGTTTGGAGGAAAATAAAAACCTTGTTGTCTGAGATTTTCTATTCTTTCCTCTAACTTTTTGTTCTTTGATTTTTGTTTTCTATTCTTTTTCATTATCTTTATCTTTCGACTTTAATAGTAGACCGAAAAATCTAAAAATAGTGCAATAAGCGTAGGTTGGGTTGAGGAACGTTAGTAGAGCTTATCCGTTAGGATAAACCCAACAATAATCCAATATAATTGGCGTTGGTGAATCGAACGATGAAATCTTATAAGAAACCTGGTTTGTTGGAGATAGATGTTAGTATCATAAGCCATCTAATACAAACCCGGTTTCTACCCTTGGAAAAAATCATAGCTAAAATCACCAACGCCATATAATTCAAATAAGACCAAAACTCATAAGCTATGGAACCATAATTAGTAGCTCTTGAGATTACAAAACTGCAAAAAAAAATCCTTAACTCAACTTTATTGAACAATAATGAGGTAAGATATTGTTGGGTTTATCCTACGGATAAGCCACCCTAACACTTCGTTCTACTCAACCTACAATTATAGTAGCTCTTGAGATTATAAAACTGCAAAAAAAAACCTTAACTCAACTGTATTGAACAATAATGAGGTAAGGTATTGTTGGGTTTCACTTCGTTCTACCCAACCTACAATTATAGTAGCTCTTGAGATTATAAAACTGCAAAAAAAATCCTTAACTCAATTG
>NZ_JAAHGM010000004.1:178714-265213 GCF_010692625.1 Okeania sp. SIO2C2
CCTTAACTCAACTGTATTGAACAATAATGAGGTAAGGTATTGTTGGGTTTCACTTCGTTCTACCCAACCTACAATTATAGTAGCTCTTGAGATTATAAAACTGCAAAAAAAATCCTTAACTCAATTGTATTGAACAATAATGAGGTAAGGTATTGTTGGGTTTATCCTACGGATAAGCGACCCTAACACTTCCTTCTACCCAACCTACAATTATAGTAGCTCTTGAGATTATAAAACTGCAAAAAAAATCCTTAACTCAACTGTATTGAACAATAATGAGGTAAGGTATTGTTGGGTTTCACTTCGTTCTACCCAACCTACAATTATAGTAGCTCTTGAGATTATAAAACTGCAAAAAAAATCCTTAACTCAATTGTATTGAACAATAATGAGGTAAGGTATTGTTGGGTTTATCCTACGGATAAGCGACCCTAACACTTCCTTCTACCCAACCTACAATTATAGTAGCTCTTGAGATTATAAAACTGCAAAAAAAATCCTTAACTCAACTGTATTGAACAATAATGAGGTAAGGTATTGTTGGGTTTCACTTCGTTCTACCCAACCTACATTATAGCTCCCTTTTTAAGGGGATAATAAATAAAAATTTTCATCTCTTTGTCAATCCTCTTCTTTTCAAGGAGAGGTAATTCTAAATTCTAAATTCTAAATTCTAAATTCTTGAATCCCATATAGAACAATCAGGAGGAATTTCCGGGTCAGAATCTTTATCTTGCTCAATTTCCTTTATCCTCTCTTGGTTAGCTTGCTTATTTTCAGCAATCCATTGAAATTCAAATCTTGTAGTGTCTATTCTTTTGTCAGATATTGTGTCTATATTCTCTTGAAATAATGTGTTTATATTGTTTGTTTGTATTGTACTCTTTACATAAGTTGCTTCTTTCCAATTGCAGGCTAATTTTATTTGTGCATTAGTGAGGTTTTTTGCATTAAAAAGGTAAGCTCCACGGAGGTTAGCTCCATCAAGGTTAACTAAATCGAAGTTAGCTTCACTGAGGTTAGTTCCACCAAGGTTAGCTTTAGTAAACTTAGTTCCAATCATGTTAGCTTGGCTAAGGTTAGCTCCATTGAGGTAAGCTTCACTGACGTCAGCTCCAATGAAGAAAACTTTACTGAGGTTAGCTAAAACCAGATTAGCTTTAGCCAGTTTATTCCTACTGAGTATAGCTTCACTAAAGTTAGCTTGAAATAGTCTAGCTCCAATGAGGTTAGCGTCATGGAGATTAGTTTTATTAAGTTGTAGACCAGATAAAGAAAATCCTTCTTGATTTAATCGTTCTACTGCAGTTTTCACAACCCCAGATTTATCGCCTTGACCTTCATTAATAATACTCCAGGTAGAAAAATGTCTTTCTTCTTTTCGTTCTTTACGCTCCGTAAACCAGCTCACTAAACTAACAATAAGAGTAATATTGGCAAGCAAACCAACAACATTTAAAATTGCGAAATTTGTTAACAAATAGTCTATATCTTCTACAAATTTCTCAATAGCAGTTGTTTCCCACCAATCTGCAAAACGTCTGATTGGTCTGGTTTGTTTTTCAGGAGTTTCTTTTTCAGGAGATTGAACGTCTTGAGGAGAAGAAATATATTGTTGTTTCGGATTTTCTATTCCTTCCTCTTCAATATTTATTTTTTCTGGGAAAACTACATTTTCGTACAATAAAGAAGTAGTAAATTCAAAATTAATGCTTTCTAATTTAAGCGAAAATTCCTGTTTACTATCAGCTATTTCCTCAAGAGAATAAGTAGTAAGTTCCCATTTATTTTTTTCATTAATTTGATAGTATTCAATACATATCTTTTCTGAGTCAATAAGAACATATTCTTTGAGACTTTCTATCTGACGATAATGTTGGAATTTTTGAGCGCGGTCGAAATTTTCTGTACTTGATGATCAAACTTCTACAATTAAACAGGGATAATAGATAATATTTCTAGATTTTGTGTCTCGTGGATCGCAACTTACAACTACATCGGGGTAGAAAAAGGAACCATTGCTGGAAACTGCGACTTTAGTATCTGCGATTTGCACTCTACAACCTTTTCCTTGCAGGTGACTTTTTAAAGCAGACGCTAAGTTGAGAGCAATGTCATTATGAGAAAGAGTTTCTCTAGTCATCCCGTAGACTTTGGCATTGATATATTCATATTTTACGGGTTGCTCTTCTTCCCATGCTAGATATTCTTCTGGAGTCATCTTTTCAGTTATCAGTTATCAGTTACCAAGGAAAATTAATTGTGTTCCCTTAATTTAGCAGGTCGGGACGTTGGATGCAACTTCCCTACCGGAAAATGATGTACAAGGTAAATAGTGAAAACCTTGTAGTGCGGGCATATTGCCCACTATATGATCTGATTACAGCGGGAAGCGCTGTAATTCTATTTTCACAACCGACAAGACTTACGTTCGCGGGTTTCTTCCACATTTTGCCAACCATAAGAAAAATGACTAATAGAATTAATTTGAGGAGTTGCTCTTCTAATAGCTTGCATTTGGATCTCCAAGGAAGGGCGACCAGTAACAGGTTGTCCCCAAACTCCAGCGATCGCCGGAATAACTGATACCCCATTTGGTGCCATACTTACCACTATCTCTACTTTTGAAACAATACAACTGGGGTTGCGATCGCCACAAGTTCCATAAGACATGGGATGCCATTCCATTGAAGCTGGAAATTGATCCCAAGGTTGGAGTCGAGAGTCAAACCCATTATCGCGTACCCTTTTGTTACCACCAGGAAAAAATACAGCACCAGCAGAAAGACCTCTTTGTTTCACTGGTTTAGTCGCCACCTTGAGAAAGTCAAGTATTCCTTGAGCTGCATGAGCAACACTCAATTCCCAAACTTGTCGTCCCGAACCTCCTTTCGGTAGTCTACCAGTAGCAGATTCAGTAGTAGCAGGTGAAAAGAAATTTTGCCACTTAGGAGTTTGCTTGTAAGAAACCGCAGAAATATCTCCAGAAGTAACATATCCTTTGTCTAAAAATCTTGTGAGTAATTCCTTTCCTGCTTCATTTTTCGCACGTTGCAATAGAACTTTCCTAGAAGCTTCACCATAAACCCATAAATCTTTTACTTCATCCGCTACAGAGTCTGGTCCTACTCCCCGCAAATAACGAACGTAGTCGAATAAAACACCTTGAGGTCGGCGTTTGAGTACCTCATTAATCATCACTGTATAATCTTGACGTGCTTCTGGACTGTAAGGGTCAATGAATGTATGAAAAGCATGACTTGCACCTAATTGGTCGTGCAAACTCGTATTGTCTGGAATCACATCAAGGGTTGTTTGACCTTTACCGTTGCGAGCTAAAGCTTGTTGACGGTTGGGTAGTTGAGAGTAAGTATAGCCAAAGTTGATGGTAAATACCCAAGCATAAGCTCGTAGACCGCGATCGCCTGCTTTTTTGAGACTCTCAGCTAATAGATCGACATTTTCATAACCAGGGACGCGCAGTACAGACGGCCAAACTGTGGGGTTATTTGCTGCGGGAAGAAGTACTTGTCCATCATAAAAAGCTTCTATGTAAACTTGATTGTAGCCTTTATTAACTACATGGTCGAGTATTCTGTCGATTTCTCCTGGTCTAGCATCACAAGGATATAGTCGCAACCATATGCCTTGAGTTTTTGGCCAGTTTCTCAGGCGACAGTTGTTTACTTCTCTACCGTGTTGAATCAAGATATCTTGATATTGTTTTTCTACTTCTTTATTTCCTGTTAAGACTGCTTGACGTAAGTTTTCTTTTGTAGCGATCGCTTCTGGTGACAACCGACAATAAGCATCTGTTTGTGCTTGAGCTGGTTGCTGATACGAAAATAATGGATTTGCTACTAGGCAAAATAAGGTGCCTAGTAGGGCATGATATAAGGTTTTTTTTGCTTTAATTCTTTTCTGTGAAGTATAAGTTTTGTTCATAAGAATAATTAAATTTATTTCCTCATACAAATAAACAGAATAACACCTATAGCAATGTGCGCTGGCATATTTACAAATTACAGTAACTGTCCAATAGCTAAAAGCCTGATATTATCGGTTTTTTATTCCCCCTTCCGGAGCTGTTGCCTGTTGCCTGTTGCCTGCGCACAGCGCTATAATATCATGTCTCTTTGAATAACCACTTCGGAAAAATTTAGGGAGTAGGGAGCAGTAGGGAACAAGGGGAAATTTGTTTGCGCAGAATTCCGCACCGAAAAAATATTCTCGCCTACAGAGAAGAACATTTTTACCCTTGGCTAATTAGGGCTTGCTGATTAAATATCAAAGCATTGACTGATATTGGTTTCAGCCTTTTTTTGCCTAGAAAAAGTGCAAGCTTTTCGGTCGCTCAAGCTCAAAAAGCTAGTGTTTTGGGGCGATTATGGCAGAAAAATCACTCTTACAATTTTTCCGACTACCTCCTCTACAATTCCCCTAACTCCTGTCTCCTGTCTCCTGTCTCCTATCTCCTACCCCTACTAAAAGACTTCCTAATTAATAAGACTTGATATAATTATTGATTAGCTATTCGGTCAATACCTAGTCTTTCAGTATAGTTTAAGAATAAATTGTATAGCGCTACGCAAATAAATAGTGCGCGGACATTCGTTTATTTCCTACTCCCTGCTTCCTACTCCCTTTTCACTGAAATTTGATTGTCAAATGCCAAAGAACCTACTGCTAAGTAGGTAGGTCTAATTAAACGTTAAAAAAATTGTCGGGGCGGGTTTAACCAAAAGCTTTGATGTAAAGCACGTTTGAGTTCTAAAAACCCGCCTTCTAATATTGCGTTTATAGCGCTGTGCGCAGGGAACAGGGAACACTTAACTGGGAACAGGGGGAATAAATTGCCGTTTGCGCAAGCATTCCGTAGGAATCATATAAGACTTCTAGCTCTTTTGCCCCTACTACAATTTGTAAATATACCAGCGCTCATTGCTATATTTATGCTCACCTAAGATTGACAAAAAAAAATTCGGATTATAGTTACCCGAATTTATACAGCTACTAAGAAAAAACTGAGGAATTGATGATTTTTTCACCTTCTTTGTAAGACAAATTAAAATTAGTCGAATACCTACAACCTATTTTGTACTAAATAATAGGAGGTAGGATATAGTTATAACTACAATAATTTGAATTAATACTCTTTCATTGATTTTAGAAATTGAAGATCTTAACTATGATGACTATCATCTCATAGTCTATGGGAAGTTCATAAGTTCAATGAAAAGAACCTCTAAATATCACCTCACATTTTTGTTCAAATTTTGTCTCAGTTTTTGTGTTTTTTTCAGCAATTATTTTTCTGTTATTTCCAGTTCTATAGCATTCTTAAATTATTGGTCAAAAATCCAGAATTGTATAGACAAAAAAATGTCAGTTATTAACCCCTTTTCCTTATTTCTAAATTCCCAAATATTTTCTGCACAACTTAAATATAACTGCCATATTTCTAGAGGTATAAAAAATATTTTCTTTAGTTAAAAGGCAAAGAGATAATTGCTAAAGTAAGAATTAATATAGTGTTTCTCAGACTTAGTTTAAGATACACTTATTTTCCCTATTTTATTTTTCCTTTTCTCTAAAACCAGTAACTTTGTACTTCAACAGTATAGTAATTGCGATAATCATAATTTAATCTGAGAATTACGCTCCCCGCTTTAAAGCAAGTTCTACTTGTCTAAATTCTTGATTTAAACGCTTCTTCAATTTTTCAGGCACAGGACGATTTGGATAAGAACTATAATGCCCTGCTAAAGAATTAAGAGCAGTTCGCATAGTGGTAAAAGAAGGTAAAGTCGATACAGAATTATCACGTCGGTAGCGAGAGGCATAATCATTAATTGTTTGACGTGCTATTGCTTGAGCTTCCGCCTTACTTTCTGTATTCTCTGGTAACTCAATAGCTGTTTTTAAGGTATTTATTAAAGCTAATGTGTCTTCTTGATAATTTCCACTTAAAGTTGCGGGATTATTAGAACAGCCCATCAAACCTATTACACAAACTAAAACTAAGGCTAGTACACGAGAAATAAAACGTTTCATAGAACTTTATTTGCTATGGTAGCTAATTTGTTATTGATTATTTCATAGTATAGTCTAGCTCAATTTGACATTTTAGTGTAGTTAAATATCAAAAAAATATTCTATTACTACAATTTTTTATTTTTGTCAAATGTCAATTGTTTGACCACGATCGAATAATCAAAAATCCCAGAAATAACTAATTTGTCCCGATCGCACCGAAAGAATTTGAGTATCTTGTAACCACTGACCATCAAAACACCCTAAATGAGTAGTTGTAATCAACGTTTGAAAACGGTCAGTAATTGCTTCTAACAACTGATTTTGTCGATGCAAATCTAACTCTGCCAACACATCATCCAATAACAACAACGGCGGTTCCCTTACTACCTGCTCAATAAGTTGCAACTCCGCCAACTTTAACGCTAACACCAAAGTGCGCTGCTGTCCTTGAGAAGCATATTGTCGTGCTGGAGTATCATTAATAGTAAAAACTACATCATCTCGATGAGGACCTACTACTGTAGTACCTTGATATTGTTCGGCGATCGCCCGTACCTTGATTTTTTCTAAAAAAGCTTGACGCACGCCATCCAAACTATCTTGAATAATCAATTCCTTGCTATCAACCATCACATTCGCTAAATATTCCATCTGCAAAACTTCTATATTTCCAGCGATCGCCCGGTGCCACTCACTCGCTAACGGTGCTAACCTCTGTAAAACACGCTGTCTTCGGCGAATTACCCGCGCTCCAGTAGTTGCCAACTGGGCATCCCACAAAGCTAACTCCTGAGTAGAAATAGAATTTATGGAACCAGTAGTTTCTGCTGCCATTTTCTGTTGGCGAATCTGTTTTAACAAAGCATTCCGTTGACGCAAAACTTGATTGTACTGTTGCAAAATGTGAGCATAAACAGGTTCGAGTTGTACCAATAGTCGGTCTAACCAGTGACGGCGTACTTCAGGTCCACCTCTGACTAAATCTAAATCTAGACTAGAAAACTGAACCACTTTCAGAATGCTTAAAAAGTCTAAATGGCGACGTAAAGTTTCACCATTAATTGCTACAGTGCGTCTACCTTGACTCCGTACAGTTAAAGTCAGCTCAATATTGCCAACTTGCCTTTCTAAGTTAGCTTGTATTTGTCCCGCTGGTTTGCCATCTAGGATTAAATCGCGATCGCGACTAACCCGATGAGATTTGAGAGTGGAAAGTAACTCTACTGACTCCAGTAGATTAGATTTACCTTGGGCATTATCTCCCACTAAAATTGTTTTGGCAGCATCAAAATTAACTTTCTGGTCTAGATAGTTCCGAAACTGTCGTAAATGTAAATGTCTAAGGTACATATTCACTAGGAGACAGGAGACAGGAGACAAGAGACAGGAGACAGGAGAAATAGGAATTTAGAGGAGGTAGGAGTAAGAATTGTCCCTTGATTTTTCTACCATAGTCAGCCAAAAATATAGCAATGTGCGCTGGCATATTTACAAATTGCAGGAGATGTCCAATAGCTAAAAGTCTTAATATTATCGGTTTTTTATTCCCCCTGTTGCCAGATGAGCTGTTGCCTGTTGCCTGCGCACAGCGCTATACTAGCTTTTTGCAGCTCACAGGCACCGAAAAGCTGGCACTTTTTTGAACCCCAAAAAGGCTAATACCTTATGTTTATCAATACTTTGAGAATTAATCAGCAAACCCTACATATTTACTAGAAGTCACGACGTTTAAATTAACGAGTTTAACCACCAGATTAAATAAAACCGCCCCAAATATCTAACTATAACGTCTTAGTTTCTCAACATAAAACTCCTATTATTAAGTATACTAACGAGCGTCAGGGATTACTTCTGACTTTTGTACCTCACCAATCCAACAGCTCCCCTATCTTGTACCAATTCACTTGAAAAATGTCACAAATAGTTTCAAACTTTAAGTGTTAAATAATTTCCTGAAATTACTGTAGCATCAAAGTTTTGAGCTTCTATAAAATCTAACTTTTAAATTTTGACTTTTAACTTTTAACTTTTGACTTTTGACTTCTTATAATTCTATGAAAATAATATTCTTTGGCACACCCCAATTTGCTGTTCCTACTCTGGAAAAATTATTAACCCGTCCAGAAATTGAAGTTGTGGCAGTTGTCACTCAACCTGATAAGCGACGGGGACGTGGCAATAAACTTATCCCATCTCCAGTTAAGTCACTAGCAGTTTCTCACAGTATCCCTGTTTGGCAACCCCGTCGAGTTAAAAAACATACTGAAACTCTCAATTTATTACGACAAGCACAAGTAGATGTATTTGTGGTAGTTGCTTATGGACAGATTTTGTCTGCGGAAATTTTAGATATGCCGAAGTTGGGTTGTGTAAATGTTCATGGTTCGATTTTGCCGAAGTATCGCGGTGCTGCTCCTATTCAGTGGTCTATCTATTATGGTGAGAAGGAAACAGGTAATACCACGATGTTGATGGATGTGGGGATGGATACGGGTCCAATGTTGTTGAAGAGTATTATTCCTATTGGTTTATTGGATAATGCTGCATCTGTGGCGGAAGTTTTGGCAAAGGATGGGTCTGATTTATTATGGGAAACTTTGTTGAAGTTAGAGACAGGGGATATTGAACCTATTCCTCAAGATAATTCTTTGGCAACTTACGCTCCGCTGATTCAAAATTCTGATTATCAAATTGACTGGTCAAGGAGTGCTTTGGAAATTCACAACCAAGTAAGGGGGTTTTTTCCCAACTGTGTCACAAGTTTTCGGGGTCAGTCTTTGAAGGTAATGGCAACTGTGCCAGTAGGTGCTGAATATTGGTCGGAGTTGCCACCTGAGTTGCAGAAGTTAGAGAAGGTGTGGTCTTCTGAGTCTGGGGTTTCTGGGAGTGTGGGGGAAGTAGTGAAAGTTATTAAGGGTTTGGGACCAGTGCTACAAACTGGCGCTGGTTGGTTGTTATTGTGGCAGGTGCAGTTGTCTGGAAAGAAGGCGGTTTCTGGTTGGGATTTTGCTAATGGTACTCGTCTGGCCATGGGGGAGATTATTGGCAGTTAGGATGGGTCATTTCAGTTATCAGTTATAGCACTACACAAATAGGGCGCGGACATTGATAAATCCTCAAACTCAGTCAGGGATTACTTCTGTAGGGGTGTTAATGATATTTTGCTTCGCATAACTATCGTTAATGTCCCTACTGACTTCTAATATCATGTCCGGATAATTAGTGATAAAAAAAACTTTCTCCTTCTTCTTCTTTCTTCCCTCCTGACTCCTGACTCCTGACTCCTGACTCCTTCATCGTTTATTTATAACTGTTCAACCGGACATGATATAACTTCTGACTTGCGCGTAGCGCTATATCAATACCTCCGACTGAAGCAGGAGGCTACGAAAATACGGAGTTCTCTTTTTTTATCTCCTTAAAAGGGGAGACTTGAGACCTTATTTTTCGGTTATTGGTTGTTAAATTTAAAATTTAAACTTATAAATTTTAACTTTTAGTTTAGTTTCAACTGAAAAAATGGATAGGAATTAATTTAGACTATGTTGACAATTTTACAAGTATTAGACTCTCCAAGAATCAATTTCCTGCTCTTGATTAAAGAGGAGCTAAGTAATTTTCTAGGAGGTTTACTAATTTGGACTATTTTAGCCTTTATTTTATATATAGTGGTCTTCTATGAGGCATGGATAAATTTTTACAGCAAATTGTTAATGCTAATAATAGTTTCTTAGAAACTAAGTTAGATAACTATGGCGAAGAGTTATGGAAATGGATGGAGGATAGATTTCAAATTTATGCTGCTTGGCAACATCCCAAAATTTGGATGAACAATGTGACAATAAAAAGCACTGGAGAAGGGACTATAGATTTGGCTGTAAAGTTTTTTATTGATAATGTGAAATTGAAACAATGTCAGCGTGGTAACCGCATCCGCAGTGAAGTTCATGGAGAAATTGTTAGCTGATTAAGGTAGGCTTATTTTTACAGATGAAGCACCCAATGGCAAACAAATCATCTAGGGATTTGCTCCTTCTTGAGAAAATCTGTTTTGGACTTAAATTTAAATACTTAATACAATCAAGTTGGATGAGAATAGAGTTGTTTTTTTGACCGCTAATTATACTCAATCCGGTTTATACAGAACCTTTATTTATGAAGGTAAGGAAGAAGGTAGAGAGAAGAAGGATTAGAGAAGAATTTGAAAAACGTGCTTTTGATATCTGGATTTGGTATTACTTAGACTAGGATTGATGAATTGGATGAAGTAAAAATTAATATTTTTATAATGAATATTATTAGAGAACTCGGCTAATATACTATTGTTTATGTTTAGTGTTTTCTGTAAAAAAAATACCTGCTATGGTTGCTAATCAAGAATTAACAGAAAAAGTTTCTAATCAAAGTCCAGAACTTCAAACTTTTCAACTCAAAACTCAACTTTTGAGCAAGGGAAGAAGTGACTATACCATCGCTAAAACTGATTTAATGAGCGTGAGAATTAAATGTTACGCTCAAGGGGGAGAAAATGTTCTACACTCTCATCCTGGAGAGGACCATACTTTTGTAATTTTAGCTGGACAAGCTAGGTTTTTTGGCAAAGATGGTGAAGTTGGAGTGTTCAGCAGAAACCAAGGTATATTAATCCCTAGAGGTGGTTTTTACAAGTTTCAAAGTTGTGGAGATGAACCTCTAGTTATGTTGAGAGTAGGTGCAGAAAAGGAAAAAATTCCAGTTAATCGTATTGGTATTGATGGTCAGTCATTACCAGGAAAATCAAAGGAAAACAAACATGAGGATGGTGTACCGATAGAAGGGTTATATTATGAATAGCCGCTTTCTTAAGTAGCAATGTTAATGAAGTTTTGAATCAATCAATGTTTTGAGTGATTCCTTCTCTAGAAACTACTAAATTTTTATTGGTAGGTTCTGGAGAAGATTATTGATATGAAATAGAAAATTTAAAACCTTAGATTTTTCTATCAGAGAAGTTTGAAAGAGGATTTCCACTATAATATAATTTTTAATTTACGGTCATTTCAGTTATCAGTTATCAGTACCTCAAAAATAACGTACTATACTATCACGTCAGTTGAATATTTATAAATAAGGGAGTATGGAAAGATTTACTTTATGAAGTGAAGGGATTGTTTTTCCCTCCCGTGAATGGAATGGAGTTCTATCGGGAATTAAACAGTCATCCAATTATCATTCCTTAAGTTGATTTTGAGCTTCTGTAATATTGTTAAAAACCCTTATTTAATCTCCCTTTAATATTGGTAGAATAGTCAAACTTATAAATCAAAAAATTAGTAAGCATTTCCTGCGGAATGCTGCGCAAACAGCTATTAGCTGTCAGCTCTCAGCTCTCATGAGGGGGTTTGAATAAATATAGACTTTCAAGCCAGCTTTTATAGTAAGTATCAATTATGACTCAATTAGTAAAGCTTTTATCTAAAATTAAAAGCAATAGCCGATAGCTGGCGGCTGAATGCTTACAGAAATAAAGCCGAAATAATTAGTAGTAAAATATTATAATTTTTCAAAGAATATGACCTATTTGTGGCTAACATTAGCAAGTATTGTTGGGTGGTTTGTCAGTACTCTAGCAGGTGGTGGTAGTTCATTTCTGTTAATGCCATTCATTGGTTTTTTTTTAGGAGCTTTAGCCATCCCACCAATTATTACAACTGGAGCAATTATTGGTAATGCTGAACGTGCTTTTACTTATCGGCAAAAAATTAACTGGACAGTGATTTTTTGGGAACTACCTGGTGCTATTGTTGGTGCTTGTTTGGGGGCATTTATGTTGACCCAAATTTCTGTAGGATGGCTGAGTTTTTTAGTAGGATTATTTCTAGTTATCTCTGGGATAAATTTAATTATTAAGAATCAAGACCAATCTTTTACTGTTCGTGCTTGGTATTTTTTACCAGCAGGTTTTATTTATTCCTTTTTGTCTGGCATTATTGGTAGTATGGGACCGATACTTGCACCTTTTTACCTGAATTTTGGCTTGGAAAAAGAGGAACTATTGGGCACTCAAGCAGTGAACCGGATGGTAGTTCATATTGTTAAGTTGATCGCCTACGCCATTTTTGGTACTTTAACTTTGCCTTTGTTTGGATATGGAATGCTCATAGGAATAGCTGCTTTTCCAGGTAATTGGTTGGGTAATTTAGTATTAGAAAAAATGAGTCCTCAATTGTTCCGTCAGCTAGTAATTATTTTTGTGCTTTTTAGTGGTGTCTTTATTCTTTGGGAACAAAGGAATATATTAATATTGTGGTAGATTTGGCAGTAATGCTAAAAAAATTTAACCAATATTTTTGTAAGCACTCAGCTATTAGCATTTCCATTTGTCATACTCTGCAATACAGATGCATGAACGTAAAGGACTTACTAAGGTTAGCTTGTTACCTTTTTCTTTCGGTGCGGAATGCTGCTTAAGGAAGTCAGAAGTCAGAAGTCAGAAGTTGTTTTTGTAACTGGGATTTGAGCAACTGTCCAAAAACATTTCGCCTGAAAAGGCGGAGTTTTAAAGCCCAATTATTTTGATAAACATAATTTTTAATTCTCCTTCTAATAGCAATTTGAAAAAAGAATGCTACAAAAAGGTAGACCTTGCTCGAATATGCTTAAAAATAGCTAGTCCAGTTCATTTTAGATAGTTATTTATATTGTTTTTCCCTTTTTTTCAATATTTATCCCTTCTTTCTTCTTTCCTCTTCCTTCTTTCATACGGACGTTGCATAAGGGCGTCCCTACCATTTGTAACAAACATTTATCAAATTGGTATAATACCATTTTCAAAAAATACTGTTACAGTGCTTTAGTCTGTTACTAGGATTATTGATATTAGTACTGTAGCGACCTTTTTTGAATTTGATATTCAGATAATAAGTTAATAACTGATAACTGATAACTGATAACTGATAGCTGACTCCTGATTGCTGATTGCTTACATATTTTTTTGGGATGATAACAAAATTTCATCCACGTTTTCTAAGGTCATCTTTTGTCGGTCGGCTAAATTTTTAATTGTTTGAGTAATAGTTTGAATTTGGAAGTTGTCTAAATTCAGACCGAGTTTAAGAGCACGATGAGCAATACTATTTTTACCTGTAAGTTTATGATTAATTAAAATTGACCGATTTAAATCAAAGTCAGTGGGATTTATTGCTTCATAAGTTCTAGAATTATTGATAACTGCTTTAGTATGAACTCCAGCTTTATGATTAAATGCAGCTTCCCCTACAATGCAATGATTAAAAGGAATAGAAAGTTCAATTTTTTCCGCTACTAATTGATTTAATTTATGGAGATAAGATAGAGAATATTTATTGTTTAAAGCTTCTGGTTCGAGGGTATAAAGACGAGCAATTAATCCAGCTAAAGGAGTAATGCCATTACGTTCACCAATCCCTAAAACAGTTGTATCAATATGAGTTGCCCCTGCTTCAAAAGCAGTAAAACTATTAGCAATTGCACAACCTGTATCATTATGAGCGTGAAATTCTATATCCTCACAAAAGCATTGTCTTATATTTTGAATTAGTTGATAAACCTGGTGAGGAGTTGCTATACCTACTGTATCAGCTACTCCAAAACGATTAACTATTCCTAATTTATTAATTGCTAAATAGACTCGCAGTAAATCTGAAAGGGAGCTACGAAATGAATCTTCAGTAGAAAAACGCAATTCTGCTTGAGGATTTTTTTGATGAATAAAAGTGATAACTTCTGTAGCTATATCTATAATTTCTTCTATACTTTTACGGTGACCAAATTGACGTAAAATTTGTGAAGTACTGATGAACAGATTAATCCCATCTACACCTGTATCTAGGGCTATTTTTGCATCTTCTAGATGGCAACGAATGTGAGTGACAACTTTAGCTTGTAAACCTAATTGAACTAATTTTTGACAATCTTGATAGGATTGAGGAGAAGCTCTCGGAGAAGTAACTTCTATGTATTCTACTCCGAATTGATCTAATCCTCTAGCTATTTCAATTTTATCACTCGTAGAAAAGTTAGATTTAAAAAATTGTTCTCCTTCTCGCAGAGTAGAATCAACTATGGCTAATTTACTTAATAGCATTTTTTTAGTTTAGGCATAATTCTATAATTTTCAGCTAAACATATTACAGGAATTATGGTTAGTATGGTTAATTACAATTAATATCACAAAAAAATGGTATATATTAAAGATATTTAATAATATTTAAGAACATTTAAGTTATTGTTAAAATCTATAGCAAAGCAGTCTTATTTGAGTTGTGAGATATTGTAGATTTTAGGGAATAGGGAACAGGTATGGGAGAAACACCGAAGCAATAAAATGATCACAAATGATTTAGGATTGCTATAGTAACCCTCAATCTTAAATTCTAATTAATATTTTTATAGTTATTTGAGTAAATTATATCAATTTGGAAAAAGAATGTTACGAATAATCAGGGCAATTAAAATACTTTATCGGAGATGTCTCTTGGACTAAAAAAATAAATTACAATCTAAAAACTGGTATTAAAAGCCATTGATTCTGACTCGGTCCGACTGACTTCCCCTCTTGGGAGGGGGAGGGGCGAGGGGTGGGTTGACTCCTAAGAAATATCCTAGCTATTTGTAGGAAAAATTTATCAATTTGGTATTATAGCGTTTCTCAAGTTACTGAGGTACAGTTATTTTTCTTCTTTTCTACTTCCTACTCCCTAAAAAAATGAATATAGTTGAGAAAACAGCTTCTTAAAAATATTCTATGACTACTTTTAAACAGAATATAAAGTTAATAAAATCTGGAAAGTTTCAGGTAAAAATATCTTTGAATTTAGGGAACAGGAAATAGGAGTATTTTCAGTTATCAGTTATCACTACCTCTAGCTGAAGCAAAAAGCTTAACATCAGGAATATTCTCTTTTGACTCGGTCCTTCTACTAAAAAAAACTGTGTTTATGATAGGGGAGCATTCCCCGATCAACAAAATAGTAGGAGACTTAAACCCTCGAATTTTTAAGTAATAAGTAAGCAAGAATTTTTTGAGTTAGTTGTTGAGGTGAAAACTTAGTAGTATCTAAAAGCAAAGTTCGCTCAGGAGCAATTGTCTGTAAAGCTGTTTTTGTTGCTTCCGAATCATAATTTCTGCTCTCCTCAACCAGAATGTTTAATCGTTCGCAAACATCTACAGAGTTATATACTCCTCTTTCCAGTAGAGTTAAAATTTCCTGCTCTTCATCAAAGGTAAATAAATTGGATGCTTCGGGTATACCAAAGTCAGAAAAACTCATAATTTTTTGGGGATTAACTACTTCATTATCTGGATATTTTGTGATTCTATCGAAAGCATCGCTTCTAGTTAAAAGACGTTTTAAGCGAACTGATAATGGGGCATCCAAAATTATAAATTTAGCTTTTTTCAAAGTATTAGCAGCATAAGTAACTTCATTTTTTCCTCGTAAACCATCAAAAATTAATGGATGATTAATTAAAGAGGGATTAACTTGTAACTGGGTTAAAATATGACCCATACCACCGGGAAAACTTTTTTGATACTGACGAGTATATTTAAAACGGTCTATACGACAAATTGTTTGAACGTTTTGCTCATTTGTGGCTGTAATATGAGGAATAATTAATTCTGTTGTTAGGGTGCGTCGATTTGGAAGTAAAGTGAAATCTAATCCAGATTCAGTTAATGTATTAATGACTGTGCTTTTCCCTACACCAGTTAAACCTACAATAATTACTAGAGCTTCATTCTTGATAGATACCCAATCTTGAGGTAGGGGTGAACCAATACCAATTCCCGACTGTAACTGTTTAAAATTTTGATTAGTTTTAGTTATAGTTTGAATCATTTTAAGTTAAGTTTATGAAAATTTGAAATTATTTTATTTAGATAGGTATTATATACGATAAATCTTAAAAAAAAATAAAAAAGATGAAAAAGCATATTTTAAAAGCTCGATGTAACACTGTTCATTTAGGAGGTTTTTCCCATAAACTAGAACCAGCATTAATCATTAATTCTGGCGATCGCGTCGATGTAGAAACTTACACGGGTTATTATCTTTACGACAGAGCACCTAGAGAATTTATCACTCCAGAATTTATAGAAATTTGTCACCATTTACCAGCAGAAAGAAAAGTTGGTGTTGGTCCTCATTTATTAACCGGACCAATATATATTAATGATGCTAAACCAGGAGATGTATTAGAAATTATTCTGGAAAATATTTACCCCAGTTTACCGATGGGATTTAATTCAATTCGTCCGGGATGGGGTGCATTAGCTGAACAATTTACAGAAGCAAAACTAAACTTTATTCCACTAGATTTAGAAAAAAAGATAGCTGAATTTCCTCTTAATAGTGGGATAAAAATTCCACTTCAACCATTTTTTGGAATTCTCGGAGTTGCTACAGAAAATACTCAACGTTCATCTATTCCTCCTGGTATTTATGGGGGAAATATTGACTGTCGAGAATTACAAGTTGGTTCGCGAATTTTTTTACCTGTTTTTGTGCCTGGTGGTTTATTTTCTATTGGTGATGGTCATTCTGCACAGGGCGATGGAGAAATAAATGTAACGGCAATTGAAACTTCAATGAATGGCACTATTCAGATTAAGGTTAGGCAAGATTTACAACTAATTTTTCCCATGGCAGAAACATCGACTGATATTATTTCGTTTGGGTTTGGCAATACTTTAGATGCTGCTTTTGAATTAGCTTTAAAGCAAATGATTAGTTGGTTAGAAAATTTTGTTGGGTTGAGTGCTGAAGATGCTTATACTTTGTGTTCTATTGCTGTGAATTTTCATATTACTCAAGTTGTGAATAATCCTCATAAAGGAGTTCATGGAATGTTACCAAAATCAATATTACCCGCAATAAACTCTATCATATAGAAGAAATTATCTTAAAAAGCTGAATGCGAGCGCATTCCGCACCGAGGAGCTGACTGCTAATAGCTGAAATTACATTCTGCGTAGGTGTTTAGATACCATAAAAAAGAGGCAAGATTTTTCCTTCTTTTTTCTTCCTTCTACTATAAAATAATAATCTAGTTATCGGTCTTAACTTTTTTGCCATTCAGTAAAGCAAGAGGATGAACTTTTTTGCTGTTTTATTTGCTTGAATTTTTAATGCCCGATCAAAAGTAGCGATCGCCTCTTCATAGCGGTGTAGTTTTCCAAGTATAGCGCCTAAGTTATGTAAAACATCAACATTAGCAGTTAAATTTTGGGAACTGAGAGCAGCAAGGGTTAGGACAGCTGTTTTAGAAATACGCATATTTGGCTTATTTATCTATATATATTAGTTTTTATCATTTTCTTTGTGGGTTTAATACCCCACCGTCTACACGGTGTTCAAAATTACTTGGGGTTAGAATCCCCATGTAATTTTCCGACTGTCTCCTGTCTCCTGTCTCCTTCTTCAATGGAATTAGTTTTTATTGGAACAGATTCTATTTAAGTACAGGTGCAGTTTTTTATTTCTGTGGAGGAAAAAAATTGACTACCTGAGTTAACCATATAGTCTATTTGCCTATTACAAAAGTTTATTGTACTAACCCGGAAATTTATTTATCCAGAATTCAGTACATAAAATCAGTTAAGTTTATTCATCAAAATTACTTCAAGTAATCAAATTTCAACTGGTAAGCTACTACGCAGTTAAATTTAATAAACTGTATTGCTTTGATCGCAGAAGTAAAAAGGAAAAATACGCTTAGTTATCTAGGAGAGAAGAAAAAAAGTTAATGATTGATATTCCGTTGTTTCTCCTATTCCATTTAAGTACAGGTGCAGTGTTTTATTCCTGTAGAGGAGAAAAAGAAAAATTGACTACCTGAGTTAACCATAGAGTCTACTTGCCTATTACAAGAGTTTATTGTACTAACCCGGAAATTTATTTATCCAGAATTCAGTACATAAAATCAGTTAAGTTTATTCATCAAAATTACTTCAAGTAATCAAACTTCAACTGGTAAGTAGGTAGGTCTAATTAAACGTCAAAAAAATTGTCGGGGCAGGTTTAACTGAAAGCTTTGACTTCAGCGCTATAGAGTTCTAAAAACTCGCCTTCTAATATTGGGTTGATTTATGCTTATCTACTTAAGCTCCTACAGAGTTAAACTTAATCAAAAGTATTGCTTTTATAGCAGAATTAAAAAGGAAAAAGGTATTTAGTTATCTAAGAGAAAAGGAAAAAGGTTAATTATTCATATTCTATTGTTTCTCCTAGGGATTTACACAAAAAGATATTCCATAACTCAAAAGTAGTAAGCACCTACACAAAATTAATTACATATTCTTGACAATTTTTGTCCAGAACTTTTTTGAGATAGTTAAGAAAGCTTGGAGAGTTTTCGAGTTTCATCAACTTTAATCCACTCATACTTAATAAATTTCCAAAGAATTTCGATTAAGTTGTGCTTGGGTGAGTAAGTTGGACACCAAAATATCTCTAATTTTTTTTCTTTCCATTCTGATAATTTTTCGCTCATTTTATCCCTCGTATAGATGAAAGCTCTATCCATAACTACAGAGCAAGAGTTTAGCTAAATATTGACTAAACTTATTTCAAAAATTTATGACAATTTTACTGTCAATTACTCCCTGATGTATTTCGTAATTTAGTTAATTTTTACATCATATATAGAGCTGCTATCTCTCACTTGAGGAAATTTACTTTGGAAACTTATTCTTTCTCATACCAAATTCACGCAAAGGCAGTTACATCTTAATTTGTGATTTCTTCTTAAAAGAAAAAATTATAAATTCCATAAATTCTAAAATTTCCACCTTTTTTCCTCTTTAATATTTATGTTTTTCTTTCTCTGTTCCCAGCTCCGGTGTTCCCAGTTAAGTGTGTCCTCACGCTTTGCAATATTTTATGAAATTGGTATAAAAGTTTTTTCGTCAAGGATATATTTTGATGACAAAAATAGGAAATTAATTTTCTGTTCCTGCTTAATGACAGTTGCTATATTTTTAAGTTTACGTTTCCACTTATCAGCAAGAACAGGAATAATTAAAATAACTTAGTCACACTCCAATTTGACCTAACTCAAAATATTTCATGGCAATTGAAAAAAGTTGGCTCTAAATTGTGATAATTTATAATTCAGGAATAATAATAAGTACTCATGGCAAATTATTTGTATATAATTTCATCTCTAAGTCTGACAGAGTGAGAAGTTAATGCATAATTAATTATGCTTAAATACTTAATTTAGGAATTATACAAATCTGGAAAAAGAATGTGACGAATAATGAGGGCAATTAAAAGAAACCTACAGGAGATGTTCCTTGGGCTAAAAAGATAAAGTCCCACCTAATAAATGGTATCAAAGCTATTTATTTTTACTCCTGACTCAGTCCTCCTGACTCCTAAGAAATAACCTAGTTATTTATAGCAAATATTTATTACGCTTGGTCTAAGAATTCACGGCCTCATAAAAATAATTTTAAATGTTTCTTATCGGTTTTTTATCTATTAGTAACTATTTGAATTTATTAGTGACAAATATCAAGCTTTATTTTGAGTTTAACAGATATCAAAATTAGGTTGTTCAATCACTTTTATTATTTATAATTTCTTTAATCAAATTGGTATAATACAGTACGATCGTGAATACAGTTTCAAAGAGCCATCTTGGACAAAAAAATCAGGTATAAAACCTCCCCCTTTAAGGAGATAAAAAAGAAAATTTTGCATTTTATCGCCTCCCTATTGCCCGAGGTACTGATAATTGATAACTGAATTGACACTAAGAAATAAAGAACATCAAAAAATTATAAATATCTTTTATCAACCAAACTTAGTATTACTTCAAAATTAATATTAGATTAAATGCTCATCAATCATTGTCCTCAAGTTACCGTTTGTTTACCTACTTATAACTCTGGAGAATTTCTAACTCAAGCAATAGATAGTGTCCTTCAACAGACATTTACAGATTTTGAGTTAATTATTTCTGATGATTGTTCCAACGATAATACTCCAGAAATTATTAAAAATTATCTGCAGAAAGATAACAGAATTAGATACTTGAGAAATTCAAAAAATTTAGGACTGTTTACTAATTGGAATCAGTGTTTAGAAAGTGCTAATGGTGAGTATATTACTATCTTTGCTCAGGATGATGTGATGTTGCCAAAAAATTTAGAGCAAAAGGTAAAAATTTTGGATAAATACCAAAATATAGGTTTAGTTACTTCATCTGTTATGGTGGTTGACGCTAATAATAATCATCTCAATTGGAATTGGGCAAATTATCCTGAGGATAAGTTAGTAAATGGCAAGGAATGGGCGAGGAATATTTTGGGAGAAGCTAATCCTATTTGTTGCCCGTTTGTATTAATGAGAAGACAAGTTTTAGAGAAAGTAGGCGGGAAATTTAATGAGAATTATGCTTATGCTGCGGATTTAGAATTATGGTTGAGAATTGGTTTGGTTGCTGACTTATATTTTGTCAAAGAAATATTGGGATATTATCGATGGCATGAAGGAAATAAAACTCATAGTTTTGATGATTTTTATCAGGTAAAAGAACATTTACAAATTTGTAGTGATTTAATTGATAGTTTAAATTTCTCAGACCCAGAGTTAAATGATTGGGAAAGTGAAGTGTTATCTCGAACTGTTAAATGGGTGAGTTTTTATCGAATTTATAATTATCTGGAAAAGGGAAATTTTGATGAAGCATTCAAGTTATCCGAGTTGCTGGAAAATTGGCGGGGTAAGTCAGTAAAATTAAGTATTTATGTGCAAGAGTTAGGCACTAGAATACAAAAAATTTTACAAGTAAATTCTCGCCTAAAGTTTGAAGTGGATGAATATAGGGACTGGGTTAAAAATCTTGAGAATAAAAATTCGGTTTTAGAAATGAAAATTAATCAGTTAAATGATGAAAAAAAATGGCTAGAATCTCAGATTAAAGCTTGGATACAAACTGCACAAAAATATTATCAAGAAAATAGGAAATAGCAGAGCGGGGGAGTGGGGGAGCAGGGGAGTGGGTAGGGACGTTGCATGCAACGTCCGTACAGGGAGTAGTAAATATAATAATAATTACGCTTCTAGGGTGCTAATTATCAAAAAGGTGATTATATTTGTGTCAATTACTTAATATATTGAAGTGCTATTTAAGTTAAGTATTGTCGAAGGAAAGGTTATTTCTTAGGAGTCAGGAGTCAGGAGTCAGAATGAATAGTTTTAATGCCATTTATTAGGCCATAATTTATCTTTTTAGTTCAAGGGACATCTTCTGCACCTGTCTTTTAATCATGCTTATTATTCGTAATATTCTTTTTTCACCCATGGTATTAGGACATATCAAAAGCTTAAAATTCAGAAAAAGCAGTATTTTTCCCTTTTCCTTCTTCCCTCTTCCTTCTTCTGTGTTTCTTCTTACTTCTTCAGCTTAAAATTCAGAAAAAGCAATATTTTCCCTCTTCCTTCTTCCCTCTTCCTTCTTCTGTGTTTCTTCTTACTTCTTCAGCTTAAAATTCAGAAAAAGCAATATTTTTCCCTCTTCCTTCTTTCCTCTTACTTCTTCAGCTTAAAATTCAGAAAAAGCAATATTTTTCCCTTTTCCTTCTTCCCTCTTCCTTCTTCTGTGTTTCTTCTTACTTCTTCAGCTTAAAATTCAGAAAAAGCAATATTTTTCCCTCTTCCTTCTTCTGTGTTTCTTCTTACTTCTTCAGCTTAAAATTCAGAAAAAGCAATATTTTCCCTCTTCCTTCTTCCCTCTTCCTTCTTCTGTGTTTCTTCTTACTTCTTCAGCTTAAAATTCAGAAAAAGCAATATTTTTCCCTCTTCCCTCTTCCTTCTTCCCTCTTCCCTCTTCCTTCTTCAGCATTCAATAAAACGACTATAAGCTACGCTTGCTTCATCTATTTTTCCCTGTTTTGCTAAAGCATCTCCTAAATTTTTATGAAATAAAGGTGAGGTGGGATTGAGATTTATTGCTTGTTCAAAAATATCGATCGCTTCTTCTAATTCCCCTACTTTTGTTAAAGCTTCTCCTAAATAGTTGTAAGCTAAATCTGACTTGGGATTAATTTCAATAGTACGACGGTAAGAGGCGATCGCTTCTGACCATCTTTCTTTTTTTGCCAAAACTATTCCTAAATTTAGATAAATCTCTGGATTATTTTTCTCTATTTCTAAGGCAAGTTGATATTCATAAATTGCTTGCTGAATATCGCCTTGCTCTGTCAAGATTTTACCTAAATTAAAATGAATTTCGGGATTTTCTGGTTCAGTTATTAGGGCAATTTGATAAAAAATAATTGCAGAGCTTAATTTATTTTTTCTAAATAAGATATTAGCTAAACGACGACATATTTCTGGATGATAGGGTTGAGTTTCTAAGATTTTATGGTAGTTGCTTTCATTCTGAGGATCGTAATCTATTGCTTGACGATAATGACTCAATGCTGCTTTTAAATTTGCCCGATAACGCTGCCGAAAAATATCCCCTAAATTTTCATACACTTCTGTTAAATTTGGTTGTAATTTTATAGCTTTTTGGTAACTGACGATCGCCTCATCCCACTGCTTTTGGCGAGAGTATAAATTACCAATCATTTTGTATAATTCAGCTAAGTTTGGCTGAATTTTTAATGCCTTAAAATACCAATTAATTGCAGCTTTTAAATTACCTTGAATTTCTAAAGCATTTCCCACAGTCTGATAAGCTGAAATAAAGTCTGGTTTTACTTCTATAATTTGATGACACAGAGCGATCGCTCTATCCATTTTACCTTGGGCCAAATATTCTCTGGCTTTTTGGTGCTTTTCTACTACATTCACAGTTAAGTATAGATTTTTTCATACTTGACTATATTAAGCTAAAGTATGTTGCAAATTCAAAGATTATTTATCAAACAAATCTCGGACAATCTTTTGTACTATGTTGGTTTTTGTGAGATACCTAGTTAATAATATATGTAAGCATTTCCTGTGGAATGCTGCGCAAACAGCTATTAGTGGTCAGTTCATCCTACGGAATGCTACGCAAACAGCTTTTTAATGAATGAAGCAAACATTAGTTTAACTTCTACTACATTTTCAACTCTATAAAGCTGATAGTTGACTGCTGAATGCTTGGCAATATATTTTGGATAACATATCTAGTTAAGACTTTTGGTAGTAATTTGATCGAGATTTAGATATATACTAATTTCATTTGAGTTGCGTAAAAAACATGGTCGCTTTTAGGCAAAAAGTCAAAGGTAAGAGGCAATAAGTAAGAAGGTATTCTGGACTTTTTAATGTTAGTAAATAACCAATTATTGTTTTACATCACATCCCGTTAATTCGGTATAAAAAAATGTTTCATCTTCAGGTAGAGCAAAAATATTTCTAAATTCTTTTTCCTCCTGACTCCTGATTCCTAATTAACTATCTAGTTATACCAATACCACCAGATTTAATATTACATTTCAAATGAAAACGCTATATCTAGAGAATATAAACTCAAAAAATTGGCTGAATTTTACCTCTGCTCTACTGCTTTAGCTAAGAAATAGTTCTCTTCTTGGTTAAAGATTGATTTTATTAGTGGTATAGCGACCTATTTATTTTTTTCTGAACTGAAATTATCTAAGTATTAGTAGTCATGAAATTAGATTTAAAGAACCTTTGCTTTCAAAACCAAATTTTTCCTATAGGCATTATTCATGTAGGTGCTTATGAGGGTAAAGATATTAAAACTTATCAAGGGTTAAATATTTCAAAAATTCTTTTCATTGAAGCTAACCCCACAGTATTTGAAAGGCTAAAAACAAATATTGCCGAAGTATCTATTGATGTGCAAGCTGTTAACTATGCTATTAGTAATCAAAATGGAAAAGTAAAATTATATGTTAACTCCATGGGACAGAGTAGTTCCATTTTGCCTTTGAAATTTTATCGAAATATTTATCCAAATATTAAAGAAACACATCAACTAACTGTTGAGTCAAAAACTCTTGATACTTTGCTATCAGAATTAGGACTAACACCAGCAGATTTTAATATTCTCAATCTAGATATTCAAGGGGCAGAACTTTTGGCATTACAAGGCGCAACTAATCTACTTAAATATATAGATGCAGTTTACACAAAAATCAATTATGAAGAACTCTATGAAGGTTGTGCTTTGGCAGAAAAAATTGATGACTTTTTAGCACAGAATGGTTTTGGCAAAATAGCAGTTGCCACGCCTTTTCATCCTTCTTGGGGAGATGCTTTTTATGTGAAAAAACAAGTAATTAGTATGTCTACTCTTGGCAAAAATGGTGGATTGGGTAATCAAATTTTCCAGTATGGTTTATTGAAAATATATGCTCAAGAAAATGGCTTATCAGTAGAGACTCCAAAATGGATAGGGCAAGAATTATTTGGGCATAAAGACCGAGAGATTTCTGAAGATTTACCTGAAGTTTGGGAGAATGATAATGAATTTATCCTCGGTAATACAGAAATTTTGAAAAATGTAGATATTCATGGAGAATTTCTATATAACACTCGCTATTATGCACCCTTTAAAGAATATTTTTGTTCTTTGTTTCAACCTGCACTAGAGATAGAGAAAAAAGTAAAACTTGCTTGGGAAAAATTACACTCTCGTGGCAAAACTATCATTGGTTTACATTTACAATCACATTCAGAGGAAAATAGTAATTTTGCTGTTGCTCCGAGTGAGTGGTATAAAATTTGGTTAGATGGTTTATGGGAAACTTTAGAGGAACCAGTTTTATTTATTGCCAGCGATAATATAGAGGAATTACCTCTGGCTTATTTTGCTGAATATCATCCTGTAACCGCTCAAGACTTGGGGATAGAAGTTAATCAAGAATATCTGAATTTTTTCTTATTGAGTAAGTGTGATTTTGTTGCTATTTCTAACACTCCCTTTGCTTTTGCTGCTTGTCTATTAAATGAAGTCGGAAAATATTTCTTTCGACCTCATTTTTCCACTGCAAAACTTATACCTTTTGAACCTTGGAATAGTACGCCAGTTTTTCGAGATGTGGATATTTCAGAAATAGGGAATAGTGTTTCATTGGAGGTGAAATTTCAGGAAAATCAAGTCGAGTTAGCAAATATTCAGCCTCAGAAAGATGAACTTTCTCAGAAATTAATATCTACCCAATCTCAACTTCAACAAAATCGTGAAGAATTAGAAAATATCCAATCTCAAAGAGACCAAATATTAGAAGAATTAGAAAAATATCAGTCTCAACTTCAGCAAAACCAAGAAAAAACCAAAAATTCCGAAGCACAACTACAGCAAATTCAAACAGAATTAGAAAATACTAAATCTCAGCGAGACGAATTTTCCGCACAATTAGTATCTGCTCAGTCTCAACTTCAGCAAAATCAAGGAACTGCCAAAAATGCCGAAGCACAACTACAACAAATTCAAGGAGAGTTAGATAAATCTTCTTCAGAACTATATGATGTGCGAGAAGAATTAGAAATTACCCAATTCCAACTCGATGAAGTACAGGTAGAATTAGAACAATCTCAATCTAAATATTTCAAGTATCAAGAAGAATTGAATACCTGTAAATCTCAACTTCAAGAAACTCAAACCGAACTAGAAAAAACCAAACTAAAACTAGAAAATCAGGCAAAAATATCACCTAATCAAAATCAAAAAAACTATGCAGAACATCTCAAAAATCTAGCAAAAATTCTAGCAGAAACAATTCCAGATTGATATATAGCAATTCCTAAGAGGCGTGAGGTCAAAAATTATTTTGCTGCGTGGGAGTAGGGAATAGGGAATAGAAAAGAAGAAAAACAACTGTACCTCAGTAACTTGAGAAAGGCTAGATTGTATAAATCTATAGCAATTCTAAATGATGTGCAAGAAAACTAAAATAGATCGTAAAGTCTGAAAAATAACCATTTTAACCTAACTCCAAAATATGTTTTATATAACCTTAATAAGGCTTCTATATAGAGATTACATTTAGGCAATAACCTTTTGTTTTTAATCAAAAGATATCTGTGAAAAAGAAGTCAGAATACAGGAGTCAGAAGTTATAGCAAGCGCGATAAATGTTTGCTACATTTTTGCATTGGGCGGGAGTATGGCCGAATAGCCATTTGACCGTACAAAAGTAGGGGAGAAGTAAACATCAGAATAATTAACAATAAATGGCCTGCTAATTATCAAAAAAGTTATTCAGTTAGCGTGTTAATTACTTAATAATTGAAGTGTCGTCTAAGTTAAGCATTCTTTTTTTCAAAATGGTATTATAGAATAATGAGATATTTAACCCAATTAGGTAAGGATAGAGTCAGGAAAAGTCAAAAAACATTCTTATTAATTCTTACTCCTGACTTATTACCTGGAAAAGGCAATAAAGTCAGCCTTCTAATATAGGGTATGGTGAAAAAAAGTAGGTGAGGAAAGCCAATAGTTTATTTAAGTTTAACAGTAGAAAAATTTTCACTGTTTCAGTTCAAAAAAATGTCTGATTTTTGACATACAGTTCGACTTATTTGTTTTTATTGCACTATATGAATATCTCAATAACCCTTAAAACTTTGATTAATTAAAATTTCAGACTTATTCAGCAAGTCCTAAATATTTATCTCTTTTTCTCCTTCCTTAAAAATTATGAAAACAGCATTAATTTCCGGAATTTCAGGTCAAGACGGTTCCTACTTAGCCAAACTATTACTAGAAAAAGGTTATAATGTTTGTGGCACTTCCCGAGATGCCCAAATGTCTACTTTTAACAACTTATATCGTTTAGATATTCGTGACAAAATAAAATTAGACTCTATGTCTTTAACTGACTTTAGAAGTGTCTTACAAATATTAACCAAATATCAACCAGATGAAGTTTATAATCTAGCAGGTCAAAGTTCAGTAGGTCTATCTTTTCAACAACCTGTAGAAACATTAGAAAGTATCGCTACTGGCACATTAAATTTATTAGAAGCAATTAGATTTACCGGAGCAAAAATTAAATTATATAATGCTAGCTCCAGCGAATGTTTTGGCGATACAGGCGGTCAACCTGCTACAGAAATCACTCCTTTTCGCCCAAGAAGTCCCTATGCTGTTGCTAAATCTACAGCCTTTTGGGAAGTGGCAAATTATCGAGAAGCTTACAATTTATTTGCTTGTTCTGGCATATTATTTAATCACGAATCTCCCCTCAGACCTCAACGTTTTGTAACTCAAAAAATTATTTCAGTTGTTTGTAAAATTGCTAATGGTAGTAATGAAAAATTACATTTAGGAAATATTTCAGTGCAGAGAGATTGGGGTTGGGCACCCGAATATGTAGAAGCAATGTATTTGATGTTGCAACAGCAAGAACCAGATGATTATGTAATTGCTACTGGAGAAAGTTATCCTTTGCAAGATTTTGTAATAGAAGCTTTTGCTGCTGTAGGATTAAATTGGCAAAATTATGTAGAGGTAGATCGAAGTTTATATCGCCCTACTGATATTTCCGTAGGTAGAGCAAATCCAATTAAAGCTAAAGAAAAATTAGCATGGAAAGCACAGTATAAAATGCCAGATGTAGTGCGAATGATGGTTGAGGCAAGAATGGCTAATATTTAAGTTAAGTAGGGCAGCAAAAAATCACACAATCAGGTGTCTAAATATTGTGAATACTTAACAATTTGTAGATAGTTTGTTTAACTAGCTATCAGCATTTTCCGTACCGGAATGCTCCGCAAACAGCATTTCTGTACCGAAACGCTTTTTAATCTTTTTTTGTATGCCCATATTTTTATCCTTGGTCATAATAATTATGAAATATTGAATTTTATAACTGTTTTCATCTAGGGAGAATACAGATATTTTTTCTCCAATCAAAGCATCTAGAAGTTATGTAGTCTATACTTAGTGAAAAACAACAATAATATAATAAGACTATGATTAAAATCAAAATAATACCTTGAGAAAATGGCGATCGCTTAACTAGAAATGAGTTTGAAAAGCGCTGCTTTTCCATGACAAAACATAAAAAAGCTGAACTTATTGAAGGAATTGTTTATATGACTTCACCATTAAGATTTTCTGCCCATGGATAACCTCATCTTCAGATTAATACTTGGTTAGAAGTGTATACTGCTGCTACTCCTGGAGTTAGGAGTGTCGATAATACTACTCTCGTTTAGATAAAAATAATGAACCTCAACCAGATGCCATATTATTTATTGAACCAAGTTTGGGAGGACAAACAACAATTAGTGAGGATGATTATATAGAAGGAGTACCAGAATTAATTGTTGAAGTTGCTGCTAGTAGTGCTGCTTATGATTTGCATGATAAATTAAAAGTCTATCAACGTAATGGAGTCAAAGAATATTTAGTTTGGCGAGTTTATGAACAATAATTCAGTTATTTTTGGTTGTCTGAAGGTGAATATATTTCTGCGACAATAGATGAAAATGGAGTTATAAAAAGTCAAGTTTTTCCTGAATTATGGTTAGCAGTTAAATCCTTAATAGAAGGAAATTTAGCTGAAGTTTTAAATGTACTTCAACAAGGATTATCTAGTTCTGAACACCAATCATTTATTAGTCAACTTCACAGTGAATTAGCATTTTTAGTTAGAGTGAGTATCTTTAATATTGCCATCAATAAAAACCCAGGGTTTAAAGGTCAAAATTTCCCTAAATTATAGTTTGCCGTTAAACCCTGAATAGACAGAAATTTGCCTGAAGTATTCAATCTACTTCAGCAGAAATTATCTATAGCAATATGATTTGAGTTGTGAGATATTGGAGACTTTCAACTTCACAATTAATTAGGATTTTTAGTTAGAGTGAGTATCTTTCTGTTGCTATAGATAAAACGGAGTGATAAAAAGTAGAATTTTTCCTGGATTATAGTTTGCCGTTAAACCCTGAATATACAGAAATTTGCCTGAAGTATTCAATCTACTTCAGCAGGAATTATCTATAGCAATATGATTTGAGTTGTGAGATCTTGAAAACTTTTAGGGAACAGGGAACAGGGAACAGGGAACAGAGAATAAGAAAAAAACGTATCAAGGGAACAGGGAACAGGGAACAGGGAACAGGGAACAGAGAAGAAGAAAAAAACGTATCATATGAATATAATAATTGCTATATTCTATACTTTTAAGGAACATCTCAATTCTCACAACTTATTCCTGATTGCTATAGTTCCGAACACCAAGAATTTATCAATCAACATGATTTGAGTTGTGAGATCTTGAAAACTTTTAGGGAACAGGGAACAGGGAACAGGGAACAGGGAACAGAGAAGAAGAAAAAAACGTATCATATGAATATAATAATTGCTATATTCTATACTTTTAAGGAACATCTCAATTCTCACAACTTATTCCTGATTGCTATAGTTCCGAACACCAAGAATTTATCAATCAACTTCACAATTAATTAGCACTTTTAGTTAAAGTGAATATATTTCTATTGCCATCAATAAAAACCCAGGGATAAAAAGTCAAAATTTACAGAAATTATAGTTTGCCGTTAAACCCTGAATAGACAGAAATTTTCCTCAAGTATTAAATCTACTTCAGCAGGAATTATCTAGTTCCGAACACCAAGAATTTATCAATCAACTTAACGGTTAATTAGGATTTTTATTCGCAAGCTACTTTAGCGATCGCTTATGCAATAATCCTATATCAATTCCCATGTATTAATACTTAACTTAGGTAACACTTCAGTTATTAAGTAATTAAAAAGAGCAGAATAAATTTCTTTGCTAATTTTAGCCAAGTTAATGTTAATTATTCTGATGTTTGCTTCTCCCCCACTCCCCTACTCCCCCACTCCCCTACTAATGAAAATATAGACCTAAATTTTGCCAACATTTCTATTATGATAAATATGTAAGTTTACAAAACTTTATAAAATGAACCCCGTTATAGCAACACCACCAAATCAACTAGACCTGCATACTTGGACTTGGAAAAACCACCAAATCCAATATACAGTCATGGGAACTGGACAACCCCTAGTATTAATTCATGGTTTTGGTGCATCCATAGGTCATTGGCGTAACAATATCCCTACCCTCGCCGCTGGAGGCCATCAAGTATTTGCCCTCGACTTACTAGGATTTGGTGCATCTTCTAAGCCACCCATAGATTACTCATTAGAACTTTGGCAAGAACTATTATACGACTTCTGGAACCAACATATTCAAAAACCCACCGTCTTTATAGGCAACTCCATTGGTGGACTACTTAGCCTAATGATACTAGCAGACTACCCAGAAATCTGTACAGGTGGAATTCTCATTAACTGTGCAGGAGGCTTAAACCATCGACCTCAAGAACTAAATCCTCCTCTAAGATTCATAATGGGAATGTTCAGCAAATTAGTTAATTCCCCAGCTCTAGGACCATTTATTTTCAATCAAGTCCGTAAAAAATATCGTATTCGTGGCACCCTCAAACAAGTTTATCGTAATCAAGAAGCCATTACAGATGAGTTAATCGAACTACTTCATCGTCCTTCCTGCGACCCTGGAGCGCAGAAAGTCTTTGCTTCAATTCTCACTGCACCTGCTGGACCCCATCCCTCAGAATTATTACCAAAAATTCCAGCACCATTGTTAGTAATTTGGGGAGAAAACGACCCTTGGACACCAATTTCTGGTGGGAAAATTTATCAAGACTTAGCAGAGAAAGGTGCATCTATCCAATTTGTTCCCATACCCAACACAGGTCATTGTCCCCACGATGAAAGGCCAACAATAGTTAATTCTTTGATTTTAGATTGGTTATCTCAAAGGTGAAGCTCTTGATAGATAGTGCTTTCAAGATTTGTCAAAAAAAATTACTGAAATATAGTGACAAAACTAGCTTAGTAAGTTAGAATGTCTACCGTGTGAGGAGCGAATCAGCAAGAGCATCGAGACGAAACACGGTCAGTCGTCGATGCTCTTTCTCAAAAACTCTATTTACGTTAAGGCACAACTGTTGTGTCAATTACTTTTTAAATTCATTTTAAGTGGTGTTGAGGATTATTAAAAGGTAGTCATTTTTAATGGCTACCTTTTTAAATTTATTTGATATATCTAGGACTTGCTGATTAACTCTAAAAGCCTTTATTTGTAAATGCTTTAGCCTTTTTTACGAAAAAAAATGCAAGTTTTTCGCTCCGAAAAGCTGAAAATACTCACATTTGCAGCAAACCTAAACAGACAAATATCAGACAATTATTCCTACTGACTGCTCCTGAGTTCTCACTTCTGAGGTCTGACTCCTACAAAAAGACTTTTGCAGCAAATCCTATCTAGTTGTTATTATTAGTTTCTAACTCTGTTGGCATCCAATCAGCAGTAACATATATATGACCTAACTCTTTACCCTGATAACTTCTTTTCGCAAACCGCCAACCAGGTTCAAGAATAATTTTAGTAAATCCGTCAGCTAAACCATAAGTTCTGCCGATCAGTAGTCGTGGTGCATTAGAATCATAACGAGAAATACCCATCAGTCGTATATCCCCCCCACTCATTTGTAAAGACAGAGCATATTCAAGAGCAAGATCGGTACCTCCGATTCGGATAGAATAACCATTACTGTCAGTTGCACGTCCACAAATACCCGTAAAGTCAAAATTTAGTAATAGAGGATCGACCAAGACCGGGCGATCGCCACTTTCATCCCAACATTGTCTGGCATTGGTTTTTTGTTCTAAAATTAGCAACTGTGGCCCAAAAGCACGAGGAACTGCAATTGCAATGTATCTAGACTGCTCGACTTCTTTTTGGTCAAAGAAATTTGCCCTAACTGGTACTGGACGAAGAGAAAAGAAAGTTAATACTCCTAAAGTTGTCAGTGCAGCTATAGACTGCTTAAAAAAAGTTTTCATGCCTCTTGTTTCACCTGATTTTATATAGCTTGAGAATATAGATAGGAAATTTTAGGACTTATTTTCGTACTTATGCTCGTATTTGTCAAATCCCATATATCCCAATTCTCTGAGTTAGAGACAATTTTGTATTTTTAATTACTTTCTGATACAAATTTTATGTGAGGCTGTATAGAATTAGCTGTTAGGTGGTAGGTATTGGGTGGCGCGGTGGCACATAATTATCAAATTTATTAACAAGTATTTCTTTAATGTACAGGCAACGCCTGATTAAAATATTGTTCTATGCAACTTTATATTAATTTGGTATGAGTATTTTCAAGATAGATATTAAAACTTGTCTCAATGTCAAGTTATGATTGATTTAACAAAGAAAAAATAAGATTATGGTATTTAATTTCTAATTTTCGGTGGTTAACAATTAACCCATAAGTTAATCATATTTCCTATACATAAACAAATACTGCAATTAAATTTATTATTGCTTTTGATTACCTATTTTTTTCTATTTTTAGAGTAATTTACGTTCTGAATACTTCTATTTTTATACTTTTTTAATTGTAAATATAGATTTAGTTTTTTTATAAAAAAATTATTGTTTATAGTATCTGATATCCTAGTGTTTGCTACTATATCAATGCTGTTTTTCCTCCTTTACCGAATAATTAATAATCAAATAATTCTGGTTTAAATCCTCCCCTTTGAAGGAAAAAAAAGAAATAATATTTCCTTATATTCAATCCTCTCAATTTTAACCAGAGGTAATTATAAATTATCCATTATCCATTATCCATTAATGAATCTTCCCTATTTCCTCCATACCTATTCCCTTTTCATACCACTTGGTTTCCACATCCCAGATAAAAACGCTATAACAAAAATTATATTAGCTATTTCTGCTTAACTACAAACACAGAGCAATTTGCTTCAGCAACAACCTGACTACTAATAGACCCCTGCAAAATCCGATTTATACCTTTTAATCCCCGACTACCAATTACAATTAAATCTGCATTATAAATATTAGATAAGCGAACAATTTCTTCAGTTGGATCTCCGGTCGTAACCTCTACCTCAGTAGTACAAGGAAGTTTTTCTCGGTAAACTTTGAGCTGCTTTTCAAATTCCCCGACAGAAATATTTTTCCCTTCAGCTTGAGGTTGATCCGCTTTCCGATCCAAATCTGATTTTTCCGCAGCAACCACATGAGATAAAATCACTCTCGTTTCTGATGTTAAGTGAAATTCTGCCAATGCTTGAATTACTAAATCTAGATCTGAGTTTGAATTGCTGAGAGCTACAATAATTGTTTTGAAGGCCATAGACAAGAGTATTAGTACAGATAATAAATAGGTAGTCCTGTATAGCAATAGTAATTGACACACCACGGGATAAATCCGCATAGATTATTAAGGGTAACAAATTTACCGGGATAAATCCAGGTCAAATTTTACCCTTAATGGCACCAAAGATGCCTCTACTCTGTCCGGGGTCAACCCATTCAAGTTGCTTTTGATTCCAATATTTGCAGCACGATTACAGTCAGCATTTATCCATTTTCCCTTCTTAAGTTTTATACAAACCGCGCTTAAAAAGTCAAAAGTCAAAAATTAAAAGTCATAAGTCAAAAATTAAAAGTCAGAAGAAAATTATAGTGGTCAATAAAAATCAACGATTCAGTAAGTATTTATGGTTAATATTTAACTGAAAATTTGACTCCTGATCGAGGTAAATGAAGATAATTTATATAGTATAAATACTTAAGTAGCCTATAGATTTTATACTAATTTTTATGTCACAAATTGAAGTGCCGAATGTGGGTGACAAACTTCACAATTGATTTTTTTCCATATCTACTGGTATGTTCTCCCGCTATCTAAAGATTCTAACGGGAGTTATCCTACATTAGTTATAAATTTTTACCATCATTTTCCTGATTAATTTTTTCTTTTTTCACCCATTCTTGCCGATCCTGCTCCTGAGTTTTTGTCCTAACTCTTACCGAGTTAGCATGAGAAGGCAACCCTTCAGCAGTGGCCAATATATCAATAGTTGTAGCCACTTTATCCAAAGCAGCAGAAGAATATTGAACCAAACTAGAATGCTTCATAAATGTTTCTACTCCCAATGCTGAAGCATAACGAGCAGCACCAGAAGTCGGCAAAGTATGATTTGGCCCCGCCAAATAATCCCCCACAGCTTCTGGAGTCGAATAACCAAGGAAAATAGCACCAGCGTGACGAATACTTTCCATTAAACCCCAAGGATCTGAAACTTCCAACTCTAAATGTTCTGGAGCAAATAGATTAGAAAGTTCAGCAGCAGCTTTGAGAGACTCAACAACAACAACTAAACCGTAATGGGCGATCGCCTTTTCTGTCATTGTGCGACGTGGATGATCCTGAAGTTGTCGCTCTACCTCTGTTACCACCTGACGTGCTATTGCTGAATCTGTAGTTAACAAGATAGCTGAAGCCAATGAATCATGTTCTGCTTGAGCCAACATATCCGCTGCTAAATGAACTGGGTTAGCTTCAGAATCTGCAATAATCATCACCTCTGAAGGTCCAGCCAGAGAATCAATACCTACCGTACCATAAACAATCTTCTTTGCCAAAGTTACATAGATATTACCTGGCCCAGAGATGACATCCACTTTTGGTATAGTTTTTGTACCATAAGCTAGAGCTGCTATTGCTTGTGCTCCTCCGATCCGATAAATTTCTTGAATACCTGCTTCTTGAGCAGCTACGAGTACAGCAGGATTAATTTTCTTACCTTGAGCTGGTGGTGTTACCATCACAATCTTCGGGACTTTGGCCACTTGAGCAGGTATAGCATTCATCAGAACTGTACTCGGATAAGCAGCTTTACCCCCAGGAACATATAAACCAGCTCGATCTACTGGTGTGTAGCGTTTGCCCAAAACCACCTCATCATCACCGAACTGAACCCAAGATTTAGGAACTCGCTGTCGGTGAAAAGCTTCTATCTGTTTAGCAGCAAAACGAATAGAATTTAATAAGTCCTTATTTACTTGTTGATAGGCAGCATCTAACTCTGAACCAGTTACTTTTAACTCTTCTGGAGTCAAGGTAATATGGTCAAACTCAGAAGTATAGTGTAATAGAGCCTCATCACCTTTTTCTTTAACGGAGCGCAAGATTTCTCGCACCGTTGTTTCTTTATCAATAGCCGTATCATCATGGGTACGTTCTGTGATACGTTTTAATTCAGCTTGTGCCTCAAGCCAGTTAGTAATTATTCGCAGCATGGAGATTAGGAATGCCAACTAATAAAGTTCGTTAGTAGAGGGTACTTTCAGAACTCAGAGAGTTGGAGCAACATTAAAACTATGCAGAATGCTCAACACTTGACAATCAAGAAAGAAAAATTCTTATTGGTCGCCAATTGTCTCTTAGCTTTACCCTAATTTAATTGAGGGATAAAAGTAAAACCATTCTCGTAAGTTTCCGAATCACCCATTACTCTTTGTTATAGCGTGAAGTAACAACACTGGCATCTTTAATACTGTACTCAGTTTTCTGCATCATCTGTCAATACCTCCAAAAGCTTAACTTTAGCAAAAGTTAAAATAGCAGAAGGAAGAAGGAAGAAAGAAGAAGGAAGAAGGAAGAAGGAAAAATCTGGCCCTGTATTAATTTTAAGCGTTTGATCTGTCCTAACCTTGGCCTCTACTGCTATACCAAGCCTTGAATTGCAATATTTTTTTAACAAAAAGTATTAGTATTTTTTGAGAATTAATGCTACATTTATATATCTGGTAGTTTATATTTTTATATATTTTGGCTGCTGGGCTAGCAGTGTAAGCCTGTGGAGTGGCCGTAAGGCCGGAAAGAGGGAAAAGCCTCGGAGGCAAGTTCTATGTTAGCGCAGCTCCTCTGTCAAGAGGAAGCAGAAACCTAAGTCGTGAGTCTTAGGAATTCCGCAGTGTCTCTCAAGGGAACTGTCGGGATGAGAGAAATTTCTACAATGTCTGGATCTTAAAGAAAAGTTAAATTATGGCCAATATTAAGTCTGCTATCAAGCGAATCCAGATTGCTGAACGCAATCGTTTACGCAACAAAAGCTACAAATCAGCAGTGAGAACCCTGATGAAAAAATACTTCACTGCTGTTGAAAACTACGCTGCTAATCCTACAGAGGAATTAAAGCAAGAAGTTAATCTGCGAATGTCAAAAGCTTACAGTAAAATTGATAAAGCTGTAAAATGTGGTGTTTTACACAAAAATAATGGTTCTCGCAAAAAGTCCAGGTTAGTTAGATATTATAAAAGACACCTACAGATTGACAGTAAACAGCCAGAGTCTTCAGAAACTAATGATTCTGTAGCTTCTTAAAAAAGATTGGATTACTTAGTCTGATTGCGGAGCTAGGTGCGTAGTTTTTCGCTCTGCAAAAAGGGCGGCGGGGCATCCCGTCCTTAAAGCTCATGGAGTCCGATGCAATGGCAGGACTGCGAAGTGAAAAGCCCACACTATACCGAATGGTTAGTGTGGGAGTATGTCACAAGTCGGTATAGTTGCTCTCTTAGTAAGAACTTAAATTAATTACCCGACTTCATTTTTTCTTCAATAGCTGTCTTGAGTAAAAAAAGTTTAAAATAGTTAAAGCGATCCATTAACAACTTTGTATATTTTTGTGGCCAATATACCTATATCAACTGACAATATAGCACTACAAACTGACTAAGAGAATATTTATAATGTCAAGCCTCCTGATTGCAGAAGGTACTGATAAATGATAACTGGAAGACCTGGAGAGCCACAAATGCAGCTAATTGATACTCACGTTCATATTAACTTTGACGTATTCAATTCTGACCTGGAAGACATACGCCAACGTTGGCAACAAGCAGGAGTTGTCCACCTTGTCCACTCTTGTGTTGAACCACAGGAATTCAATGCTATTAAATCAATAGCAGATCGTTTTCCAGAACTGTCTTATGCAGTTGGCCTACACCCTTTAGATGCTCATAAGTGGACATCTACGACGGCTACTCAAATTGAAGAGTTAGCTGCATCCGAACCTCAGGTAGTGGCCATCGGTGAAACAGGGTTAGATTTTTACAAAGCAGATAATAAAGAACAACAAGAATTTGTTTTTAGACAACAGTTAACCATCGCCAAAAAACTCAACAAACCGTTAATTATCCATTGTCGTGATGCTGCTCACTCAATGGCCGAGATTATTGATGATTTCCAAAAAAATCAAGGACTTGTCAGAGGAGTAATGCATTGTTGGGGAGGCAATCCAGAAGAAACTAAAATATTTATAGACTTAGGATTTTATATTAGCTTTAGTGGAACTGTCACCTTTAAAAAGGCTACTCAAATTCAAGAATCAGCTAAAGTAGTAGATGACGATCGACTGTTAGTAGAAACTGATTGTCCATTCCTAGCACCAGTTCCAAAGCGGGGCAAACGAAACGAACCTGCTTATGTTAAATACGTTGCTGAAAAAGTAGCTGAACTTAGAGGTGTGACGCTAGAAAGTTTAGCATTACAAACTAGCGAAAATGCTTGCAGGCTATTTGGATTATCTATATGATACCCAAAGTATCTCAAGGCTATTAGATTTAGATTTCATTATTAAAAGCCAAACAAGTAAATTACATAGCTTGATATCTAATGGCCAAAAGTAATCCTGAGAGTAGGTTTGAAAGTAAATTGGAATATATGGCACATAAACAGCATATATTGAGTTGGGAAACGCTCTGAAAAAAAAGTTATTGTTATTAAAGTATAATTCTCTGGCAACTGCACCAAATAATTATGATATCTTCAAGAAATTTATCGTTTAACTTGCTTCCATTGAAACTTTAATGACTAATTAGGGTTTGCGTATGGAAAGTCTTTTGGTAGGGGTAGGAGGCAGGAGGCAACCAACCCCTCGCCCCTCCCAGGAGGGGAGAAAAAGGAATTTAGAGGAGATAGGAGCTAAGTTTTGTCCCAAGATTTTTCTGCCCAACTATGCGCCTAAAATACTAACTTTTTGAGCGTGAAGAGCTGAGAACCAGGCACTTTTTTGCAGTCCCAAAAAGGCTACAACCTTTATCTGTAAATACTTTTAGATTTAATTAGCAAGCCCTAATTACTAAAAACTAACTTTTTGTATTAGGCTTTCTGCTCTAAATGTACAACTATACTACTTAGGCAAAACTTCATAATCCTAACCAAATTATAAATAATGATATTAGCTACAGTTTTGTTGTTTGATTCAAAAATAGTAGTTAGTGAGTAAACTTAACAGCAAAAAATTAAAATAAAACTAAATAAAAATTATGAAATTTACTTATGAAATAAATAACTTAGTACAGAAGCTTTACTTTGCTTATGTAGATAAATTGTAAAAATATTAAACAAACTAATTTACAAGTGTATTACATCTTCAAGTTTTAAATAAAATATGTGGGAGATAAAATCACCCATAAAAAACTATAAATAAACAACCAGGATACTCAAGAATGATTCATCAAAAATTAAATATCAACACCCAAAGCAACCTGCCAATTTTCAATATGCCCGATCTGATTGAAATTCAGAGGGCAAGCTTTCGATGGTTTCTAGAGTATGGCCTAATAGAAGAACTAGAAAGCTATTCTCCAATTACAGATTATACAGGAAAACTAGAACTTCACTTTATTGCCAAAAACTACAAACTCAAACAACCCAAATATGTTGTAGAAGAAGCAAAACGTAGAGACAGCACCTACGCAGTGCAAATGTATGTTCCTACCCGCTTAATAAACAAAGAAACTGGAGAAATAAAAGAACAAGAAGTATTTATTGGCGATCTCCCCCTAATGACAGACAGAGGGACATTTATTATCAATGGAGCTGAAAGGGTAATCGTTAATCAAATAGTTCGTTCTCCTGGAGTTTATTACAAATCAGAAACAGATAAAAGTGGACGACGCACATATAATGCCAGTTTAATTCCTAACCGAGGTGCATGGCTGAAGTTTGAAACAGATAAGAATGACTTAGTTTGGGTCAGAATAGATAAAACCCGCAAACTTTCAGCTCAAGTATTACTCAAAGCTTTAGGATTAGGGGACAGTGAAATTTTTGACTCTTTGAGACATCCTGATTATTTCCAAAAAACAATCGAAAAAGAAGGACAATTTGGAGAAGAAGAGGCACTATTAGAACTGTATCGGAAATTACGCCCTGGGGAGCCACCAACTATTGCAGGTGGGGAACAACTACTCCACAGTCGATTCTTTGACCAAAAAAGGTATGACTTAGGAAAAGTAGGAAGATATAAGCTCAATAAAAAGCTAAGGCTAAACTTACCAGACACAGTACGAGTATTAACCAAAGAAGACATATTAGCCGTAGTTGACTATCTAATTAATTTAGAATATGACATTGGTCAAACAGATGATATTGACCATTTAGGAAACCGACGGGTGAGAAGTGTAGGAGAACTCCTACAAAACCAAGTAAGAGTAGGTTTAAACCGTTTAGAGCGAATTATTCGAGAACGGATGACCGTATCCGAGGCGGACTCATTAACACCAGCATCACTGGTTAACCCGAAACCATTAGTAGCAGCTATCAAAGAATTCTTCGGCTCCTCTCAGTTGTCCCAATTTATGGACCAAACAAACCCATTGGCAGAGCTGACTCACAAACGACGAATATCAGCTTTAGGACCAGGAGGACTAACTAGAGAAAGAGCAGGATTTGCTGTACGAGATATCCATCCTTCCCATTACGGGCGAATTTGTCCGATTGAGACACCAGAAGGCCCAAATGCTGGTTTAATTGGTTCCTTAGCAAACCATGCTAAAGTCAATGGCTACGGATTCATCGAAACACCATATTATCCTGTAGAAAATGGTCGAGTGTTGCGCGAGGGCAAACCAATATACATGACAGCAGACGCAGAAGATGATTCCCGGGTAGCACCAGGGGACATTATGACCGATGCAGAAGGTAATATTTTGGGGGAAGTTGTACCAGTACGTTATCGACAAGACTTTACTACTACTACTCCCCAACAAGTAGACTATGTAGCAGTTTCCCCAGTGCAAGTAGTTTCAGTTGCTACGTCATTAATTCCATTTTTGGAACATGATGATGCTAACCGGGCATTGATGGGTTCCAATATGCAACGACAAGCAGTTCCATTGTTGCGTCCAGAAAGACCTTTAGTTGGAACAGGTTTAGAAGCTCAAGCTGCCAGGGACTCTGGTATGGTAGTTGTTACCCGCACAGATGGAGAAGTTAGTTTTATAGACTCAACTAAAATATCTGTGGTCGATCCAGAAGGTAATGAAATAGATTACCCGTTATGTAAATATCAGAGGTCTAACCAAGATACTTGCTTAAATCAAAGACCTTTGGTATATGAGGGAGACCAAGTAGTAGCTGGTCAAGTATTAGCTGATGGTTCCTCCACTGAAGGTGCTGAGTTGGCTTTAGGGCAGAATATTTTGGTGGCTTATATGCCTTGGGAAGGTTATAACTACGAAGATGCAATTCTGATTAGTCAACGTTTAGTATATGACGATGTTTATACATCTATTCATATTGAAAAGTTTGAGATTGAGGCCCGACAGACAAAATTAGGACCTGAAGAAATTACTAGGGAAATTCCTAATGTAGGGGAAGATGGTCTGCGAAACTTAGATGAACAAGGAATTATTCGAGTTGGTGCCTGGGTAGAATCTGGGGATATTCTTGTCGGTAAAGTTACGCCCAAGGGAGAGTCTGACCAACCACCTGAAGAAAAGTTGTTGCGGGCAATTTTTGGAGAAAAAGCACGGGATGTACGAGATAATTCTCTCCGAGTACCCAATGGTGAAAAAGGTCGCATTGTTGATGTGCGAGTATTTACGAGGGAAAAAGGAGATGAATTGCCTCCTGGAGCAAATATGGTGGTCAGGGTTTATGTGGCTCAAAAGCGGAAGATTCAGGTAGGAGATAAAGTAGCGGGGCGACATGGAAACAAGGGTATTGTTTCACGAATTTTACCTATCGAAGATATGCCTTATTTGCCCGATGGTACTCCATTAGATGTAGTGTTAAATCCTTTGGGTGTACCTTCGAGGATGAATGTGGGGCAGATTTTTGAGTGCTTGCTAGGATGGGCAGGTGAGGTTTTGAATGTGCGATTTAAGTGTGTACCTTTTGATGAGATGCACGGTCGTGAAAAATCAAGGGAAACAGTACATCGAATGTTGCAATTGGCCAGGGAACGTTCTGGTAAAGATTGGGTATTTAATGAAAATTATGCCGGGAAAATTCCTGTTTATGATGGACGCACTGGAGAAAAGTTTGACCGTCCAGTAACTGTGGGAATTGCTTATATGTTGAAACTGGTTCACTTAGTTGATGATAAGATTCATGCTCGTTCTACAGGACCTTATTCTCTGGTGACTCAGCAACCTTTGGGTGGTAAGGCACAACAAGGTGGTCAGCGTTTTGGAGAAATGGAAGTATGGGCCTTGGAAGCTTTTGGTGCTGCTTATACTTTGCAAGAGTTGCTGACTGTGAAATCCGATGATATGCAGGGTCGGAATGAGGCGTTGAATGCAATTGTTAAAGGAAAAGCAATTCCACGACCTGGTACTCCTGAATCTTTCAAGGTATTAATGCGAGAGTTACAGTCTCTATGTTTAGATATTGCAGCTCACAAGGTAGAAACTATGGATGATGGTACGACTCAGGATGTGGAAGTTGATTTGATGGCAGATATACCAGGAAAGCGAGCGCCTTCTCGTCCAGTATATGAGTCGTTGTCTAATGAGGAAAACCAGCAGTAAGTAAATTAGGTAGTAGGTTTTAGGTGGTAGGTGGTGGGTTAATTAGATGATATTTCTTCTCATAACCTGACACCTACTGCAATTTACGGCATTACTGAGGGGCAGGGTGAATATAAGTGGGGTGGACATCCTGCCTGGGGTGAAAATATAAGGAACGGGCAAGATGCCCCCAAACACAAAACTATTAAAATCATCCCGCATTTATGCAACGCCCAATTTACTAACTAACTTGTAAAAATTATACTGCCAAAAATGGGGTAAATACAGAAAGCGAAAACTTCTCTAAAGTTAATCAAACTTCCTCATAACTATAGCTATAAAACTAAAGTGAGTAAGTTTGTTCAGTTGTCTATCCATTGAGTCGTTATTACCTACAATTAAGGTATGAAGCTAGTTGAACGTCATGTTATCACCAAATCACATTATTTGTGGTCAGCTTGTGACCAGAAGGCTTTTTTGTCAAAAAATCTGTTCAATTTAGCCAATTACCATGATCGCCAATATTTCTTTGAAAACAAACAGAAACTAAGCTTTAATCAACTGTATCATCTAGTATCTAAGAGTTACGATTATCAAGCTTTGCCAACTAAAGTTAGTAAGCAAATAATCAGAAGATTAGACTCAGCTTGGAGTAGTTATTTTGCCGCTTTAAAAGCATGGCAAAAACAGCCCCATAAATTTTTAGTCAGACCAAAAATCACTAAATATAAAAACAAAACAAAAGGTCGAAATATTTTAGTCTATTCTCACGAATCAATTGACAAAAAAAAACTCAAAAAAGGAAGATGTCACTTATCCATGAGTGAGTTAAAAATTCCCAGATCACAAAAGTCAATTATAGAAATGAGAATAGTACAAAAAAGCAGCTGTTATATGATTGAAATACTCTCTGAAAAATCGGAGAAAACAACAGATAATCAACAGGTAGCAGGAATAGACTTAGGAGTGAATAACTTAATGGCTGTAACTACAAATCAAACAGGTGTAGCACATCTATTGATAAATGGCAGACCATTAAAAGCGATTAACACCCTTGATAATAAAAAACTATCCCTGATACAATCCCAACTGAAAACCAAAAATCATCAAAACTCATCTAATCGGTTAAACGCTCTAACTCATAAACGAAACTGTAGAGTAGAAAATTATCTACATACAGCTAGTAAAAGAGTAATAGATTGGTGTGAGGTACACCAAATAGGAACCTTAATAATTGGACAGAATGAAAAGTGGAAACAATCTATTAATCTCGGGAAAAAGAACAATCAACAGTTTGTTAACATACCTGATTATAGATTAATAGAAATGTTAAGATATAAAGCTCATTTAAAAGGGATAAAAGTAATAATTACCGAAGAATTCTATAGATCACAATCAAGTTCTTTAGAGCAAGATGAATTACCAAAATATGGTGAGTCAAAACCGATATTTAAAGGAAAAAGAATAGCAAGAGGATTGTATAAAACAGGAGAGAAAAAGTTATTAAATGCTGATGTGAATGGAGCATTTAATATAATTAGAAAAGTAATTCCCGATGTTTTTGACCAGGGAATAAAGGGTTTGCCGTTTAACCCTGTAGTGCTTGACCCACTACGAATGACTATACTTTCAGACTTTTTAGTAAGTTTAGTTGAGCGGTTTGGAGTGTGACTCAAAAAAACCGAATATTAATCATTACTAATACCAATTCACTTAAAAAATATCACAAATAGTTGGTAACTGATGAAGTAAAATAATAAGCTGAAATTACTGTATAGTGGAGGTTTTAAGTTCCATTAATATCACTTCTGACTTCTGATTTTTGACTTGGTGACTTTAGTGAAACGGTATAACAATTCCTCAGTTCCCTAATCCAAAATCATTCGCTGAATGTGCAATGCCTATTAATTTTGTAGTCTTAACTCTTTATTGTAAAAATGCCAAAACTTGAACAAAGATTTGATTATGTCAAAATTGGTCTAGCTTCTCCAGAAAGAATTCGTCTCTGGGGAGAAAGAACTCTACCAAATGGTACAGTCGTAGGAGAAGTTACTAAGCCAGAAACTATTAATTACCGGACTCTCAAACCAGAGATGGATGGATTGTTTTGCGAACGCATCTTTGGTCCGGCGAAAGATTGGGAATGTCATTGTGGAAAGTATAAGCGAGTCCGACATAGAGGTATTGTTTGTGAAAGATGTGGAGTAGAAGTAACTGAGTCACGGGTGCGCCGTCACCGTATGGGATATATAAAATTAGCAGCACCAGTTACTCATGTTTGGTATCTCAAGGGTATTCCGAGTTATATGGCAATTTTGTTAGATATGCCATTGCGAGATGTAGAACAAATTGTTTACTTCAATGCTTATGTGGTACTAGACCCAGGAAATCACGAAAGTTTAAGTTATAGGCAACTGTTAACAGAGGATGTTTGGCTAGAAATTGAAGATCAAATTTATAGCGAAGATTCAACAATAGTTGGGGTGGAAGTTGGCATTGGTGCTGAAGCTTTACAAGTCTTATTACAAAATCTTGCTCTAGAGGAGGAAGCAGAAAAACTAAGGGAAGAAATTGCTAATTCTAAAGGTCAAAAACGCGCCAAATTAATCAAACGTTTGCGAGTAATTGATAATTTTGTCGCTACGGGTTCAAGACCGGAATGGATGGTTTTAGATGCTATTCCTGTTATTCCACCCGATCTACGTCCAATGGTACAGTTGGATGGTGGTCGCTTTGCAACTAGCGATTTGAACGATCTTTATCGACGAGTGATTAACCGAAATAATCGCTTGGCAAGATTGCAAGAAATCTTAGCACCAGAGATTATTATCCGTAATGAAAAACGAATGTTGCAAGAAGCAGTTGATGCTTTGATTGATAATGGTCGTCGCGGTCGCACTGTTGTGGGAGCAAACAACAGACCTCTGAAATCTTTGAGTGATATTATCGAAGGAAAACAAGGTCGTTTCCGGCAAAACTTGTTAGGTAAACGGGTTGATTATTCAGGACGTTCGGTAATTGTTGTCGGACCGAAATTGGCAATTAATCAGTGTGGTTTACCACGAGAAATGGCAATAGAATTGTTTCAACCATTTGTTATTCATCGGTTAATTCGTCAGGGATTAGTTAATAATATTAAAGCTGCCAAAAAACTGATTCAAAGGGGAGACCCGAATGTTTGGGATGTGCTGGAGGAAGTAATAGAAGGTCATCCAGTGATGTTGAACCGGGCACCAACTTTACACAGATTAGGTATTCAAGCTTTTGAACCTATTTTAGTAGATGGTCGTGCAATTCAGTTACATCCTTTAGTTTGTCCAGCATTTAATGCTGACTTTGATGGCGACCAAATGGCGGTTCATGTGCCACTTTCTCTAGAGTCGCAAGCAGAGGCAAGATTATTGATGTTGTCATCGAATAATATTCTGTCTCCAGCGACTGGTCGTCCAATTATTACCCCTTCTCAAGATATGGTATTAGGTTGTTATTATCTGACAGCAGAAAACCATAGAGAGCAAGGTGGAGAAGAACTATATTTTGCTAACTTTAATGATGTAGTTTTAGCTTATGAACAGTCTAAGCTAGGTTTGCATACTTATGTGTATTTGAGGTTGCCTGGTGATGTGACGGTCGAAACAGATAAACCAGAAGAAATGCCTCCCGATATCCAACAGATATCAGAAGAAGTGGCGGTTAAAAGTTATTGGATGCCATTGGATAGCAAAATATTACCTGATACTTTGGGAGAGTTGAAGTCAGAGAAAACTCTAGAAAATGGAGAGGTAGTGAAGCGTTATCACTTGTATCGGGTTCATTATACTCCACAGGGAAAAATTAAACAGGTTCATATTAAATCTCGCCAGGTGCGGGAAATAAATGGAGAAGCAGCGACACAGTTTGTGGTGACAACACCTGGTCGCATAATTCTCAATCAAACAATTGAAAGTGTTTTGTAAAGGAGTCAGGAGTCAGTCCTCAGGAGTCAGGAGGAAAGAAGAAGAAACAGGAGTAGAAGGAGAAAGTCTTTTGCTCGCCCTCTTATCCGGACAAAATATCATACCTCAAATCAGCAACGCCATAGTTGGCAACTGATGATGTGAAAGAATAAGCTGAAATTAGTGTATAACCACTACTTTAAGTCTATAAACTTTCACTTCTGACTTCTGAGTTCCGTGAAACGGTATTAGTGCTCCACTTGGGGAGACCCTAAAGACCGCACTAACTCACCGCATCAGCGACAGAGGTGGAAAGTACCACAAACCAGGTCGCACATTAGCAAACTGACCTGACACCGCTGTTGATCGCCAAGAGAAGGAAGAGGTGAGGAAGCAGAAAACAAAACTACTTACTCTTTTCTCTTTCCTTGAAGAACAGTTTTTGATCTACAGCACTTTTGAGGAAGCGTGAGGTACAGTTTTCATTAATGGATAATGGATAATTGATAATTGATAATTACCTCGGGTTTTAACCGTTACGGAATTGAATATAAGGAAATATCCTAGCACTTTTTTTCCCTTTAAAAGGAGAGGGTTTAAACCAGAATTATTTAATTATTAATTATTAATTATTCGGTAAAACTATTCTTATATTTCCTGTTCCCTGTTCCCTGTTCCCTAGAACAATAAAACTTTGTACCTCATCAACTCGAAAACAGCTGTAAATAAAATTAGTAAACTAATAAACAAAGGTAGAGAATAACATGATTTTTCGGAATAGAGTTATTAATAAGGGTCAATTGAAAAAGCTAATTTCTTGGTCTTTTAATAATTATGGTACAGCCAGAACTGCACACATGGCAGATAAATTAAAAGATTTAGGATTTCGTTACGCGACAAAAGCAGGAGTTTCTATTAGTGTTGATGATTTACGAATACCTGCTTCTAAACGACAACTTTTAGATGCAGCAGAAGAAGAAATTCGCGATACAACTGACCGCTATACAAAAGGAAAAATTACTGAAGTAGAACGCTTTCAAAAAGTAATTGATACCTGGAATGTTACCAGTGAAAATCTTAAAGATGAGGTAGTTCGTAACTTTAAATCAACAGACCCTCTGAACTCAGTTTATATGATGGCATTTTCTGGAGCGCGGGGTAATATTTCTCAGGTGCGTCAGTTGGTGGGAATGCGTGGTCTGATGGCAGATCCACAAGGGGAAATTATTGACTTGCCAATTAAGACGAATTTCCGGGAAGGTTTAACTGTAACAGAGTATATTATCTCCTCCTATGGTGCGCGCAAAGGTTTGGTTGATACAGCATTGAGGACTGCGGACTCCGGTTATTTGACTCGTCGTTTAGTTGATGTTTCTCAGGATGTAATAGTTCGGGAAGCAGACTGTGGCACAAAGCGGGGAGTAACGGTGACAAGCATGAAAGATGGTGAACGCGTGTTGATTCCCGTACAAGATAGGTTATTAGGTAGAGTGGCAGGAGAGGATGTTAAACATCCAGAAACAGGAGAAATTATTAGTAGTGGTGGTGTTCAAGCAGTCAGAAATCAAGTATTTACAGAAGATTTAGCTAAAGCAATAGGTAAAGCAGGTGTAGAAAAAGTATTTGTGCGATCGCCATTGACTTGTGAATCACCCCGGTCTGTCTGTCAACAGTGCTATGGGTGGAGTTTAGCTCATGGTCAGATAGTAGATATGGGAGAAGCTATTGGGATTATTGCTGCTCAGTCTATCGGCGAACCAGGTACTCAATTAACAATGCGGACATTCCATACTGGTGGTGTATTTACAGGGGAAGTAGCACGTCAGTTCACATCTCCTTTTGCAGGTGTAGTCAAGTATCCATCAAATGTGCGTACTAGGTCATTCCGGACTCGTCATGGGGATGAAGCAATGATTGCAGAAAATAATTTTGACCTGACAATAGTAGGAACTAATGGCGGTCAAGAAAGTATATTCATTGCTCAAGGTTCTATTTTGATGGTACAAAATAACCAACAAGTGTTAGCAGGAGACATTTTAGCAGAAGTACCAAAGGCAGGTCAGGTCAGAAAAACAACGGAGAAAGTTACAAAAGAAGTAGCCTCAGATTTAGCAGGGGAAGTTCTATTTGCTAAGTTGGTGCAGGAAGAAAAGGTAGACAGACAAGGAACGACAACGCGCATTGCTCAAAGAGGAGGTCTGATATGGATCTTATCAGGAGAAGTTTATAATCTGCCACCAGGTGCAGAAGCAGTAATCAAAAATGCTACTACAATTAATGTTAATAGTGTAATTGCTGTGACTAAGTTGGTGACAGAGCATGGCGGTGTGGTACGAATTCCTTCTACGGAAAAAACTCAAAATATGTTGAGTGCAGGAACTCCACAGGCAACAACGGATGAGTCTGAAGGATCAGTGACTACGACTAACGTTCCTACCGAACTGCCAGTACATACGAAAGCACAAAATAATCTACCTCGTGAGATTGAAGTCATTACTGCAAGTGTGCGACTAGACCAGGCAAAAGTTAGGATGGAAACTATTGCTAACCGAGACCAGTACATCATTGAAGCCCAAAATCATCAACGATTTGCTTTGAAAGTTACTCCTGGCAGTAAGGTTGGCAACCACGAAGTTATTGCTGAACTTTTAGAAGAAAATTATAAAACTACTACAGGTGGCATCATTAAATATGCTGGAGTAGAAGTTCTCAAACGCGGTAAAGCTAAACAAGGCTACGAAGTGACAAAAGGTGGTACATTACTATGGATTCCTGAAGAATGCCACGAAGTCAATAAAGATATATCTTTGCTATTGGTAGAAGATGGTCAATATGTAGAAGCAGGTACAGAGATAGTTAAGGATATTTTCTGTCTGTCTAATGGAGTTGTAGAAGTACACCAAAAAAATGATATTCTCAGGGAAGTGGTAATTAAACCAGGTGAACTACATAGTGGAGATTATGAAACAGATTTAGGGGATTTGACTCTAATCAATGGTCAGATTGCAATGCCAGGAAAGGAAGTGGTGCCAGGATTAACAGTCTCTGAGTTAAAGTATATTGAATATGTAGAAACTCCAGAAAACCCTGGATTATTATTACGGCCTGTAACGGAATTTCATGTCCCTGACGATCCTGGTGTTCCTTCTCAGAAATCAATTAATTCTTCCATTGAGTTAAGAGCAGTACAACGCATTCCTTTTAAAGATGGGGAACGAGTTAAATCTGTAGAAGGTGTGGAATTGCTGCGAACCCAGTTAGTATTAGAAATTGGAGAAGAAGCTCCTCAATTAGCTGCTGATATTGAGTTATCACCAGATCCAAAGGAAGAGGGAGTAATGCGTTTGCAGTTGGTGATTCTAGAATCTTTGGTAATTCGTCGCGATGTAACTGCAGATACAACCCATGGTAGTACAAGTACCGAACTTTTGGTTAAAGATAGGGATGTGATTGAAGCTGGAGCTGTGGTTGCTCGCACAGAAATTTTATCTAAGGAAGCTGGTGAGGTACGCGGTATCAAAGAAGGTTCGGAAGCTATTCGTCGTATTTTGATCGTCAGAGATGCTGACTTAATTAAAATACCAGTTAATACTTTGCCATCTGTAGCTCAAGGGGATTTATTAGTTGCTGGTACGGAAATTGCTCCTGGAGTATTTATTGAACACTCAGGTCTGGTTTCTAAAATTCAGAAAACAGTTGCAGATAATGGTGAAGAAGGTTATCAAGTTATCTTACGTCAAGGCCGACCTTATCGTGTTTCTGCAGGGGCGATACTGCTGACCATGGATGGAGATTTGGTACAACGAGGAGATAATTTAGTACTGTTGGTGTTTGAGCGTGCTAAGACTGGGGATATTATTCAGGGTTTACCTCGAATTGAGGAATTGTTGGAGGCTCGTAAACCAAAAGAGTCTTGTATTTTAGTGAAGTATCCTGGTCAAGCTCAGGTTAAGGTTAATGAGGATAATGTGGAGCTTAGTGTGGTTTCGCCTGACGGCACAATTACAGATTATCCGATCGGTCCTGGGCAGAATGTAATTGCTTCTGATGGACAAAATGTCAATGTGGGTGAATCACTGACAGATGGACCCCGAAACCCCCATGAAATTCTGGAGATTTTCTTCAACTATTACCGCGACCATGAAAGCATTTATGAGGCTTGTTTGAGGAGTTTTGAGGCTTGTCAGCAGTTTTTGGTAGACCAGGTGCAGGCGGTTTATCAATCTCAGGGTATAGATATTTCTGATAAACATATTGAAGTAATTGTGCGTCAGATGACTGCTAAGGTGAGGATTGATGATGGTGGTGATACTACTATGTTGCCTGGAGAGTTGATAGAATTACGACAAGTGGAACAGGTGAATGAGGCTATGTCTATTACTGGTGGAGCAACAGCTCAGTATACGCCAATGTTGTTAGGGATTACAAAAGCATCTTTGAATACAGATAGCTTTATTTCGGCAGCTAGTTTCCAAGAGACTACAAGGGTCTTAACGGAGGCAGCAATTGAAGGTAAGTCTGATTGGTTAAGGGGATTGAAGGAAAATGTGATTATTGGGCGGTTGATTCCAGCAGGTACTGGTTTTAATGCTTATGAAGATGCTCTGAGTGCAGAGATTAGTCGTTTAGAACAAAGTTGGGATGAGGATGTGGATCTGATTGAGGAAGATAATTTACAAAGTGTAGTGTTAGACGATCAAACAGCACGTTCATTAGAATTAGAAAGTGGTCTGGATTTATCACCTGTGAATAATAATTTTGCAGATTCTCAAGGCATATCTCAAGATCGAAATCAATTGATAGACGATCGTATGCCTGATTTTCCTCAGATTTTAAACAATAGTGAGTCAGTTTTAGATGACTCAGATTTTGTATCCGATAATTTTGAGTCTGATTTTCCTGGCGACTTGGAAGATGACTTAATAGATGATGATGATGATGGTGATGATGGTTTTGATGATTTTGATGAAAACACGCCTGATTTAATTTAGGAGTCATTTCAGTTATCAGTTATCAGTTATCAGTTATCAGTACCTCCTGTAATAGGGAGGCTTGAAATACTGAAGTTTATCTTCTCTTGGTCTCATGGATATGGCGCAGGTTTCCTCGCCATCCCACCCTACGGGAAGCTCCACTTTTCATGTCGGCGACAGCCGTTAACGTAGTTGTGCGCTAGCTAAACGACCGCTTTTTCATCCCCTTGAAAGGGGAGAGTTGAGACCCTCTTTTTTGGTCAGGAGGGAAGAAAGAAGAAGAAAGAATAAGGAGCTATAAGCTTTTTAATGAATGAAGCAAGTATTCATTTGTAGTAAGATAATTAATAAAGCTTTTATCCTAAACTAGAAGCAATAGCTGATAGCTGACAGCTGATGGCTGAATGCTTACCTAAAAACTAACAATTAAACATTATGTCATTAAAAATATTCAACTAACAATTACTCTATCTGATCCAAAATTAGAAGAGGAACAGCTTCAAACAGATACCGAGAATATGTTGTCGGAAATTAAAGAATTTGATGGCGTACAAAATGTAGATTTAATGCCAATAGAAAAAGCCGAACCTAATGCTAAAAGTATCGGTGGTTTTTTAGTAGGAATTCTCACTGCAGAAATTAATGCTAAATCTTCCCATAATTATTGTCCTCATATTGCTGGCTATTCTATTCCACTATTTTAGTTGTGGAGCGTCCAGAACGTCTATTTTTGGCTGTCTGTTTTTAACGATCGCTTGTTTTTGGTTGTCTGTTTTTTGCGTTGGCGGAGCAAGTGCGGCAGCTATATCGCTTGTCTTAGCAAGAGTAACTTTTGACTGGCTATTCTAATGCACCATTTTAGATGAAACAGTCCACTACCAATAGCTCTTCCTTCTTCCTTCTTCCTTCAAATATAAGCTTGAAGTTCCGACCGTAGGACAGTGTCAACCCGCTGATATTCTGCTTGTAACTGAGAGAAAATCTTATCTGCTCCTTCTGTTGTACCTTCACGCCCAATATATTCCAACTCTTTGCAAAGCTCAGACAAATTACTAGCTCCCACAGAAGCACTGCTAGATTTCATACTATGAGCAGATCTTTGTAGTAATATTGCCTGCTGTTGCTTAATTGCTTGACTCATTTCATCTAAAAGTTTAGGTGAATCTTCCAGATAGCAATCAATTACTTCTACTAAAAGCTCTGATTCACCTCCAGCCATTTCCTTCAACTCTTGCAACACTAATAGATCGACGACTCCTTTTAACTCTAGTTGAGGTAAAACATCTTGTTCAGTTTTTGTTTCTGGGAGACTGCATTTACTTAAAACTGTAGTCAATGCTTCTAAGCGAACTGGTTTACTAATATAATCATCCATACCAGCAGCTAGACAATTTTCCCGGTCGCCCTGCATTGCATTGGCTGTCATAGCGATAATACGCGGGCGTTTTTCTTTTTCCCATTCAGTACAAATTTGGCGTGTAGCAGTCAAACCATCCATTTCTGGCATTTGTACATCCATCAGTACCACATCATAAGATTGACGACGTAAAGCGGCTAATACTTCTAAACCATTAGCGACAACATCAACTCGATATCCTAAATTTTTGAGAATATTAATTGCTACTTTTTGGTTAACGACGTTATCTTCAGCTAATAGAATTTTCAGAGGTAATTTTTCTGCTAACTTGGAATTTGATTGAATTTTAGATTTTTGGGTACTATCAACTATACTCTCTCTCAGGATACCTACTAACACTTTTTCTAGTTGAGATTGTTTAATTGGTTTGTTGAGATAAGCAGTAGCATTGATATTAACGTTCTGAGTAGAGTATTCTAGTTGACTTAGAGAACTGAGAAAAACTAAAGGTAATTCTTGACAATTAGGTAACTTGCGAATTTTATTAGCTAGAGTGAAGCCATCCATTACTGGCATATATACATCTAGAATCGCAAAATCAAATGTCTGTCCTGACTGTAATAAATTTATCGCTTCTTGCCCACTACCTACAGCTTGAGAAATCATACATAAAGATTCTGCTTGAAGTGTTAGTACTTGCCTGTTAGTAGCATTGTCATCTACAACTAACAAATGTTTATTTTTTAATATTGTTTCAGTTTCTGATTTCTGACCAAGACATGAATTTTCGCCAATAGCAGTAGCTACTACAGTGAAAAAGAAAGTCGAACCAATTCCTGCTTCACTTTCTACCCACATCTTTCCTCCCATAATTTCACTTAACCGCTTGCTAATAGCTAATCCCAACCCTGTCCCTCCATAGTTACGAGTTGTAGAGGCATCAACTTGACTGAAAGGTTTGAACAGACGATCCATACGTTCTTTAGGAATACCAATACCAGTATCTTTAACCGCAAATTGTATTTCGTAGACAGTAGAGCAGGGAACATATGATTCTAGACATTCTGTTTGATTGGGAATGGGACAATCCCTTTTTTGGGAAGGGTTTAAATCTTGATTTTGAAGTGAAGCTGTTACTGATAATACCACTTCCCCAGTTTTTGTAAATTTGACTCCATTACTGAGGAGATTAACTAATACTTGACGTAATCGAGTTACATCTCCTACTATAACTTCAGGAGTTTGTTGCTGTATTAGATAAGCTAGCTCTAAATTTTTTTCGGCTGCTTTTGGAGCCAATAAATCTAGACATTCCTCTATACAGCTTCGGATATTAAAAGGTTGTTCCTCTAAACATAGTTTGCCAGATTCAATTTTAGAGAAATCAAGAATATCGTTAATTAAGCTCAATAAAGCATCTCCACTGTTGCGGATAACTTCGACAAAATCTTGCTGTTGTGAGTTTAGCTCTGTGTCTAACAGTAAACCTGTCATCCCAATAACTGCATTCATTGGAGTCCGGATCTCGTGGCTCATTGTTGCCAGAAATTCACTTTTGGCTCGGTTAGCAATTTCTGCTTCTTCTTTAGCAGTTCTGGTTCGGTCTTCTGCTTGTTTCTTCTCTGTGATGTCTGTTATTGTGCCAACAGCGCGATAGGGTTTACCTGATTCGTCACAAATACGTTGTCCTTTGGTCAATATCCAGACATAATGCCCATCCCGATGTTTGATGCGATGGTTATGCTGAAAACGTTCTGTTTCCCCTGCTAAATGTGCTTCTACATCTCTGAGAGTTGCTTCTAGATCGTCTGGATGTATATTATCTGACCAAGTAGATAAAGTGTGAGGAAGTGGATCGTCTTCGTAACCAATAATTCTCATCCAGGTAGGTGAATAGTAAACCTGATTTGTTTGTATATCCCAATCCCAAATACCATCGTTTGTACCAGATATAGCAAGTGCATAGCGTTCTTCGCGATCGCTCAAAATAGATTCTATCCGGCGACGTTGAAGAATTTCTGCACTGAGGTCTTGATTTTTTTTGTGTAGTTCTTGAGTTCTTTCCCTGACTCGGTTTTCTAGAGATTCGTTTGTGTGCTTAATTTCAGTAAATTTTTCCTGTAAAGCTAATAGCATTGACTGAAAGTTAGCAGTGAGGGTATTAATTTCTGCGATTCTACTCTTCTTTGCCAAACCTATAGGAGCTTCTTGATACAGTAGTTTTTGAGATAAGTCTGTGGTTACTTGTGTCAGTGTTAACATCGGTGCTACTAATTTTTTGCTCACTAAGACTGATATGATTAATCCTACCACTGCGATTATTTGCATTGTCACCAAATTTTTAATATAACTCGTTTCTAGGAAGTCTATGTAAGGAGCTGTAGGTAATGTTACATATAGAGTCCAAGGAAGATCGGCACTAATTTGCATCTTTTTTCCATAGAAAGATTTTTTCCATCGTTTCATCTTTGGCATTCCTGGTGTTGTTGGTTGCCACTTAAAGATATCTCCTTCGTATTCCACATTTCCTGTTTCCTGTAAGTCAAATTTTTCCTTCGTAGTTGCCTCTGAGCTACCCTCAGTAATGATGTATTGTTTGCTATCAACCAGTATTATATTTATTTCTTTTATTTGAGTATTTAGTTGCTGAAGTTGACCTAATTCAGCTATGCCGACAGAAGCATAAACTATTCCCTGGAAGCTATTCTCTTTGACTATTGGTACTATGATACCTATATGAGGAAAAGGAGATGCTTTATCTCTATGAATATCTGTAACTTGTGGTTGCAATTCTTTGGCAAGTTTGCTCCAAGTATACTTATTAGATATGTTTAAGTTGACTAATGATTCTCCTAATTCATTCAATGCAGGTTCAGCCGCAATTATATTACCCTTAGCATCAGTAACATATACTTTTAAAAAAGAGGTAAATGCTTTTTTTATTACTGATGTACTTTGTTGAAGAGTAGATATTTCATTCTCAGGTACTTGAGCTGCTATTTTTGCTAATTCTTCAACAGCATACAAGTGTTTTTGATACCAAAACTGTAAATTATTTACCAGAGGAATTGTTGTTGCCTTCAGTTCTTTTTGAATATCTTTTTCTACTATTGTTAGTATATGTTGTCCATTCAATATTGTGAGGATTAAAGCAGGTAATAAAATCAATGCGACTAATAAGTGAAAAATAGTTTCTTGAAAAGAGATTTTTTTGTAACTTTTAGATAATTTAAACAGTTGATGTATAGGTAAATAACTGATAATCAAGTTAGCAATTAAGGCATTTAAAAAGCCATTAATTGACTGCTTCAACATAATTAATACAGTTTGTGTTGTACCTACGTTCAACATTAATCCATAAAATAATGCTACTAGAGGCATCCCAATCAAAAGCCAATATATTCCATCTAGCAAGACTATATTTTGCCAAGGGCGACGCTTTAACATTATTCCCACAAATATAGCTTCCAGAGTAAAGATAGCGATCGCATAGGGATGGTGCCAGAGGAAGTATGTGTGACTACCAGCAATGAAGGCGGCTATTGTTCCCCATATAACTCCATAGAGTTCGACTATCATAAACACTGCAATACTACCGAAGAGAAAATCTACCCCAAAGAATAAAGGTAATTTGAAATAATTGCCTAAATAACCTAAGATGATTAGTAATATTAATCCTAGTTTGCTTGTCAAGCTATAATTTTTTAGTGATTTTTTATTCTTATGGGAAAAGTTCATTTTTTTTTACTTTGTTTTTGGCAGTTATCAATATTCATAAAATTACATTTTACTTGATGGTATTCAAGTTGTCTAAATTAGGATAATTAAACTTCGTAATTATTCAGAAGTTTGAACAATAAATATTATATTAACTGTCTTAATATTAATCTATTAATGAAAAAATAGCTACAGATATAAGCTGATAATTTGGTTAAGGTTCTGATAAATTTCTCCCTATTCCCTATTCCCTATTCCCTCTTTTCTGGAGATATCTATAGATGTATTTAGGGCTTGCTGATAAAATATCAAAGCATTGAATGATATTGGTTTTAGCCTTTTTAGGAACGAAAAAAGTGCGCTTGTTTCAGTCTAATACCAATTTCATAAAATATTGCAAAGCGTGAGGACACACTTAACTGGGAACACCGGAGCTGGGAACAGAGAAAGAAAAACATAAATATTAAAGAGGAAAAAAGGTGGAAATTTTAGAATTTATGGAATTTATAATTTTTTATTTTAAGAATAAATCACAAATTAAGATGTAACTGCCTTTGCGTGAATTTGGTATAAAACGCTCAAAAAGGAGCGTATTTTAGGCGCATAGTTTGGCAGAAAAATCAAGGGACAATTCTTATTCCTATCTCCTCGCTCATTCCCATTTCTACTGTCTCCTGTCTCCTGTCTCCTACCCCCTACTAAAAGACTTTTTCAGCAAACCCTATTTATTGTTGATAATTCATCATTTTGATGTTGATGATAAACTACCAACAATAACTCACAAATATTAACTTCTGAGATTTACTTGAAATTGATCAACCAAAGCATCTCGTACCTTTTGCTGAATTGGATCGATATCTGCATCAGTAAGAGTACGATCGCTCATCCGATAGATTAATCGAAATGCTAAACTCCTTTGACCCTCCGGTACATTTTTACTCCGATATTCGTCAAATAATTCTATTGACTCTAATAACTTTCCAGCAGACTCAGAAATTACCTGTTTAATCTCATTCACAGACACCTCAACTGACACAAAGAAAGCAATATCTCGGTCAGCAGGTGGGAACGTAGAATAACCACTAAACTTACGCCTCAACATATCTGCTTGAGTCATCACTGACAAAAGTACCTCTAAATTTAGTTGAAAAACATAAACCTCATCTGGTAACTCTCGCTCCTGTCGTAGTTGAGGATGCAATTGCCCGAATACACCGAGTGACTTACCCTCCAACCATAAAGACGCTGTTCTCCCTGGATGCAACAAAGGATTTTCTGAGCTTTGTTTATACTCAACTACTAAATAGAGTCGTTCAAACACTTGTGTCAAAATACCTTTAGCTTCAAACCAACTTAAAGGTTGTTCCCGACCACCTAGAGTCCAACTCTTGGGAGCATTACCCATAATGCCAGCGATCGCATCTGCTTCCTCAAATTTTTCTCCCTGCTTCCAGAAAGTACGACCTATTTCAAACCCATTTAATGCTCCATTTCCTTGTTCGAGATTATATTGAAAAGCATCAATAAGTCCGCTTAATAATTCTGTACGGAGAGCAGAATATTCCACAAACAGAGGGTTAGCGATCGCTATTTGATTTTCTCCACCTTGCTTAACCAAAGAATAGTGCATCAATTCTGTTAACCCTGCTCCGCGGAAAGCTGCCCTGAGATTAAGCACAGCAGACTGTTCCGGTGGTAAATAACCCGCAGCACTTTTACTTGGTAGAGTTTCGCAGAAGTTATCATATCCATACAAACGGGCGACTTCTTCTATAAGATCTATTTCCCGTTCTAAATCTCGATAACGATACGGAGGTACTGTCACATTCCAAACTACTTCTTCTGTAGTCTCCGATCTAATTAAACCACATCCTAAAGATGTGAGAATACCTTCCACTTCTTCTGGTTGGAGAAAAGATTCATACAGAGTACCTTCTCCGCGCTTCAGCGGTCCTAAAATTTCATTAATTCGTTTGAGACGCAGGGATAGTTCACGAGTTACTGTCAGGTGGTCTCCTGCGGTGCTAAAAGTTTCTTGGGTAGTAGTATTTCCACCAGCTAATTCGGTAATCAACATAATAGCACGACGGCAGGCCAATGCTAATTCAGCGTGATTAACCCCACGTTCATATCTAGTTGATGCTTCTGTGCGTAGACCTTGAGTCCTAGCTGAACGACGGATAGCGATCGGAGCAAAAATTGCTGCTTCCAATAATATGTTTGTGGTCTTGTCATTAACTTCCGTTTCTTCTCCACCCATTACTCCAGCTAAAGCAACTGGTTTGTCATTGGCCGTAATTAATAAAGTTTCAGCTTCCAGGGTGCGCTTTTGACTATCTAAGGTAGTGAGAGATTCGTCAGGTTTTGCATAACGAACTCCTATTGTCAACTGCTCATTACCTGTCAGGGTTATTAGCTTGTCTAGGTCAAACCCATGAAGTGGTTGACCCCACTCTAACAAAATATAGTTAGTAACGTCTACTACATTATTGATAGACCGAATACCTGCAGCATCCAATCGTTGTTTTAACCATCCTGGTGAAGGACTAATTTTTACTCCTTCAATAAAAGTACCAATATAGATCGGGCAAGCTGCCGACTCTGAGATATCTATTTTCAGACTACTAGAGCTTTCTTGCTCTGTAATCAGAGCGCCAGAAGCTTCTGGTATTCTCAGAGATGCTCCTGTCAAGGCCGCCACTTCTCGAGCAACACCAATCATACTCAAAGCATCAGCACGATTTGCTGTTGTTGTCAAGTCTAAAATGACATCATTTAGACCAAGTAAAGGCCGAACATCACTGCCTAACTGAGGATTTTCTAACTCAAAGATATGAATTCCTTCAGCATCTTTTGTTAAGCCCAATTCTGCTAAGGAGCAAATCATCCCTTCAGAGGGGACACCTCGCAGTTTACTCTTTTTAATTTTTAAGTCAATTTTCGACAAATAAGTACCAATAGTTGCTACTGGCACATAAATATCTGCTTTAGCATTAGACGCTCCACAGACAATATTTAATGGCTCTGCTTTGCCAATATCTACTTGGCAAACTTTAAGTTTATCAGCATTAGGATGCTTATTAGCTTCTAATATTTTTCCTACGACTACCCCAGTTGCCCAGGTGCTTCGATCTTCTATTTCTTCTACCTCGAAGCCTGCCATTGTCAGAGTTTCGGCTAATTCTTCTGGAGAAATTTTGATGTCTACCAGTTCCCGCAACCAGTTCAGAGAGATACGCATTCTTTAATAATTCCCGATCTTGAGGCACAGTAGAGCAAGATATTTGCTCTTAGGCCATATTTATAACTTCAAGTAACATTTTATCTCTCTGGTGGGTGGGGTCATTGTCGAACTTTTAATTTATCGTCGGTCTTTATGGTCAATGGGATATGGCAAAGAAACCGCTATCTGTTCTATCATCAATGGAGGTTTGTTTGCCTTACTATTCCCTTTTCCCGACCTCAATTAAATGTGAAATTAATTTTCACAGGTACTTAAACTTTGGGCATGGGAGGGGAATAAGTTAGTTTAAGACTCCCAACAAATCATTAATTTGGTAGTATTTAGACAGGTACTTAAACTTTGGGCATGGGAGGGGAATAAGTTAGTTTAAGACTCCCAACAAATCATTAATTTGGTAGTATTTAGTTAGTAGTTGGCCTTAACCTTCCACTAATTAATTCTGTATGCCAATACTTCCTTTAACCGTTATATCCTTTTCCTGACTTCTAAATTCTTCTTCCAGGATCACAAAAGGTAAAAGTAACATTTGTCACTTTATTAATCTTTATTAATTACTAATTCACTCAAATGATTATTAGTTAAAATTTTTCACTTATATTTATCTTCTTTTGACTTTTGTGGAGGTTGCAGATACAGAAATCAAAAATCATATTAATGCTTTCGAGTAACTCATTAGTATTACGGATTGCTACTTTTGATTTTTAATATTTGATGCTTCTACTTTTCTGTCCTGACTAAAATACCTTTTCTGATTATGGAAATATTTGATTTAGAGATAAACTTAATCTTAATCAAGAATTTTGTGATTTGAGATTATTTTGCAAAATAACTATAAAATTTAATCATATTATCATTTTACTATTACATATTATCATCTTACTATTACATAAGTATAATGTAATATATCTAGATTATTAAGTTAATGATTTAAAATCAATCTAATCAATCAAATGTGTAACATACCTATCTCTTGTTAGGAAAAATATATAACTATATATCTGGACTCATCAAACCGGGACTAGGATAAATGTATGAAATTTTAGATAATAAGCTTTGTGTAAATCAAAATAAATTGGCCTTTGTTTAGTGAAATTAGTGTGAAGAGATTGGTCATTCAAAGAAAAATTCAAATTAATATTTTTGTATAATATGAGCTACTGTATAAATCCTGCCTGTGCTCAACCTCAGAACCCAAATAGTTTAAATCGCTGTCAAGCTTGTGGTTCAGAGTTGGTTTTGCGCGATCGCTATCAAATTATTCAACCTCTTGGTAAAGGAGGATTTGGAGCAACTTTTTTATCTAAGGATACTTCCTTGCCAGGAGATCCAATTTGTGTAATCAAGGAATTGCGTCCATCGACAACTACGCCAAATGTATTAGACATGGCGCGAAGACTATTTGAGCGAGAAGCTGAAACCCTGGGTAAAATTGGCCATCATCCCCAAATACCTAGATTATTGGGTTATTTTGAGTGGAAGAAACATTTTTATTTAGTTCAAGAATATGTAAGTGGCTCAACATTAAAACAGGAAGTCAAAAAACAGGGTTTACTTAATCAAGAACAAGTTAAACACTTTTTGATCGAGATATTGCCAGTAATAAGTTATATCCACAGTCAGGAAGTAATTCACCGAGACATTAAACCTGCTAATATCATTCGGCGGAGTCAGGATGGTCATTTAGTTCTGATCGACTTCGGTGCAGTCAAAGATCATGTTAATCAAACTCATCTTGCCAGTGGTGGTACAGGAGAAACTGCTTTTACAAATATTTCTATTGGTACTTCTGGTTTTGCTCCACCAGAACAAATGGCTTTGCGACCTGTATACGCAAGTGATATTTATGCCCTAGGAGTAACTTGCATTTTTCTGCTGACAGGAAAAACTCCAAATAGCCTTGGTTACGATCAGATCAATGGTGAAATTCTCTGGCGTCCTCTTGTTAATATTAGCGACTGGTTTGGGGAAATATTGGAGAAAATGCTAGAAGTTTCTGTGCGACATCGCTTCCAGTCAGCAGAAGAACTTTTAACATCATTGAAGAAAAAAGAATCTGAGAACAAACAGGTTGAACTAATTCCAGATAATAGTCTAAATAATGTATTTAGAGAAGAGTCCACAGTTTTTAATGACAATGAAAATGATTTTTCCTGGATGTCTACTAATAATCAAATTGCTCAAAAAATTCGAGAACGCAAAACTCGTTTAGAAAGGAAACCTACAACTCGATCTCGACCTCAGATGAAGATGAGCAAAGAAGTTTCTAAAGGATATTTGACGACGATTTCTGCAAAAAAGACAACTGGATTAAATTCTCAAACTCCCGATAAATGGACTGCTGCAACGTTGCGTAGTGCTTATGCTAAAGGTAGAAGAGATTTTCCTGATTGTAATTTAAGTCGCTTGAATTTGCGTAATGCCAAGTTGTCTGGAGTTAATTTTTATGGAGCTAATTTACATCAAAGTAATTTGCAAGGTGCAGATTTGTCCCATGCTAATCTTGGTCATGTTAATTTAACTAATACTACTCTCAAAAATGCAAATTTGACAAAGGCTTATTTAAGTACAGCTAGTTTGGCAGGATGCGATCTGCGGGATGCAGACCTGACAAATGCTTATCTGAATGGTGCGAATTTACAAGGAGCAAATCTGTGTGGTACTAATCTTGATAATGCAATGGTAAATCAGAAACAACTAGATATGGCAAAAACTAATTGGTGGACAATTATGCCCAACGGTAAAAGAGGTTCGGGATTCTAAAATAGTGGATATTTACTAATATATATAATATAATAGTGGCCGAAAAATTTTCAGGAGTTGCTTCATGCTCGAAAAATTTTTTTATACGACGATGATTACGTTATTACTGCCTATTTTATTAAGTATATCACCTTTTTCCAAACCTCAAAGTTTGAATTTTAAGGAAATAATATTATGTCCGCTTGAATACTTATGCTTTGGTGTAGGAAAGGCAGAAGGCATAAGGCAGCTATGCTGAAGGATTTCTTTCAATTGAAACTTAATTCTATACACGCTCCGATGCGACTGGACATGATATAACATGGAAAAACAACCATATTCAAGATATATCTCCGGAAACTTAATTTTTGTATAGGTATTACAAGGGTTTGATTGGCAATACTAGAAACCCACGTCGAATGGCGTGGGATATTTTTAGTAATATCAAATCCGTTTAATTAGGTATAAAAATATTGTCCATCTTCACCATTAGGAAATCTTGATATAGCGTTTCTCAGACTACTGAGGTACTGGTGTTTTTCTTCTTTTCTCTCTTGGTGCGCGCCTCCTTGCGACTGTCGTTGTTGCGGGGTCGCACCGCTATTCTCTGTTTCCCGAATTACTACTCCCTACTCCCCCACAACAAACGAATTTTGACCTCACCAGCATGGGAATTGCTATAACTGTTTTTCCTCTTGACTCCTGAGGACTGACTCCTATCTTCAAAAGATTTTATACCGATGCTACCGGATTTGATATAACCTCAAATTTGATACTTTTTAATAAAAATCTAATGGCTTCCTGCCCAAGTCACCCACTTGCGAGAAACACCTAAATGAGAGCTAGCTGCACTTAATTCTGCTTGATTAACATTTGCTGCGGTCAAATCTGCGCCACTCATTTCTACTTCATTCAGGTTTGCTCCAATTAAGTCTGCACCAGTAAGGTTAGTACTACGCAGATCTGCTCGATTCAGATTAGCTCGTGCTAGGTTTGCTCCTGTCAAGTCAGCACCGATTAGATTAACATCACTTAAATTCGCGCTACGCAAGTCTGCATAACTAAGATCGGCACCAGATAAATTTGCTTGACTTAACTCAGCTCCACTTAGTTTTGCCCGACTTAAGTCAATCCCACTTAAATCAGCTTGATTTAGATTAATCATAGTCAGTTTTACCCCACGCAGATTTGCATTACTGAGACAAACTCCTCGAAAATAACGTTTTCCTATAGAGTAGCGACTCAGGAATTTTTGAGCATCCATATTTTTCAACTCCGTTTGAGAAAATTAGTTTTTTAAAGATTGTTTATTTTTTCATGGTGGCAGAAACATCAAAAAATGTAGCTAAAACTACACAAAAGTTTAAAATTTTATAAATTTGTATGAAGCTCAATTGATATCATGAAGAGAGGAGTCAGAAGTCAGGAGTCAGGAGTGAAGAAGAGAGAGTTTTAATACCAAGGGTGATAAATGTTTGCTACATTTTCTTGAGCGGGGGAGTAGGGTAAAAGTAAACATAAGAATAAATAGATAGACTACAGTGCTCAAAGCATTCTACTACTCCCTACTCCCTACTCCCTACTCCCTAACCTAAAATAATTTTGTAGTCTACTTAAATGAATTGCCCTCTAATATTATGTCCGGATAAGAGCGTGATCAAAAAAACTTTCTCCTTTTCCTCCTCTTTTTTCTTGCTTCTTCCTTCTTTCTTCCCTCCTGAGGACTGAGGACTGAGGACTGAGGACTGACTCCTCCGTCATTTATTTATAACTATTCAACCGGACATGATATAATCAGGACTTACGCAGGTACGCTATATGTAGCGTATCTTCTTATTTAAGTAGGTTCGATTCTAGTTCATAGTTTTTGGCAATATATACTATCTTAAATACCAGTCGTTTTCTAGTAGTAATCAGAGCATAAGTTTTTGGTAAACATTGTTAAAATTTATTAAATAAATTCAGCCTAAAAATGTAATTGTTAGATAATTTGATTATTGTATAAATGTATAAAATATGAATTTTACCTATGTTGATTACTGTCAATATTTACTCAATTATCAAACAAACTATACCATCACAAATTTGGCAAATCATCTAGAAAAGATTAGCCATGATACAATTAATCGCTATTTAAGAATAGCAAATTTAAACTCTCTAGATTTATGGCGAAATGTCAAAGAAGAAATTGTGACCGACAAAGAAGGTTATCTAATTTTCGATGATACAGTTATTAATAAGAAGTTATCTGATAAAATTGAAATTGTTCGCAGACAATATAGTGGTAACGAACATCAAGTAATTCGAGGAATAGGAGTAGTTCACTGTATTTATTTCCATCCTAAAAGTGAACATTTTTGGATAATAGATTATAGAATTTATGATCCAGATACTGACAAAAAAACGTGAGTTTGATCATGTTGAAGAAATGATTTTTCATGCTGTAAACCATCAAAAACTACCATTTAAAACTCTATTAATGGATAGTTGGTATGCAACACAAAGGTTAATGGCCTTGATAGAGAATTTAGGGAAAATTTATTATTGTCCATTAAAAATAAATCGTTTAGTCGATGATACTGGCGGTGTAGAAAAATATAAAAATATTGGAGAATTAACTTGGAACAAATCAGAAAAAATATCAGGTAAAATAATTAAAATTAAAGGGTTTCCAAGAGATAAAAAAATTCAGCTATTCTGGGCAACTATTTCTACCAATAGAACAGAATACATTGTAACTAATGACTTAAGTCAATCTTCAGTAGATGCTGTAGAGTTTGAGTCTCAAATTAGATGGAAAATTGAATAATTCCATAGAGAAATTAAGCAATTAACAGGTCTAAAATTTTGCCAATGTCGTCTGGGTAAAATTCAAAAAAATCATATTGCTTGTGCGATGTTGGTGTGGATTTTTTTAAAAAGGTTGGCTGTAAAAATAGGAAAAACTATTTATCAAGTTAAGCATGAATTGTTATCAGATTATCTAGTCTCAGAATTGAAATATCCTTCAATTAAAATGAAACTTGTTTAACTTGAATAGCTGAAGTTTTTTTAATTAAAACTCAAGCGATCGCACAAAACTATTAGTGAAGATAGCCAAAATTACTATGCACTATATATAGTGTCTTTGCGTAAGTCCTGATAATTTCAATTTCCACCAATCTTCTAATAAAGTGTACAACACAGGAACTACAATTAAACTCAACAAAGTAGAAGTAATTAACCCTCCAATAATTGCCACAGCTAGAGGTTGTCGTAATTCTGCTCCTGCTCCTAATCCCAAGGCGATCGGCAACATTCCTAAAACTGTCGAACTTGTTGTCATTAAAATGGGTCGCAGTCGCACTAACCCAGTTTGCAAAATAGCTTGTCTACGGTCTAATCCTGACTGACGCAGTTGATTAATATAATCCATCAATAACAAAGCATTTTTATCCAGTAAACCGAGGAGAAAAATTAGACCAAGCAGGGAAATAACACCAAAATCACTCTGAGTAAATAATAATCCTAACATTGCCCCCACAATAGATAAAGGCAAACACAAACCTACTACCAAAGGTTCTAAAAATCTACCAAAAAGTAACACTAAGACTGTCAACATACATACAACAGAGAAACCTAAAGTCACAAAAAAACTACTAAAGACTTCCCCTATTCTCAAAGAATCTCCACCTAAGTCTAACTTGACACCAGGAGGTAAAATTGGTTGAGCTATTTCTACTGCTAAATCTATAGCATTTCCTAATCCTAAACCATTAGAGAGATTAGCCGTAATATAGATAACCTGCTTTTGACCGCGGTGAGTTATTTCCATGGGGTTATCGAAATTATTATACTGAGGCGCTATAGTTAAATCGACAAATCCTGGTAATTTGGCAATTTGAGTTTGAATTTTTTGAGCTGTATTGTAGATTATTTCTCGATTATCTCCTAATAACATTACCTCAAAAGGTTTTCCGGCACCAGTCTCAACAAATGGAATATCCTCCACACTAACACTAATATTTTTTAACTCAGATAAAGCTTTACGAGTTTGCTTTTGTATTTGGGCAGTAGTGAGCGATCGCTCTTTTTTGAGTTTTACATATATTTTACCACGATTTGGTTCGCCTTGGAAACCTGCAATACTAAAAACTGATTCTACTTCTGGGGAGAATAAAACAATTTCCTCGATCTGTTGCGCTACTCTACGAGATTTTCTTAATAAGATTCTAGTGGGAGATTGAGTTAGACCGCTAATCCAATTAAATGCTCCTTCAGGAAAAATTGAGTTATTGGCAGGTGCTTGATTTGCTTGGGGTGGAGGAACACTTTCAGTATTTTTAGCAAAATTAGGTAGAGGGTAAGTGTAGGTAATATTAAATTCTCCTCGGTCTAGTTGGGGTACTAAACCTTTAGGGATTAGAGGAATCATTGCCACACCAAGAATGAAACTGAGTAAAGCTATTGCTATAACAATTTTTCGATGGTCTAGGGACCAGTTAAGTAATTTTTGGTATTGATTGGATAAAGTGTTCTCCCACTTTTGTGTTTGATTGAATAAACCATCTTGTTTCAAATAACTTTTGACTTCATTATTATTTTCTTCTAACTCTTGACTTCTGACTTCATCATAATTTCCTTCTGACTTCTGACTTCTAATTGGTGTTTGATTTAATAAACCATCTTGTGTCAGATAACTTTTAACTTCATTATTATTTCCTTCTGCCTTCTGCCTTCTGCCTTCTGCCTTCTGCCTTCTGCCTTCTGACTTCTGACTTCTGACTTCATTTAACCACCACACTGCTAATACTGGGGATAAAGTGCGGGCGACTAATAAAGAAATTAATACTGCGGCGGAAACTGTTAAACCAAAGGGTTGAAAAAATTGACCAAGGGTATCCCCCATAAAAGCGACTGGGAGAAATACTGCGGCAATAGTGCAGGTAGAAGCAACAACAGTTAAACCTATTTCATCAGTACCATTGATGGCCGCTTGTTTGGGAGTTTCTCCTGCTTCGAGATGTCTGGCAATGTTTTCCACATCTACAATAGCATCATCAACAATAATTCCAATTATTATTGCTAAGGCAAGGAGGGTAATAGTTTCTAGGTTAAATCCAAATATTGCCATGACAATACAAGTACCTAATAGAGAAATAGGTATTGCTAAAGCTGTAATTATGGTGGCAGGGAAATTCCGTAAAAATGGAAAAATGACTGCTACTGCTAGAATAATTGCTAATAATAAAGCATCAATAGTAGCTTGGGTTGCTTCCTGAATATAGTCTGCTTGAGTTTCTGCTAAGGCGAGTTTTATTTCTGGCAAGTCAGACTGCATTTTTGCTACGGTTGCTTCTACTTTACTTACAGCTTCTAATGTATTGGCATCAGCACGTTTTACTACTTGGAAAGCTATGGCATTTTTATGATTGAAACTGACTAAAGTTGGGAAAGTGTTAGGGAGCAATGTGTCAGTATCTTTTTGTTTTAAGGAAGCGTCACCAAGTAGGTTGACTTTTAAAACTTCCGGTAATTTTGAAATAGTAGGAATAATTTGATTTTGAGCAATGGCAGTTAATTCTCTGAGAGTTTTACTGTCACTAATAATGGCGTAGCTAATTGCTGCTGACTCATTGAGGTCAAGACTGATTATGTCTAAATTAGTTTCTGGAGGGAGAGGTACTTGTTTGAGAGCAGTTTCCACATCTGCTGTTGCTGATTTTAAATTGTTTAGGGTAGTAAAAGCTATGTTGATAACTGCTTGACCTGGATATGTTGAGGAGCGTAATTCATACATCCCTTTTGTTTCGAGGATTTTAACAGCTTTTTCGATGGGAGTTGTAATTTGCGTTTCTGTTTCGATAGTATTGTCAAAATTTGCTGTTGCTTGTACTACCACTACTGGAAAACTGACTTCTGGAAATAAGCCATATTTGAGACTACTAAAGGCAAAAAAACCTGCTATTACTACACTTAACCAAAAACAAATAGTTAACCATGGTTTAGCGATCGCCCATCTGGAAATATTCCAGCGCTGTCGTAGATTTTTTGCTGTAGATTGTTTCATTTTTGAGCGTTGCTGAATTAGTGTACCATATTAATCTTAAATTACTTAGGAGTCAGGAGTCAGGAGTCAGGAGTCAGGAGGGAATAAAGAAAGAGAAAATTTTTGCTCGCCCTCTTATCCGGACATGATATCATATCTCAAATCAGCAACGCCAAAAATCCTATTAGCCAATCTTAATAATTTTCTGATAATTTTCACCAGAGATACAGCGCTTCCCGTTGCCCGTGAGGTACACCCCGAAGATGGCTAGATTGCCTCACTACAATATTTTCATCATTTACCCTGTACCTCATTTGCCCGAAATATGCTGTAAGTATTAATTTTTGAATTACCGAAAAATTTTGGTTTAAAGCTTCCCCTTTTAAGGGGATAATAAGCGGTCGAGGGATGGCGATCTTCGGAGCGGGTCTGCAAGAACGGGTCTCCTCGCCATATCCAATCGACCAAGAGAAGAAAAATTTTCCTTTGAATCAATCCTATCCGTTTTCAAGGAGAGGTAATTATTAATTATTAATTATTAATTATTAATTATTAATTGTTGAACATATATCACCTAATTTATTAACTCTTCAGCACAAATCTCTCCAACTTCTATTAATTCTTCTGGCGCTTCCTCCTTTGCTGCTTTGTTCATTAATTTCTGAAATTTTTCTAAGGTATATTTAGATTGAAACTGATTCAGGGTACAATCACATAGCGTTTCAGCTTGTTCTGTTGATAATCCTTTTGTCACAGCATTAATCTTACAACTTGCTTGATAAACCTCCGTAAAATCTTGAGGATATTCGTTTTGAGATAGTAATTTAGGAGTTTGACTTTTTGCTTCACTCACCAGTAAACTACAGTAAGCTATACTTACCAAGGTTAATAAAAAAACAGTAACTAAAGGTTGTTGTTTGCCGCTAATTTTCATCCTAAGAATTAGTCCTTTGTTAGACCGGAAAGAGAGGATATTTTATGATAATTACTTAAGCTAAATTGTGTAAAATTTTTGATAATTAGGAAACATTTTTTTGATATTTTATATATGTTAAGTAACCTCAATCTATTATTGATTATTGCTGTATAATTATCCATCAACTGACAACTTTTTAGAGTGAATTTCAATTATAAAATGGGGGAGGCGATCGGGTAATAGAAAAAATAAAATTTTTCTCAAATCTCTTAACCTCATGCCTAAATTATAGTCATTAGCAGTAAGATATTAGCTTTTAATTTTTTGGCTTAATATAGAGCAAAAATGTAGTCTAGTTAATGTACTTAATCAATATGCAAAACCCTATTATATTGTCAATTTATCTTTTTCTTTTGGGTTTAATACCCGGCTATCTAAACGGTGTTTACAATTGCTTGGGGTTTGTAGACACAAAGTAGCTTGTCGAACACTGTCGCTATCCACTTTTTCCTTTTTTATTCTTGCTTCTTCCTTTTTCCTTCTTGCTTCTTCAATACTTAATCTAACCAAATTTCCCACCAAGAGCCAGACTTAGATTCCGATGACTCTACCTCTTTAATCCTGTTAATTTTTTCCCCTTGATGAATCTTACCTGCTGCTTGTTCGGCTGCCTCTTCTTTACTTCCTGCTTCGACTATTATATCCCTACGATTAAGAGTGACACGATATTTCATATTTTTTTTACCTCATATAATCTACAATAAGAACTTTACCATAATTTTATAACATCATATAGATAAACCGGATTTATGTCACCAAAAACCCGGTTTTCCAATTTTTTTAAGTTTGTTCTCTGATTTTTTTCTATATCTGAGATAGGGGTAGATTTAAGCATAAATATTTCTGTTAAGTAGAACATTCTCGATCTATAAATATACCCCTACAGTTTTTTATGAGAATAATCATCTGGACATGATGTTAAACAGGTTTAGTTAAGTTAGAACAATAACTATCATTTACTACTACAGAATTAATATTTATAGGCTCGATATCTGATGATTCTGGTATCCACCGATTTGTAGGATGAAAGACTACCTTTTTACAAACAACCTGAGTATTACTTAAAGACGCATAATCCCAAGTAAAAATTTCTGGGTCTCTAATATTTGCATTAGCGGGCACTTTAACTAATGCACTTAGCAAGACTAACTCCAGGGTTATCAAAGCAACAATTGCGTATTTTAACATAGACCTCCTAAACTGATTTTGTGAATAATTAATTTTCAGATAATAGTTTGATTCTTATTCCAATTATCTCATAATTTTTCTGAGAGTGTCAAGAACTTGGGAGGAGTCAGGAGTCAGGGGTCAGGAGTCAGGAGAGAAGAATAAAGAGGAAGAACAGGAGAAAGTTTTTTATCACTAATTATCAGGACATGATATTACTGAATAATTAAGGTTTAAAGGTTATTATTTGAAGAATAAATAAGAACAAAAAATATTTTTGCTCATCCTATCCCTTTTAAGCAAAGGTAATTATTAATTGTTGAATTTTAAAAAGCCTTTTATGAGGGAATGCTGCGCAAACAGATACCTAATTCTATGCACAATTTTTTAGGTTGATAGCTGATAGTTGATAGCTAGTTAACTTTTAAATTCCCTGCCTACACATACCCACGCACCCCAAAAATAATGTTCTTGTAAAGGATAGTTTTGTGCTTCCCATTGTGGCAATAATTCAGGAAATTTATTTTGCAAATGAATCAAAACGATAATCGTTGGGGGTTCCTGGTAATTATCCCCACAACTGAAAGAAGGTTTCTGGTAAGTCTTAGAAAATTCGATAAAATATATGGTCGGTTTTCATTTTGTATCAAGTTGAGTGAGAAATCTGGTTTCTCGGAAATTTAGGCTTTAATTAAATACTTATATCCCATCAATTGATAATGATTTTTATTCACATGATTCAACAAACTTGCTAAATGTTCTGTTTGCAATTCTAAAGGCTCATCCTCAGGTTTAGGTAACCAATCTAACTGCGGTTTTTCTTGACTAAAAACAGCGATAATTTCTTCATATCCAATAGGTGGCTCAACTACAAAAGGATCGTCTTTATCTTGAGGTAAAATTAATAGTCCCCAAGACACAGGAAAAGCCGGACTTAAAAAAGAAGGTGCAAGACAAAAAATCTCTCCAGAAGCAAATTTTTCAGCTACAATTAAATAGCCATTATCGCTCAATTTAAGATGATAATTAATCTTACTGCCAATGGAAAATGATGGGCAATCAGCTTGTGGGTTATTCCATGTCTTAGTCTTTAAACCGAGATGAGCTAAATTACTTTCTGAAAAAGTGAATCGTGAAATTCTCGAAAAGAAAGCTCAATATTATCAAGAAACTTTCTTATATCATGTTCGGTTGAATACTTATAAATAAATGTTGTGAGTCCTCAGGAGGACCGAGTCAGTAGTCAGGAGGAAATATTGGAGAAAAAGAGGAAATATTGGAGAAAAGTAAAGACAATTTCAGTATTTATTTGATACCGTCGGTACTGTCAGTCCTTAAATTTTATTTATAACTGATTATCCGAACATGATATTACTTCCCTATGGAAATGGAATTATTTCTCGTACCTATAATGATGGGAATTTCAAAATAGATGATTCCCGTTTTTCTTGGGATACCTATAGTATTGTTTTTCAAGGATTTATGAATTCAAAAACTTTCGCTCAACTTCAGGCAAAATATCCCTACTATCAAGAAGTATTTCAGCTACTTTATCAAAATTATCAAGTTGTTCCCTGTTCCTCTTCTTTTCGATTTAAATAGCAGAAGGTAGACGGTAGAAGGTAGAAGGAAAAATCTTACGTTGTCTGAGTTTTAAGCTTTTTATCTGTCCGCGCCCTTTGCTTCAACTACTATACTTATGCAAGACTTCAATAATTAAGTAGTTAGTAGAATTCAATAACGTTAAGAGTGATTATTAGCAAGTAAGTGTATATTATTCTTATGTTTACTACTCCCCATCTCCCCCACTGCCCCACTCCCCCTTCTTAAACTAATACCTACGATTCATTCTATCTCTAGCAGCTACTCCTAAAGTATATTCCATAGGTTGAGATGAATTAGAAACAACTACAAATTGATAATAACCAGAAGTGAAAGTTTGACCCCTCCATCGATCTATATTTCGATCTTCTACTAACGCTCTAGACCTACGACGATCGTTTTCAGGAGGATAAATAGATAAGAAAACTTCTGGAGAATTAACTCGTAACCTGACGCGTAAAATTTGGTCTGCTTGTATCCATGCTAAATAAATTTTACCTTCTCCTGGTTGTAAATTACCATTCACAACTTCTCTAAATGAACCTGGTGTAAAACGAATTTCTTCTAAAGATTTTCTATTTTGTAAAGCTTTTATTGTATCGGTAGCGATCGCTTGCCAAATTTGACCCATTGGTAAACCAATTATGTTTTTTCCACGGGGTTGTTCTGAGAATAAATAAAAAAATCGAGCATCGGTCAAATCATTAAAAGCTGTACTACTAATGTTTAATCTACTAAGTTGAGACTTCCATCGATAAATGTCATCTTTACTATAATTTCCTAATCTACGACGAGCATCTAAACTTAGTGTTTCTAGTTTGTTAAGTAACTGGTTTGCTATTTCATACCACCGCCACTTCCATAATTTATCTTCTGAAGTTTCATCACTCAAAGTTTGCCCTTTTTTTTGAGGATATTTAGCGTAGAAAAAGTCATCTACTAAAGGAAAAAAGAAAGACTCTTCAATGCCAGATTTTTGGAGGCGATCGCTCAATTTTTTGGGTTTATCATTGACAATTTTATCTTTTTGATTAGAGTTGTATTCTAACCAAAAGTTACCAGCTATCCAACCTATTCCTCCCATGCTAAATATTGTTACTAATACTAATAAAATTGTTGACCAAATTGAAAATTTTTGAGGGTTATTAGTTGCAACTGGAATTTGGGAAACTGGCGTTGTTGTGACATTGGAGATTTGATCTGCACTAATAGGTTGAGTGGAGATGACATTTGATGCTGCTTGGGTCGGTGTTAGGTCAGTGCTAGAAGCAAAATTTTCAAGCTCTGCTATAACTTGACTAACTGTGGAATAGCGATCGCTTGGTTGAGGAGCTAACATTTTATCTAATACATTACCTAAACTTGGACTAATGCTAATTTTCTTGCGCCAGTTAAAGGTTAAGTTGTGAGGGTCTATTAAAAAAGAGGGTTCTTTTCCTGTCAGTAATACTAAGATTGTTGCTGCTAAAGCATATAAGTCGCTGTTGGCATTAATCATTCCTAGTCGCATTTGTTCGTCTGGTGCATATCCGACTTTACCCAACCTTGTTGCTTGGAGCGAAATACCATGAGCATATTCAGATACGACTTTTGTTGCTGTTTCTTTGACTCCACCAAAATCTATTAATACTGGCAGTTTATCGGAGCTTCGCAGAATGATATTATCTGGGGAAATGTCGCGGTGAATAACTCCCAAGTTATGAATATATTCTAAGACTGGTAATATTTGTAGTAAAAATTTTGTTACTTCTGTTTCGCTAAAAAAAGTGCCTTGACGTTTGCGGTTTTCTAGCAAAGCACGATAAGTTTTACCTTCTACATAATCTTGTACTAAAAATAGGTATCCTTCTCCATCTAATTTAAAGCGAAACATTTCTCGGAACCCGGGTATTTGTGGATGTCGCAATTTGTAAAGTACCCCTGCTTCTCTTTCAAATAATTCTTGGGATTTTTGTAAGGCATAACTACCGTGTACTTGGGGGGCAAATTCTTTGAGTACACAGGGTTCTTGGAAACGATGGTTATCTTCTGCGAGGTAGGTGCGTCCAAAACCACCATGTCCCAATTGTTTGACTATTTTATAGCGGTTAGTGAGTATTAGTCCGGGATATATAGGGTTATTCATAAACAGGGATAATGGTTAGTTTGGGTCTAAGTTAGGGGTAAATACAGAAAGCAAAAACTTATCTAAAGTTCATCAAACTTACTCATAATTATAGCTATAAAACTAAAATGAGTAATTTTGCTCAGTTGTCTATTCATTGAGTCGTTATCAGCTACAATTAGGATATGAAGCTAGTTGAACGTCATGTTATTACCAAATCACATTATTTGTGGTCAGAAATAGACCACAAGGCTTTTTTGTCAAAAAATCTGTTCAATTTAGCCAATTACCATGATCGCCAATATTTCTTTGAAAATAAAAAGAAACTAAGCTTTAATCAACTGTATCACCTAGTATCTAAGACGGATGATTATCAAGCTTTACCTACTAAGGTAAGCAAGCAAATAATCAGAAGATTAGACTCAGCTTGGAGTAGTTATTTTGCAGCCTTAAAAGTGTGGAAAAAACAGCCAAATAAATTTTTAGGGAAACCAAAAATCCCCAAATATAAACATAGAACAAAAGGCCGAAATATTCTGCCCTATCCAGATGAATCAATTTACAAAAAAAACCTTAAAAAAAGGAATTTGTCATCTGTCGATGAGTGAAATAAAAATACCCACTTTACAGACAGAAATAATAGAAGCCAGAATCATCCCCAAAAGTAGCTGTTATCTTATAGAAATAGTCTATGAAAAAGCGGAGGAAACAACAGAAAATCAACAAATAGCAGGAGTAGATTTAGGGGTAAATAACTTAATAGCTGTAACTACAAATCAAACAGGAATTGCACCTCTATTGATTAAAGGCAGACCATTAAAAGCAATTAATACCTTTTATAATAAACAGCGCTCTTGTTTATAATATCAATTAAATAGCCACAATAAAAGTAGTTCTCATCGGTAAAAAAATTAACTCACAAACGAAATTGTCGAGGAGGAAACTATCTCCATACAGCAAGTAAAAGAGTAATAGATTGGTGTGTAAACCATGAAATAGGCATCTTAATCATTGGGCAGAATCAAAATTGGAAACAAGAAATAAAGTTAGGGAAAAAGAACAATCAACAATTTGTGAATATCCCTCATTATAAGTTAATAGAGATGTTAACGTATAAAGCCCAACTAAGAGGAATAACAGTAATAATTACAGAAGAATCTTATACATCTCAATCAAGCTGCTTAGATGGGGATAATTTACCAAAATATGGAGATAAAAAACCGAAATTTAGTGGAAAAAGAGTAACAAGAGGGTTGTATAAAACCAGGGAAAATAAATTATTAAATGCAGATGTAAATGGGTCATTTAATATAATTAAAAAAGTAATTCCTGATGTCTTGGACCAAGGAATAAAGGGTTTGCCGTTTAACCCTGTAGTGGTTGATCCACTACGAATAACTAGACTTTCAGACCTTTGAGTAAGTTTAGTTGAGCGGTTATTTCATTATATTTAAGTTGAACTTTCCGTTACAAAAATCGAAATTATAGGTTTAGGGGTATAAAGGTTAGGGATAATTTAATTCTGTTAAAAATCAGAGGTTATATTTAATTTAATCTATTATCTCTACAGGGTAGCTGATGATGTGACTGTGATAGTGGTTTTAACTAATTACCTTAAGTTCGTAATTTTGATTTATTAATCATTGGGATTTATGAATTTATGAAAATAGTTGAAAAGTAAATTTATTATTGGCATAAACTAATTTCTCAATGATTGACTGTTTGACTTCCTAGACTGGTGAGGTGTGAAAATCAATTTATCTACTTTTCTCATTTTGTGAAGCTTCAAGATGTGAGTGGTGATATTTTCCTAATGTTGCGTATGTCGCAATAGTCATTTCATTTTAGGAAGCTCCGGAGTAACTACTTTGTTTCCTCAAGTGGTGAGGTATGAAAATCAATTGATCTGCTTTTCTCATTTTGTGAAGCTTCAAGATGTGAGTGGTGATATTTTCCTAATGTTGCGGATGTCGCAATAGTCATTTCATTTTAGGAAGCTCCGGAGTAACTACTTTGTTTCCTCAAGTGGTGAGGTGTGAAAATCAATTGATCTGCTTTTCCCATTTTTTTCTTCTATATCCCCTATTCCCTATTCACTATTCCCTGACTTCTGCAAGAAGTCTAATTTTCTGGATTTGTAATTTCTCCCATAAACAAAATAGTGCCAGAATTATTATCTCTAATGGCAAAAAAGAAAGGACGATTAACTAACATATCGACAGTTATTACTGCACTTTCCAATGTTATTCTTACACTGGTAGTTGCTGCTGCTTCTGTTCCAGTTTCATTCACTTCAACAAATGTTTTATGCTTAACTTCACTGATAAATAACTTCTCACGACTCATTCCAGAAAAATCTGCTCCTCCACCTTGAAAAGCTATTTGCATTCCTAAAGATTTCAACATATTATTGAGAGTCACTTCATATTCATTTTTAAACGTTGGCAAACCTAAATTAACTTCGTAACTTTCAAACTGTTTCATCCAATTTTCCCAGTTTTTTTGATTCAACACTTGATAAAATCCCTCTAAACTGACTTGTTCCCTGGGGAGAAATATATACATACTAACCAGACCTTTTTTATAGGGCAAACTCACTGCCTGAAAATATTGATTCTCGTAATATAAATGTCTTGACGATTGGAACATAATTGGATGTTGTTTTTGAGTCCCATTGGCTAAATAAAAAGGCATCTCTTTAGTAGAATATTCAGAAAATTGTTCTTCCCAATTGCCCTGAAAATAAATAGCATTTAATAACACCATGATATCATTAGGATTAAGTGCTTGAATAATTTTTTCAATTTTGCCTTCAGTTTTGTCTTTTACCCAATTATTGATAATTTTCGGACTTTCAGGATCGTTAAAGTCAATTTCTCTTACCTGACTCTGATAAAAATCTTGATTTACTTGCAAAAAATTTGGAGAAAAAGATATTCCCTTTTCAGTCCAGATTGAGTTAGCAATATTTAATTTAATCTCGGGATTTAAACTATTTAATAACATCCCTAAATCCTTATTTGCTTGATTAACTTCTGCTAAACTCATTCCCTGAAAGTTTAAAGTTTTAGCCATAGCTGCTTGAGTTTTTCCTGCTGCGCCATTGTAGGTCATTGATAGAGCGATCGCTATACTTATTGGTGATATAAAAACATTTTCATCTGATTGGGATTTCTGAATTTCTGAAAATAGTTTAAAACCCAATTTATTATTGGCATTAACTAATTTTATCATGGTATTTTCATCTGCCGTTTGGGCTAATTTCTGCTGGTTCTGATTTGTATATTTATCGGTATCAAGTTTCCGATTTCTGAAAATTATTGTACTGCCTGGTAAGTTATAGACTCCGAGAATTACAATTAAAATAATTGCTCCTAGAGACATTTTGGGAGAAATGCCGGAAAATTTATTGACAAGTTCTTTGAACATTCTTTTACCTCACTAGAGTCAATTGATAAAAATTACAATCAATATAATTTTCAAAATTACTAACTTTTCTGTTATAAATCATTTAAGACTACTATAACAATTCCCATACTGGTTAGGTATAAAATTCGCTTGTTTTAGGGACTAGGGAATAGGAAATAAAAAAGATAGGTCTACTTCATTAACCTGAGAAATATTATGTATAAAACTTACTCTTAATTTTCTGGATTTGTAATTTCTCCCATAAATAGAATAGTGCCAGAATTATTATCTCTAATTGCAAAAAAGAAGGGACGATTAACAGACATATCTACTAGACTTGTCATCATAGAAAGTGCTACTGGCATAACTATATCGGTAGCTGCTGTTGCTTCTGTTCCTGTTTCATTCACTTCCACAAATGTTTTATGTTTAATTTCATCAATATATAACTTTGGTGGAATAGAACGCATTCCTGAAAAATCTGCTGCCTTTCTGTCAAAAGCTATTTCCATTGCCAAAGTTTTTAATATGTCATTGAGGGTAAGTTCATATTCATTTTTAAATTTGGGTAAACTTAATGTTACTGTTTGAGATTCAAACTTTAGCATCCAATTTTCCCAATTTTCTTCATTTAAAGTTTGATAGAATTTTTCTAATCCTATTTCTTCTTTGGGGAGAAATACATACATACTGACGCTACCTTCTCCGTAAGGCAAACTAATGGCTTGAAAAGTTTGATTTTCATAATATGAATATTGAGATGATTTCAACATTGTTGGGTGTTGTTTTTCTATTCCATTAGATAGATAAAAAGGCTGGTCTACGGTACAAATATCATCAAATTCTTCTTGCCAGTTTCCTTGAAAATAAATAGCATTTAACAATACCATGACTGAATCAAGATCTAGGGTTTCAATTATTCGATCTATTTTGCCTTTGGTATTATCTTTTATCCAATTATTGATAATTTCTGGAGTTTTCAGATTTTCAAAGTCAATTTACCTGACTTGACTCTGATAAATTTCTTGGTTTATTTTTAGAAAGTTTTGCTCAAAATGTATTCCGATTTTAGTCCAGATTGAGTTAGAAATATTTAACTTAATGTCGGCATTTAAACTCTCTAACAAATTTCCTAATTGTTGATTTGCTTGATTTATTTCTTCTAAACTCATTCCCTGAAAGTTTAAAGTTTTTGCCATAGCTGTTTGAGTTTCTCCCCGAGCGCCGTTATAGGTCATTGATAGGGCGATCGCTATGCTAATGGGCGAGATAAAAATATTTTCATTGGCCTGATATTTTTGAATTTCTGAAAATAGTTGAAAGGCAAATTTGTTATTAGCAGAAACTAATTTCTCAATCATGTCTATATATCTGAATTTTGGCTAATACAATCATACCAAATTCAAATAATTATCTACTATTTTGCTGCTCTGAGTTTAATAAAAGTATGAAAGCTAATATGGCAATCCCATTTCAGTTGTAATATTTTGGTAGTAGGGGGGTTTCATGTTGCGGAGCAAAACGGCCGTTTGCTAGGGCAAAGCTCCGCTAACGTAAGCATTCAGTTATTAGCATTTCCTACGGAATGCTCCGCAAACAGTAATCAGATGCATGAATATATTCAAGCAATAACTGAGGTTAGGTTATTGCCAATTTCATTAATGAATTTTAATTCTCCTTGGTGGATAATTCCTCTCTAGTATGATAATGAGTTAATCACTAATAGCTGACTGCTGAATGCTTACCCGCTAACGCCATAATTAATTATTAATTGCTAATTGCATAATCTTAGTTTTTTGGATTTGTAATTGCCCCCATAAACAGAATAGTGCCAGAATCATTCTCTGTAATTGCAAAAAAGAAGGGGCGATTAATTACCATAAGTATTGGACTAAAAAGTCCACTCACATTTTGCATTATTACACTGGTAGCTGCTGCTGCTTCTGTTCCTATTTCATTCACTTCAACAAATGTTTTATGTTTAACTTTATCAATATTTAACTGCTTAGGACTCATTTGATAAAAATCTGCTTCCCTGTCAAAAGCTATTTCCATTCCTAAAGACTTCAACACATCGTTGAGGGTAACTTCATTTTAAACTTTGGTAAACCTAAATCAATTTTATCAGGTTTCAACTGTTTCATCCAACTTTTCCAGTTTTCTTCATTCAAAACTTGATAAAATCTCTCTAAACCGACTTGTTTTTTAGGGAGAAATATATACATACTAGCTAAACCTCCTTTATAGGGTAACCTCACTGCTTGAAAATATTCATTCCAGTAATATAAATATCTTCCAATTTGGAAAATAATTGGATATCGTTTTTCAGTTCCATTGGCTAAAGAAAACGTAATTATTGAGTAGATTTTTCTGGAAATTCTTTTTGCCAATCAGCTTTGAAATAAATAGCATTTAACAACAACATGACATAGTTGGGACTGAGTTTTTGAATAATTTCATCAATTTTGCCTTCAGTTTTGTCTTTTACCCAATTATTGATAATTTTCACACTCTCCGGATCGTTAAAGTTAATTTTTCTTACCTGACTCTGATAAAAATCTTGATTTACTTGCAGAAAACTTCGATAAAAAGATATTCCCTTTTTAGCCCAGATTGAGTTAGCAATATTTAATTTAATCTCTGGATTTAAAATATTTAATAAAGTCCCTAAATCCTGATTTGCTTGATTTATTTCCTCTAAGCTCATTCCCTGAAAGTTTAAAGTTTTAGCCATAGCTTCTTGAGTTTTTCCACCAGCGCCATTGTATGTCATTGATAGAGAGACCGCTATACTTATTGACGAGATAAAAATATTTTCATTTGACTGAGATTTATGAATTTATGAAAATAGTTTAAAGCCAAATTGATTATTAGCAGAAACTAATTTATTCATGGTATTTTTATCTACTATTTTGGCTAATTTTTGCTGCTTCTTGTCTGTATATTTATCGGTATTAATTTTCTGATTTCTCAAAATTATTGTACTGCCAGGTAAATTATATACTCCCAGAATTACAATTAAAATAATTACTTCTAGAGACATTTTGGCAAAAATACTATAAAATTTATTGACAAGTTATAAGTATCCAGGAGTACCTAAATTTATATGAAGAGCGAAAGAAACTATCTATACCAATTCACTTTAAACATTTCACAAATAGTGTCAAACTTTATTATGGAAATAATTTCCTGAAATTACGCTCTGCGTCAAAGTTCAGAGTCTATAAAATCTTAATGCATGAATGCATGACTGCCGTGAAACGGTATAGTTACCCATGACTCAATAGAAAGGAAGCAATACCAAATCATTTTGCTTCTAGCAAAAGGAAAAACAACACTCATAAGTTTCTTCACAAATTACTCTTGAGTAATATTGCCACTTTTACGCCAGATTGATTTTTGCTGTAAACATAATGTTTTCATTTCTAAAATTGACAATTGATGAGACATTATGATCGAATATTCCTGTTCAAATTTTTTTTGATAATAAGTTATTAAAAATTTGGGGTTCATTAATAAAATCAAATTGCCTAGGAATGTTTGAATTAATATTTTCGATTTAAAAACCTTACTGAATAAATACTTAAGATAGTTTTTGCAGTTGTAGATATACAAATCATTAGAGAAGTTACTGACAAAATTTTGAACAGAAAAATCTTGCTTTAATTTTCCTAAAGGCTGGGGGATAGCTTGATAATATAGTTTTGACAATACATTATCTTCATGAATAAGCTGTATCCAAAGAGGAGAAGTAACAACTTGTCGAACCGGAAGACCTTCTTTAGAAAGTGGATCTATATCAACATGACGCATTATTTTACAAGTTAAAATATTATCATCAATTTGTTCAATTAAAGAAAGAAATTGATTGGCAAGATATTTTTGAAAAAATAGTCCATCTTTAGTTAGTTGATAACCATAAAAAAAGTTAATATATTCAAAAGATTGGTGATTGAATTGTTGTTGTACTTGTTCAATGAAATCGTTAGCTATCGCATCATCTCCATCCAACCATGTTGTAATAATATGAGTATCTTCAGGTTTTAAATATTGATGAATAATTTTCACCAAGAAAGGTTTAAAATCCATATTTTCTTGAGTAAAAATCGGAATAAAATTCGACCATTTTTGTAAGCTTTTAATCTTTTCCTTAATCTCATCTGGTGTTTCATAATCGAAAAAAGCTAACCACTTAAAATTTTGATTAGTTTGATTATAGACACTGGGAAAGCAGAATTCTTGAAAGAGCTTAAATCGTCGGCGTAAATACCCACAATCTAATAATTCACTTCTAGCTTTTAATCCCACATCAACATTAAAGGGAGTGATAATAAAGTGCTGGAACATTTTTATAACCTCTAAAAAAAGATAAAACTATTTCAATGATTCTTTCAATTTCAGTCTCTTCTAAAGTAGCATAAAGCGGTAATCGTAACAAACGGCTCGATAGATCGTCGGTTACACTCAATGTTCCTAAACTCCGCCCAAACTTTTGTCCTGCGGGGGATGAATGTAAGGGAATATAATGGAATACTGCATTGATATGCCACTCTTTTAGAATTTTAATTAATTGGTTACGGTAGTTAATATCTGGCAGAATTAAATAATAAATATGTGCGTTATGTTGGCAATTTTCTGGGACAATAGGACGGCGCACTAAATCTTTTTTTTCTAAATCGGCAAAAGCTTGATGATATTTATGCCATCTTTTTAATCGTTCATTAGTAATAGCTGTTGCTTTTTCTAATTGAGCATAAAGAAAGGCTGCTATTAATTCACTAGGAAGATAAGAAGAGCCAATATCTACCCATGTATATTTATCAACTTGTCCTTGAAAAAATTGCTGACGATTTGTACCTTTTTCCCAAATAATTTCAGCCCGTTCTATCAAATTCGGATCGTTAATTAATAAGACTCCCCCTTCTCCTGAAATCACATTTTTTGTATTATGAAAACTGAAGGTTGCTAAATGTCCTATACTTCCCAGTGGTTGCTCTTGATAGGTTGATAAAATCCCTTGAGCAGCATCTTCGATCGCCCATAAACCATAATTTTGAGCAATTCTCATAATTGATTTCATCTCGCAACCTACCCCGGCATAATGAACTGGCACTATTGCACGGGTTTTAGGGGTAATCGCTGCTTCTACTTTTTTTTCATCAATGTTCAGGGTTTCAGGATGAATATCAACGAAAACAGGAATAGCTCCTCGTAATACGAAAGCATTAGCAGTAGAGACAAAAGTATAGGAGGGCATAATTACCTCATCTCCAGGCTGAATATCAGCTAAAATTGCCGACATTTCTAGGGCAGCTGTACACGAATGGGTTAGTAGAGCTTTATGACATCCAATAGTTTTTTCTAACCAAGTTTGACATTTTTTTGTAAAATACCCGTTACCTTCTAGATGATGGCTAGCGATCGCCTGTTGCAGGTAGGCAAGTTCTTGATTAGTAATACAAGGTTTGCTAAAGGGGATATTAGGAAAAGACATGGGAAAAAATTATTTTTTTTAAAGATTTCTATACAAACTAACAAACGCAGCTAAACGACCAGAAAGGGTTTCTAGATTAAGGTTTTTATGAGGATCGATATCCGCTACCCCATGAAGGGTTTGACTATCATAAATTACTAAATCTCCCGGTTGACAATGTTCTTCAAATACCCATCGTTTTTCCCCTTGCATAATAAACCCACCCCCTTTTTCAAAATCAACCCCTTTTTGAGTCATAATTAACATGACTTGAAAGTAATTCAAATTTGCTTTGTGGGAGACATTTTTGAGGGTTGTGTCTCGATGCCCTTGCATAAATCCTCCCCCTGATGGATATTGATGAATTCTAGCTGCTGTCCAAAGATTATCTTCAATTGTACTACTGGCAAAATTTATCGGTTTATCTAATAATCGATTTCTCACTGCGATCATACGACTAAAAATATCGTGCATTTGATAAATATCTTCTGCCCACAGAGGATTATAAAAAGTTCTCACAAATCTGGCATAAGAGCCTTCATGGTGCTGACTATGAACGCTACCAATGGCTAATTTCTGAAAGTTATTTTTCACTTCGTCTGGGGTTTCACCAGTTGTTGGACGATCGTTATTTTTGTTAAAGGATGACTGTAAAATTCCCTTGGCATTCACAACAGATTTTTCAGTAATTAAACCTCTCAAACAAACAAATTTATACTCCTTTAACAGATTAAAAATTTGTTCGGGAGACCAATCTTCTAAACTTGATAACTTTAAAAAGTTAGGAATATTTGCCAGCTTTGTCTGAGCTAACCTAGTATTTTGCATTTCCTTGGGTATATTGTTTTTATTTGTATAGTTCTATGATTGCGATACACCCTATAGTTATTAATATATCAATATTAGTTCCCTCTGTCAAGTTAATCAATGATTAATCTGCTTTTTAGGTATTGCTGGAACACCTGCAACTAAAGTATGAGAGGGAACATCTCGAATAACAACTGCACCGGCTGCTATCATCGAATATTCTCCTATTTTTAAGTCTTCTATTACCACCGACCCAATACCGAGAACAGCTCCTTTTCTGATCCGAACATGGCCGGCTACCTTGACACCAGGCTGCACGATAACATAATCTTGAAGATGAGTATCATGACCAATAATAACTCCTTTGTTAATGGCCACATGATTACCTAAAAATACTCCAGAGGCGATAATAGACCCCATGTTAATAATTACTCCGGATGAAATTTTGGCAGTCGGAGAAATCAAGGCTGAGGGATGGATTAAGGGGTCAAAATGAATCTGGAATTTTGCTAGAAGTTCTTGTCGGAGGGAGTCCATTCTGAAGCCCGTAAATCCCATCAAATAGACTTCATCTGGTTCTGGAGAAAAATCTTCTAAAGGTAGCACTTCAATGGGGTATGATTGGTTGATATTATCAGGATTGTGTTCGGAGTCTTGTAAAGATGCTAAACGCTCTTTCAAAGTAGGACGATTTGGGTAAGAAGGTTCAGGCATATTCTGAATAATTTTTGTCAATACCCCCCCATTTGCGTGAATAATTTCTACCAAATCACCAAATAAATTATTGTGACCAAACATTACATATTTTTTCATTTTTTTTCTAGAAACTTATGGAACTTAACAAATTGAATTCACCTTTTGAACTCCTACTCTGTTCTACCGATCTATCATTAATACAAGAATCAGTTGCAGCAGGGGTGGATGCAGTGATGGTGGAATGGGAAAATGTCGAAGGCGATCGCTCTCCCATATTAACATCAGAGATGGTCAAAACATTAGAACAGGTCAGATCTGTTACAGATGCTTGGGTAATTTGCCGTCTTAACCCCTATTATGAAAGAACGTTGGCAGAATTAGAACTAGCTATTGCAAATAAGGTAGATGAAATTTGGTTACCCAAAGTTCAGTCGGTAGAAGAAGTGGTCAAAGTTCTAAATTGGTCAGAAGGAAGAGTGAAAGTAGGCATTGTGGTGGAAACAGTTGAAGCAATGAATTTAAGCCCCAAGTTAGCTGAATTACCTTTACATCGAGTTCATATCGGACTAAATGATTTAGCAGAAAGCTTAGATAATCCCCATCCTTTCTGCACTCTCATCGATGGCACTGTTGAAAAGATTCTGCAAAATTTTACGATTTCTTCTGGTTTTGGGGGGCTAACTTTACCCGAAAAAGGACATCCCATCCCTTGTCATCTACTTATGGGAGAGCTCATTCGTCTAGGTTGTCGTTTTAGTCTATTACGCCGTTCTTTTATTGCAGATATCCAAAACAGGAATTTATCAGAAGTAATCCTCCGTATTAAAAATTTTCTCTCTCAAGTCTCAGAACGTTCCTCTCAAGCGTGCGAAATAGATCGTCTAGAATTTGTAGAACTGGTTCAAGGGTTAATCAGGGGTGACAAGTAGTTCAAAACTATTTTTGGATAAAGGTTTAAAGGATTAAAGCTCTGTCTAAAATCCAGCTCACCGGGTGACAAGCACCTCAAAATCCTTATTTAACAATAGTTTTAATGATTAAAGCCAACGTTAAAATCAAGATTTTCAGGACTTACGCAGAACCACTATATATAGTAGGAATTAACGGCGATAAACCCCTACAGGCGGTGTATAATTTTATATTTTGCGTAAGTCCTGATTTTTCGTAACTGTCTAGCTAGTGCTGCTACGCGGAAGTCAAAAGTCATGCATCGAGTGCGTAATTCTGAGGATACCTCAGAATGTAAGACCACTCAATACAGTCAAAAGTATTGATTTGCAAGGCTTTTAGGATTTTGTAACTGGTTTGTTATTTCTGCCATCCTGCACTAGTAGTAATAGATGCTAAATATGCTTGCCTTTGTTTTCTATTCCCTTTTCCCTTTTGATCACGTCTCTGGATTTGTAATTTCTCCCATAAATAGAATAGTGCCAGAATCATTCTCTGTAATTGTCAAAAAGAAGGGACGATCGACTAACATATCAACAGGTATTTCTGCACTTCTTACTCCCATAGTTATACTGGTCGCTGCTCCTGCTTCTGTTCCTGCTTCATTAACTTCCACAAATGTTTTATGTTTAATTTCATCTATATATAACTCTGGTGGAATAGGACGCATCCCAGAAAAATCAGCATTATTTTTGTTAAAAGCTATCTCCATTCCTAAAGATTTCAACGCATCATTGAGGGTAATTTCATATTCGGTTTTAAATTTTGGCAAGCCTAGATTTACTTTACAATAGTCAAATTGCAGCATCCAATTTTCCCAGTTTTCCTCATTTAAAATTTGATAAAATCTGTCTAATCCTACTTTTTCTTTGGGAAGGAATATATACATACTTACTCCTCCTTCTCCATAGGGTAAACTTACTGCCTGAAATTCTTCATCTTCGTAATATAAATATCTAGATGATTGAAACATTATTGGATGTTGTTTTTTTGTGCCATTCGGTAGATAAAAAGGTTGTTCTTTTGTGGAATATTCTGCAAATTCTTGCTCCCAATTGCCTTGAAAATAAATAGCATTTAACAAAACCATCACTGTATTAGGTTCGAGTTTTTCGATGATTTTATCAATTTTGCCCTTAGTAATATCGTTGACCCAATTGTTGATAATTTCAGGACTTCTAGGATGCTCGAAGTCTATTTGACTTACCTTGCTCTGATAAAAATTTTGATTTCTTTGCATAAATGTTGGCTCAAAAGACATCCCTTTTTTGGTCCATATTGAGTTGGCAATATCTAATTTAATGTCTGGATTTAAACTATTTAATAAAATGCCTAATTCTTTGTTTGCTTGATTAACTTCTTCTAAACTCATTCCCTGAAAATTTAATGCTTTAGTCATAGCATCTCTGGTTTTTCCTTCGGCACCGTTGTAGGTCATTGATAGAGCGATCGCTATACTGCTCGGAGAGATAAAAATATTTTTATTTGATTGTGATTTTTGAATTTCTGAAAATAGTTGAAAGGCAAATGATAATCTGCTTTTACCAGCACAAATACATACTTGTTTAATGGTATTAAAATTTAGATGAAGAAGGAACTGAAAAAAGCGAATAATTCGCTTCAGTATATGTTTGACTATCCTTTTTAATATCGTC
>NZ_JAAHGM010000040.1:0-64060 GCF_010692625.1 Okeania sp. SIO2C2
AAAATAACTAAAAGTTGGCATCCCCGTCGGCGATCACTCTCAATTATTTCTATTTTTCAGTGATTAAATTCACTGGAGACAGAGGAACATTGCCAGATATGATTAGCGTAATTATTACACTAACTATCTTGCTTTTTGTCCAAAGTCCAATACTTAAAGCAGGAGAAAAAGCAGCAGAAGAAGCAGGAAAGCTTTTTGGTCAAGATGCTTGGGAGCAAGCCAAGGCTTTATGGAATAAACTTCGTCCTCAAGTAGAAACTAAGCCAGCAGCAAAAGAAGCAATAAAAGACGCAGCAGATAACCCAGATGATGAAGATGTTCAAGCAGCTCTTCGAGTTCAATTGAAAAAGCTATTGAAAGAAGATACTGCCTTAACTAATGAAATTAACCGTTTGATGGAGGGTAAAGTCGTACAGCGAGTGTTAGCAGAAAGGAAAAGTACTATTAGTAATGTAGAACAATCTGCTACTGGTGAAAGTGATGTTCAACAAGAGACAGTCGCACGGGATGAGAGCAAGATTGAAGGGGTAAAACAAAGACAGCAATGACTGAGAAACAGGAATCCTTTGTTAGGGTTCAAAAAATCATAGCTGATAATGGTTCTACCATTAGATATGTAATCCAAATCGGAAGCCTAAGTATTTCTGTTCCGATTTGGTCATTATTAGTTTTGATTGTCTTATCAGTTGTTCCCATAGTTACTCCAGTTGTCAGTCAATGGATAGTTCAAAGTCAACCAATGATAGGTGATTTTAACGTCGCGCTAATTGGGTTTAAGGAACGCAAAGAAGCAAAAAAAACAATTACTGCATCTAGCGTTGGTAATTCTTTGAGTCAGACCATAAAAAATTGGTTAGAAAGTTTGGATAGATTGGATATATCAGTTCAATCTAAATTCAGACTTATTAAAAGTAATCCAATTGAATATCTTGTGAGAAGTACAGAAGATGAATTTTCATCCTCAATCACAAATATAGCCCATAGAATTGATGCAGATTTTATTATTTATGGGTGGCTAGATTCGGCTTCTAACCAGTTATTCACTAAATTTTATCTGCCTGAAAACTATGAAGATGCTATGGAGATTACAGGGTATCACGCTCTTAGTGAACCAATAGATTTTATTCAACCTTTGAAAGGAGTAAATCGAAAAAATTTATATGCGGATCTGAAACCACCATTACAAACATTATTCCATTTTGCTTTAGCTACTATTAAACTTTCCCAGGAACAAGATATAGCATTAGATCACATCAAAGAATCTGAAGAATTACTAAGAGAAATAGAAGAAAGAAAACGTGGATTAAACAAGACAGGACTAGAAGTATTATATCTTTTTAAGGGTGTAGCCCACAGTAAGATGGGTAATTTATCATACGAATATTTTCTTGTTAAAGAAATCAAATCTAAACAGGAACAATCTGAAAGTGATTACGAAGAAGCTATAACTCATTTTAATGATGCTAAAAAAGATTTTGCAGAAGCTGAAGCAGCCTTTAAAGAAGCTTTAAAAATTAGTAAAAATCAATACGCTAGAGCTTATCTTGCTTGGGGTGCTTTGCTATACAGTCAAAGAGTTCAGAGTATTAATAAGAGGGGAAATGAGGGCATTGCAGAAGAGAAAATTGATGAAGCTATTGCCAAATATCGCAAGGCATTAGATGCAGAAATAAAACATCCTAAAGCTTATGTAGATATCAAAGCTAACTACAACTTAGGTTTAGCGATTACTACTAAAGAAAATATTCAAACTAGTTATTGTTCTAAGCCCAATGAAGAGGCTATTGAGGCTCTACAAAATGTAATATCTGGTTATGATCGAGAAACAATAATTGACATAATTCAGCAACTAACAGCTAAAGCCTACTATCAACTGGGATTACTCTATAGAAACTGCGGCGATCGGAAACTCAAAGAAGCTGACAAACTACAACTCTATGATGATGCAGTTAAAGAATTTAAGAATAGCATTCTATTATTTTCGACAAAACCAGAGAAGTCTTGGCAGCGAGATATTTGGGTAATTCGTTTTTCTTTAGCTAATACTTATTTACAGAGTGCTGAATTAGGAAAAACAGATATGTATAAGCAAGCAGTTGATATTTACAATTGGCTCCAAGTTTGGCGATAGAGTAATCTTTCCCATTGAACTTAGTAAACCTGGTCGTATTGAAGTTAGTGTTAAATGGGAAGGTACAGCAAGGAAACTAGCTTTAATTATCAACGGCCCCGATAGACCAAGACAGCCTAATCCTGTGGCTTATTATGCACGCCGGGATGGCGTTAGCCCCATAACATTGTCCTACAATGTCACTTCCTCAGATTTTAACCGTGGTCGTAAGTGGTTCGTTAGTTTAGTTAACTTTAGTGGTGGGCAAGCTAGAAATGGCGAAATCAGTATAAACTATCCACGGGAGGCTCGTCCCAATTTTGTCAAGACTCGTGCTAGGCTGAATGACTTTATCGGAAACTGGCAAAACGTTGATCGCAATACACGGGGAATCACTCGATTAGCTATCAGGCAAAAGAGAAACTCTCTTGGCATTCATAGCTGGGGTTCTTGTCATCCCACAGATTGCGACCACGGTGAAACTACCGTCGCTTTCCAAGGGAACCCAGTAATTGTGAGTCGAGAAGTTTCTTTTAAGAAAGAAATTAGAACACTCACCATGCTAGGTAATGGGGAATTGCGTGTACTGAGCGAAAATATTTTCACTGATGGTACCCGTCGGGATTATGTTAAGGAATATCGTTTTAGGAAGGTCAGTACTTCCAGAACATCACTATCTGCACCAAAACTAATATCTCCAGTTAATGGAACTGTTTTTAATCATTATCCAAGAAACACTATGTTACGTTGGTCTCCTGTAAGGGGTGCAGTAAGTTACACAGTCGAGATTGACTGTTATCATTGCTGCCAGCCCAACCAGTGGTGTTCAAATATTGGTGGTCGGACTAGGATAGTACCTAATATTAATTCGACCAGTTACAGGTTTCAATTTGTGGGGGCACAACCTGGACGTTGTCGGGTTTGGGCAGTGGATACTGCTGGACGAAAGAGTCCCAAAAGCTCATGGTATGAATTCCGCTATACGCGATGATTTAATTTTTGGTAAGGAACCAAGTATGCTTCGGCATCTATAAAATCAAATTTGATTCCATCTAGTAACAGTTGAAGGCTAATATCATGTTCGGTTGAATACTTATAATATCTGTGGACCAAAGGCAGAAAGCAGAGGGCAGAAGGCAGAAGGGAAAGAGCAAGGTTAGAAGGCAGAAGGTTTATTATAACTGATTATCCGAACATGATATAAAACCTTTATCTGTAAATGCTTTTATATTTAATCAGCAAGCCCTAATTACTCTACAGTATTACCGAATAATTAAGGTATAAAGCCTCTCCTTTAAAGGATAAACAAGAAAAAATTTTCCTTTGAGTCAATCCTATCCGCTTTCAAGGAGAGGTAATTATTAATTATTAATTATTAATTATTAATTGTTAAACCAATCTTTGTTTTAATACACCTGCTAAACCTGCTATAGGAACTTTCATTTGTTCCCCTGTTCTTAAATCTTTTAAACTACACATATTAGCTGCTGCTTCCTCGGAACCAATAATAATACAAAAAGGAATTTTCTGCTTATCAGCTTGTTGTAATTGTTTTCCAACTCCACGACTATCAAAACTTGTTATAACATTCATCCCACTTCGACGCAACTTTTGAGAAACATCCAAATAAGTTGCCATTAAATCTTCTTGCATATTCACAACCATAACTGTTGCTGGAGTCGGAGCAAAAGATTCCAAAATACCCGCCTTTAACAAGCGACTCATTAATCTAGTTAAACCAATAGAAATACCAACTCCAGGCATTTTTTCCCCAATAAACATTCCGACTAATTCTTCATATCTACCCCCAGAACAAATACTTCCTAAAGCTTCATGTCCGATTAAAGTAGTTTCATATACTGTGCCCGTATAATAATCTAATCCCCTAGCTATTGATAGATCGATACAGAAACGTTGGTCTGAAACTCCCAAATTTCTGACACCAGAAATTACTGTTTCTAATTCAGAAACTCCCTGACTTAAAACCTCAGAATTATCCAAAGTTTCTGCCATACTTTTCAGCTTATCCAAAACATCATCAACCGTACCTTTGATTTTAGTAAAATCCCAAACTTTTTCCACTTGAGATTCAGACAAACTAATTTCAGACAAAGCTTTTTTAACCTTAGCTTCTCCCACTTTTTCCGCAGTATCAACAATCCGAAGACAAGACACAATATTCTCTGCTGCTACTCCCACAGATGCAAAAAAACCAGTTAAAACTTTGCGGTTATTAATTCTGATGAGAAAATCACCAATATTAATCGCTTCAAAGATTTCAGCAATAATCGCTGGAACTTGTGCATCATATAATAAACTTAATTTACCCCTCCCCACAACATCAATATCGCATTGTCGGAACTGTCGAAAACGACCATCTTTTGCCCGTTCTCCTCGGAAAACAACATCCATTTGATAACGAGCAAAAGGGAAATTCAAATCATTCAAATGCCGAGCAATATAAGCAGCCAAAGGAACAGTTTGGTCGAACTTTAACGCCCTTTCTTCTGAACCACTATCTCCAGCTTTTTCCTTTTCTGCTTGACGATTTGGAGGCAAAATAGGAAATAAACCATAAACAATATTATCTCCTTGATTTCCTTTTGCTTGTAAAACTTCTAAACGTTCAACTGCTGGAGTTTCAATAGGTGTAAATCCGTAGCGTTCAAATACCTGACGAATTGTATCCATTAAATAAGATTCTAATCGTTTTTCACCAGGGAGGAATTCTGGAAATCCACTAGGACAACTATAATTAATTTTATCTGTTTTTGCCATTTTTTACCTCATAGTATTTTGCAGAATGTGTTAGGTGTTAGGTGTTATAGCGCTGTGTGCAGGCAACAGGCAACAGGCAACAGCTCCGGAAGGGGGAATAAATTGCCGATAATATAAGATTTTTCGCTATTTAGCTGCTCCTGTAATTTGTAAATATACCAGCGCTCATTGCTATAGTTGTTAGGTTTTAGAGATTAGGTGTTATGTCTTGTGCGTTTACAGCGCTTTTCAGATTGATTAACCACATCGTAATAACAAAAATCTTGTAGGGGCGCCATTCGGAGCTTTGCGTTAGCAAATGGCCATTCGCCCCTACGACTCTTGACTCCTCCATCATTATCCGGAGATGATATTAGTTCAACAATTAACAGTTAACAATTAATAATTACCTCTTCTTTTTAAAATGAAGGAAGAGTATTAACCAAAAGAACATGAGAATATTTTTTCTCCTTAATTATTAGAAATTAGAAAGGATCGGCTTCAAATATGAAATTATTAATTACTAATTATTCGGTAAGTAACTTAATAATCTAATACTAACACTTACTCAGGAAGTGTTAAGCTATTAGCTGTCAACTCTCAGTCTTATGAGGGGGTTTAAATGAATATAGACTTTAAAGGCGACTTTAGTAGTAAGTATAAATTTTGCCTTAATTAGTAAAGCTTTGATCTAAAACTAAAAGCAATAGCTGTTTGCGTAGCATTCCGCAGGGAAGCGCTGAATAACTGATGGCTTTTTGCGCATAATTCCGCAGGAAATGCTTACCTTCGTTATTTTTTATTTCCACCAAAAATACCCCCAAATAAACCACCTCCTTTATCAGATTTAGTTCCTTTTTTACCTGTTGTTTTACTTGGTTTATTATTGCCAGTTGCAGCTTGTTCTAATAATTTTTTTACTTCTAATGCTTTTGGCTCTTGAGGATTTAATGAAAGAGCTTTTTTGACTTCAATTTTCGCCATTGTGCCTTGCTTTTGCTGGAAGTAACAAAAACCTAATAAAGCATGACAAAGACTATCATTTTGCTCAAATTTCAAAGCTCCTTTTAACTCTGAAATTGCCTTCACATAATTTTTATTAGATATTAATGTTTTAGCCCTATTACAAGCTTGCTCTACCAAAGGATTTTTAGTTGAGGGTTTTATAGTTGTGGGTTTGACAGAATCACTAGGAGGTTTCGGTGTAGGTGGAGGTGAGGGTTTAACAACTCCAGAACCAGTTTTGCGCAGTAAATAAGCTAAATTCAATTCACTAATTTCTCCAATGATATCTAAAGTTTTGTCAATAGATTCATATTCGCGATCGCTTAATTCCTTGAGAGTTTCCTTATATATGTTTTGATAATCTCCCGCCTTAGCAATTTTTTTTGCTGCATCAGTAGTAAACTTAATTTGACTGCGCTGTTGAGAAACAGTATTACTGAGATTTTTGAGAACGACAAAAAGTTCAGCGCGATCGCTTTCCTTAGAAAATTTATTATAAGCAGGACTCACCAACTTAGATAACAACTGATTAGCAAATTCTTTATCAGTTTCACTTTCAAAGGGTGAAGTATCGGGGTGCAAACGACGTGCCACCCGCATATACCGTTTACGAATCTCACCAAATTCTGCATCTAGAGAAACCCCTAAAATTGCGTGATGGTCTGTGAAATCAAATTGGAATAATCCTTGTTTAAATGTAAAAGACATAATAACAACTTTTCCTTAACAAAATTAATTGCATTGAATCTAAACTTACAGCAGTTTCCACTGCCAGTGAGGTACTTATGCTTATGGTTTTAGGGAACAGGGAACACTGGATCTGGGAACAGGGAATGGGGGATAGACAAAATCCATATTGTCAGTTGTACCTCATTAGTACCGAATCTGCTGTAATCTTCAGGACTTATATCATGTTCGGTTGAATAGTTATGATTAGGATATAGATGGAAGAGATATCTCAAATCCCTGAGATTGCTTCCTTCCACGTCGTTACCGTCGCAATGACTTTATAGTTAGTGTTTATCCGAACATGATATTACAGACTGACAATAGATATAGGATTTTGGGATGTTACGCTACCGCTACCACTCCCTACTAGACTGACACGCTTTTTGCAGAAATTTTCTTCCCTATTGCTTATTGCCTGTTGCCTATTGCCTATTGCCTACTTCTGTAAAAAGCCTATTCTTTCCCCCTACTCCCTACTCCCCTCCTGGGAGGGGTTAGGGGTGAGTCCCTATTCCCTCCTTTCCTTAGACCAATGAGACAAAGGCAGAGTTTCAGTCAACGCTTTGCTCATTAAATCGTGAATTTTGCCATTAGTAGCTAAAATCTTACCCGATTTCAGATCAACAGGACTACCATTATAAGCCGTAACCTTACCTCCCGCTTCCTCCAACACCACTATACCTGCAGCAATATCCCAAGGGGACAAATTTCTTTCCCAGTAAGCATCTGCACGACCACAAGCAATAGAACATAGATCGATAGAAGCAGAACCAGAACGTCGTACTCCTTGAGTAAGATCACATATTTGACAAAATTCTTTGTAGTTATTATCAGTAGTCTCCCGTCGGTCGTAAGCAAAACCCGTTATCGTCAAACTTCTTTCTAAAGTAGTAGTCTGAGAAACACTAATTGGTTTGCAGTTACGAGTTGCCCCCAAAGCTTTAGCTGCACGAAAAAGTTCATCTAAAATCGGATTAAATACCACCCCCACCTGTGGTACCCCATCAATTAATAATCCTACCGAGGATGCTGAAAAAGGATATTGGTGGGCAAAATTAGTAGTACCGTCCAAAGGGTCTATTGCCCATAGATATCTACTTGTTGTATCTCCCAACTCTCCCGACTCTTCAGCTAGAATGCCATGGTTTGGCAAATGTCGCTGTAAAACCTTGATGATCGCCTTTTCAGCAGCTTTGTCAGCTTCAGTTACCAAATTTACTGGACTACCCTTTTCTTGAATATCTTGAAGATTGCCCCAATAAGACATCAACTCTGCACCACCAGCAAGAGCAGCTTCAGTGGCAATATCTAGGAAAACTTGTAATTGTTCTGCACTCATAAAAATAATTAACTTACTTAATAGGAATTAGAGAATTGTTCAAAATCTCCATGACAATAATAACTTCTGACTTCTGTACGGGTAATTTCCTAACGGAATGCTTTCCTTGCGGAATGCTGCGCAAACGCAAACGTGAATCACCCCTACTGACTTTTGACTTGCTTACCGAATAATTAAATAATTAAGGTTTAAAGCCTTTCATTTAAAGGAGAAACAAGAAAAAATTTTCCTTAATCGTCAATCCTATCCGTTTTCAAAGAGAGGTAATTATTAATTATTAATTATTAATTATTAATTATCTAACCTATTGTTTAAGATTTTCACGACGAAATTGTGCTGGAGTTTGACGCATTGGACGTTCTGGATTCCAGATACCTCGCCCCATCAGTCTAGCTTTTTCTTGGGCATTAGCAAGACGTTCTGTATACTTATTGTTAGGAAAATATGGCTCTGCCAAGGCCAAACCTTCTTCTGCCATATATTCATTAATTAGTTTCCCATTCAGCCAAATATAAGCTAGTTGGCGATCAAATTTATCTTTTTTCTGGACATCAAACTCTAATAAAACTTCTTGCCCCAAGGTTAACTTTTCTAGTTGGGTTCTAGCTTCTTGTCCCCAAGGTTTTTGTCTGATATCTGGTGCCTGAATACCTATCAAGCGAATGGGTTCTAGTATAGGTACAGCAGCAGAACGGTCAGTTATCTCGATGGTTTGTCCACTAACTACCCTTTCTACTCTAATTATTTTGCCCGATCGGGGATTTGAGTTTTGGCAGCCAATGAAAAGTATCCAGGCTATAACTAGAAAAATGATTCTAATCTTCATCCAATGGCAATCCCGCTCTTACCTTTCCTTTGCCAAAATAGCGGCCAAATTGAAGTTCGTATACTTCATCTTCATCCTGTGTTTCTACGAGTAGGTCAGAACGAGCATAGCTGACACACAGAAGAGCATAACCCTGTTTTTGAAGTTCTAATGATAGTCCCATTGCTTCTGGTTGATAGAGTTGGCCAGATATAACTCTCACTGCACAAGTAGTACAAGCACCATTACGACAGGAGAATGGTAAATCTACTCCTTGATTTTCAGCACTGTGGAGGATGTAGCGGTCTTCAGGAACCTGGACTGTATGATATGTATCTTTTTGGCGATTGTGTATGCGAATTTGGTGATAACGGGCCATAATAATTTGAGACTATAATTTATAGTTATTGCTGGCAATTTAGAAATTAAGTTTTAATTAATATAGCGAGGAACGAGTTGCTTAGGACTTATGCTAATGATGAATTTTAGACTAGGCAATGTTTTTCCCACTGTTGCCTGTTGCCTGTTGCCTGCTATAGACTAAAACATGATTTATACTTATCTTATGCTATCTAGGCCCAATATCTAATATAAAATTTTATTTGTGAGAAATAGTTGCAAAATTTAGAATAATTCTGCTACAATAGTATAATTGTGAGCAAATATAAAATTTAATACTTTTGCTTTTTGGAGAGGTGGCCGAGTGGTTTAAGGCGCAGCACTGGAAATGCTGTTATGGGGTGACTTATACGGGGGTTCGAATCCCCCCCTCTCCGTTCTATAAAATGGGTTTCTGTGATTTACAGGACTTACGCATAACCACCAAATATAGTAGGGGGTTAACGGCCGTTAACCCCTAAAAATGGTGTATAATTTTCTCTTTTGCATAAGTCCTGACTTAGCCAAAGTTAAGCCCTGGTTTATGTATTATGGAATATTTGGCCACAAATCTATTTCTACTCTCATAGGACTTACGCAGTAAAACCCATTTTCGTCATTGCGACCGACAGGGTTTGCGGAGCAGTCCGGAACGGAAAGCAATCTCAAATCCTAGTTTTTCGTACCTCATGTGTAATATCAAATCCGTTAGCATCGGTTTTATTCAGTATTTTATAGCAGTTTTCATTAACATAGAATACAGAGATTTTGGCTTAAAGGCAGCTATGCAGAAGGCAGAAGGCAGAAGCAATGCAAGTCTACCTTTGTGAAAACCGCTATAAAGATAAGAGTCTATATTGTAGGGGCGTCATTCGGAGCTTTGCGGAGCGCAAATGGCCATTCGCCCTTACGCATTGTATGATGATCAACGGAATTATATTACTCTGAAGCCAACGAATTTGATATAAGTCCTGTCTAAATTAAGAATTTGATATAAGTCCTGTCTAAATTAATTAGACCAGTTAAAAAAAGAATGCTATTAGGTGGTTATATCCTAACATTACGTACGACAAAATGTAGTATTAAAAATCGGAGACAGGAGACAGCTATACTGGAGACAGGAGACAATTATAGTGGTCAATAGGAGTAAGTAATTGAGTATTTATACTTAATATTTTCCTGAGAATCTGACTGCTGAGAAAGGTCAAATGTAGCAGCTATATAGTATAAATACCTACCAAGTTACGGATTTTTCTACTACTTTTAATGTTACAAATTGGGCGTTGCTGAGTGGTAATGATTTTGAGATTAACTTTGGGCGCAAAACATCAGTTTTTCAATTTTACCTTCAGCTAATAGATATCTCCAAGAATCAAAAATCAATATCTATATCCCAAAGAAATTATCAATTCTTTACCCCTACTGCCTACAGCAAAGCTGCCTACTCCCTATGGGTGAAGTAGATGCCTAATTATCATTACATTTAAGCAACGCCACAAATTGAAGTGCGGAATGTGAGTTATATCATTTCCCCACTTTATTGTTTGTGTAAACCTAAGCGTAAATTGAGGAAATATAAGTTTTTTTTCAAACTTTTAAACCTTCCTCCCTCTTTAGGTTTCTCTAATCAAACAGTCTAAATTCTTCAAATACAACAGAAAAACCATCCCCATCAGGAGAAGCACACATTAAACCGACTTGCAACTCATTTGCCGTAGTCAAATAAGCTAGTCTCAACAAACTATAAATCTCTCCATCAAGAGAATATTCCACTTCCACTGTTTCTCCACTCCGCTTTAACCGCAACCAAATACTTTCGGGGTTTTCCGACAACGACACTACTGACCAGTCAGAATATTCTCTAGTCACCACAGCACTCGCTTGTTGCACGCCATTTACAAATTCAATGCCACATTTTACCCAAGTCTTTTCATCCAAACGCACCATTAAACCTGCTTGGTCGTATAATGCTTGATATTCACCAGTAATTTTGACTTGAGCGGTAAAGTCACCTGTAATATTCTGATAATAAAAATGACCGTTATCGCGAATAAAACCATAGTGAGTCACTCGCCAAAAATCTGTCTTTGCACCTGTGGTAACTTGAATTACTCCATTTTGGTCGCTCCAGACAGGGGGTTGGTTATACCATTGCATTACATTTGTTGGGGTTGGTGAATTTATTGGTGTTGGTGAGGAAATACTCAACATACCACCATTCATAATATCTTGATATGAAATTTGCCACCCTGACGCGGGTTGACCATTGAGTAAATATGGTTCTGGATGATTACCTTTTTGAATAACAAAATCTTTGCCATTATCCAAATGTATAGTTGCTTGAGAAAAATGTAGATATCCCAAATCAAACATTGGCGTACCCGGAGTCACCTGATATAAACCCAAAGCACTGAGAATATACCAAGCTGACATTTGTCCGCAGTCTTCATTGCCTATGATGCCATCTGGTGTAGCTTTGTACATTGTGGTAAGTATTTGTTTGACATAAGCACGAGTCAGATCGTTGCGATCGATAAAATTGAAAAGATAGGGGATATGATGACTGGGTTCATTGCCGTGAGCATATTGTCCAATTAATCCTGTAATATCTGGTAGTTCATTTCCTTTACTACTATCTAGGGAAAATAATTTTTCCAGTTGTGCTAAAAATGCTGACTTCCCACCCATGAGTTGAATTAAGTCGGGAATATTGTGAGGTACAAACCAGGTATATTGCCAGGAGTTCCCCTCAATAAATGGAGACTCCCATGCTGCGGCAAACGGATCGAAATTATCCCAACTACCATCCCTACGTTTGGGACGCATTAATTTTTGACTGGGGTCGAATACTTGGCGGTATGCTTGAGAACGTTTTTCATAACTTTCTGCCAGACTAATATTTCCGAAAATTCTGGCAACTTGAGCGATCGCCCAGTCATTATAGGCAAATTCTAGAGTCCGCGACACTGACCAGTTAACATCAACATCTGAAGGTACAAAACCATAGTTACGATAGGCATTTAATTCTGGTTCTTCTCTATTCATGGTGTCGAGCATTGCTCCCAATGCCCACCAATTATCATAGTTCCGCAAACCTTTGGTAAAAGTATCTACAATAACGCTGATGGCATGACGACCAACCATTGTTTTGACATCTTTTTCTCCTAGTTTCCACTTTGGTAGAGAACCCACTTGGTCGTAATGTATCAACATAGATTTGATATATTCATTAGTTTCTGAGGGTTCGAGTAAGGTCATCAATGGGTGGAGAGCGCGAAATGTATCCCATAATGAAAATAGAGTGTAGTTGGTAAAACCTCCTGCGGTATGAATGCGTCCATCTGCTCCCCGAAACCGTTTGTCTACATCCATATATATATGTGGAGCTTTGTAGGTATGGTAGAGAGCAGTGTAGAAAATGATTTTATCTGTCTCGTTTTCGGTTTCAATATCAATTTTTGCCAGTTTTTCCCGCCAGAGTTCTTTGCTGGAGTCAACTGTTTGATAAAATTGCCAGGATGGGATTTCTTTTTCGATATTTTTTTGCGCGCCACTAATGTCTACTGCGGAAATACCAATGCGTACTTTGAGATTGGAAATTTGCCCTAATTCCAGATATGATTGGATATTTTTGCTGTTGGCACTTTTGAGCTGATTTAGATTTTTGCCATCGGTGGAGATATATATTTTTTGCAGTGGTTTATCTATTTTGATATAAAAATAAATTCGTTGTTCTGGCGACCAACTTTGACTTATGCGACTGCCAACAATGGTGTATGGGTCTAATACTTTGAGAATAGCGGAGAGAGTTTTTTCGTCTCGACGATGAACTAAGTCTATGAGCAGGTTAATTTTAGCATTTTCGGGAAAGGTGTAGTAGTGAAAACCACTCCGTTGTTTAGCTGTGAGTTCGACTTGTATTCCTGAGTTTAATTTGACTTTGTAGTAAGCAGGAGAAGCTGTTTCCGAATTTTTATCAAAGCGTTCCCGATAACCTGAGTCTGGGTTTTCCAGAGTTCCCGGTTCGAGTATCATAGTACCAATTTTTGGCAAAATTAGAATATCCCCATAGTCTGCAATACCCGTACCGCTCAGGTGAGTGTGGGAAAAACCAAGAATACTGCGATCGCTATCATAATATCCGGAACTGGCATCCCATCCTTCGACTCTAGTATCGGGACCAAGTACTACAAAGCCATTGGGAACGCTTGCCCCTGGGTGGGTGTGGCCGTGACCACCTGTACCTATTAGGGGGTTGACATATTTGAGATTATCTGTGGTTGGTGTATTTGTGTTAGTCATAAATTGGGGAAGGAATAGGGTTCAATAATTAATTATTAATTATTAATTATTAATTATTAATTATTAATTAGTAATAGTATTAGTGCATCTAATTAGGGCTTGCTGATTAAATCTAAAAGTATTTACAGATAAAGGTTTTAGCCTTTTTGGGTTCAAAAAAAGTGCCTGGTTTTCAGCTTTTCACGCTCAAAAAGTTAGTATTTTAGGCGCATAGTTGGGCAGAAAAATCATTCTTACAATTCTTACTCCTGTCTCCTGTCTCCTGTCTCCTGTCTCCTGTCTCCTGTCTCCTGTCTCCTGTCTCCTGTCTCCTGTCTCCTGTCTCCTGTCTCCTACCCTCACCCATAAGACTTTTGAGCGCAAACCCTAATTATTTTTGTCATGGGGTACGCTAGTAGGAGCATCTTGCTTCGGTGCTAGGTGTTGCTCGTCTCCAACTACCATTACTATGTACGACTACCAAATTTGCGTTTTCAAGTTTCATTAGACATCTCCAATAAAATTCCTAAAATTTTCGGTTTTAAATCTGGTAAATTATATTCTACTACATTCCAAACTTCATCCAAGTCTATTCCAGCATAGTTATGTATCAAGACATCTCGAAATCCAGCAATTCTTCGCCAGGGAATATCTGAATAATTTTGCCTTAATTCTGGAGAAAGCAGTTTGACTGCTTCTCCTATCACTTCAAAACAACGAATCACTCCATCTTGAATCAAAGATGATTGTAAAAATTCTGTTTTTCCTCCTTGTGTGTAAACTTCAATGCGACTGAGGCGATCGAGGATATCTTGTAAATACATTTTATCATCTGTCATATAAAATCCGACTATAGAGTATATGTTTATAATTCTATCCACACTTTCTCACCTTCAATCTCTCCACCTCCCCTTCTCCCCACACTCCCCACCCCCAAATATATGATAAGTATTCAACCGGATGTGATATCATAGGGGTATCGCCTGACTAATAATTCTTTCTCGGAAAGATTCGCGTAATCCCTTAACGGTTGCTACATCTACTTTTCTACCTAAAAGGTCTTCTAAATCTTGAATTAAACCAATACGATCTAGTAAACTGCGATCGCTTTCCATATCCACAAGAAAATCTATATCGCTATCTTCCCGTTCTTCATTTCGTGCAACCGACCCAAATATTCGGATATTCGATGCTCCATGTTGGGCAGCTAGGTGTAGAATTTCTTCCCGCTTTTGTTGTAGAATTTCTCTAATTTTCATAGTCTAAATTTGGATTTGATTTTTCAAGTAATCATACCATATTGAGCTTTGCTTTACTCTCTCTGCTATATTCCCTGACTACAGGTGGCACGCTGTAAAGATTTTCTTGCTTTTCAATTATGGAACGCCTACACAAAGATTGTAATGTGTTGAGTAAATCTGATGGTGATATTTCTGTAGTTTCTAACAGTTGCGCCAGACTAATAGGTTGATTTTTCATTACTCAAAGCTCCAAGATTTGTTTTTCGGTTTCCGATAGGCGATCGCTCTGCTGTTGTAAAGTATCTTTTAAATCTTCTGGTAATAGGATGGCATCATCGGGCAATAACTCAATCAAATTTTCTCCCAATTCTTGAATCTGAGTTGCCACACTTTTTAACCATAGAGGGTTGCCTTGATAGTGGTGAATTAGTTTTTCCCAGTTATCAATTTCTGCCAAACCATAATCTCTGAGTATTTCTGTTGCGCTGGCAATATCTAAACCAGTCAGTTGCAAAATAGGAATTGGTGTTTTTTTGCTTTTGACTTGAGCAAGTGTAATGGGTTGTTCCCAACCTATTAATAGCAGGCAACTTTGATGGGATAGTTTTTCTATCTGTTTGAAAAAGCAGTCATATTCTTCGTATCCTGGTTTGTACTTTCCTGCTAACTCCCCACTGTTGAAAAGGTGATGAATGTCATCCAAGACTACTAAACAACGATGCTTTTGCAAATATTTGATTAGGGGTAAAGGTTTTTGTGTGTTTTCAAGAGAGTTTTGTTGTTGAGACTGGGAGAAAAACTGAACTAAGTCAGCTTGAAATTCTGTAAAAGTGGGGGATGTTTCTAGACTGCGCCAAATTACATAGTCAAAATTATCTTTTATTTGGTGAAGGAGTTTTACTGCTAATGTGGTTTTGTCGATACCAATGATACCCGTGAGTGCGATGAGGTGACAATGTTGTTGTAAAATCCAGGTAGTTAGGGTTTCGAGTTCGGTGTTGCGGTTGTAGAAGTCGCCTAACTCTGGCATTTCGCCTAAGTCTTGATGTGGCGTCGCGGGTTGTTTGCTGTGAAATGTTTGTTGGTTAGGTTGGTGTGAGTTTGGTGTGTCTGGAGGGTGTCTTTGTTTTTGACAGATATTGACACTACCGCTCACGTTTTCTGCGAAGTTTAAAATATTAGAGTTATGAAACCTCTCCATTGCGGAGCGAAAATTTGATTTAGTAACCTTTTCCTCTAACTTTTCTGAAATTATCTGCCATAATTCTGAGCTAGCTTTTCTCACATTACCTTCAGAGCAATCAAATTCTTTAGCAATATCTTGGTAAGTCTTCCGTTATAGAGTTACTTTGAGTACCGCTTGTTGTAAGTCACTTAGAGATTTGCCTGTTTTCTCAGAAACTATTTGGTTGGCTATTTTTATAACTTCTTCCAAGTTCATAGGATAAGGGGAGGTATGTTTTTTGTATTATCACTTGCGTTGGGTAACAGTCTAGTACATTTGTAACATTTTTCTACAAAAGTAGATAAAATTGACTCAGAACAAAAGTAACAAATTTGAACGTTTTTGGACTAGGCAAAGCACCGATGTAAAGACAATAATAAAGAAAAGATTAAACCATAGATTTGAGGATGAAATGGTAAGTTTTAATCCCCTGTAGCATTCATATTAAATGGTGGTTGAAATCTGATTAAAAATTCTACTTTTGGAAGGTAACATGATAGAGAAAGACAAAAATAACGCAAAGAAGAAAGATAACGATAACGCAGTAAAGGAATTCGCCAAAGGATTTGGAGAAGGTTTAGGAAAAGGTGCAGGAGCTGCACTCATAGGTTGTATCGTTGGTGGATCTATTGGAGTAGTGATTGCAGGTCCAGCAGGAGCAGCAGCAGGAGCAGCAACTGGAGCAGCAGCTGTATCGTTCTTGAGTGGTGGTGCGTAGGTATCAGATTGTAGGTTGGGTTAAGCGACAGCGCAACCCAACAAAAACCTACACTGTATCTATATTATTCAGTTCTTAAATTTTATTTATAACTGACCTGTCCGCAATTCGTAGCTCCCCTGGAGGAGGAACGTGATATTATACCAAGCGTGAAAAAAGAATGTTACGAATAATAAGCGTGATTAAAAGACTTTTTTGGAGATGTCCCTTTGACAAAAAAGATAATTTATGCCCGAAAAAATGGTATTAAAGCCGTTCCCATACGACTCCTGACTCCTGACTCCTAAGAAATATCCTAGCTATTTCTAGCAAACATTTATCAATTTGGTATTACGCATGAAGTAGGAAAAACTAGGATTTGAGATTGCTTTCCGTTCCGGACTGCTGCGCAAACCCTATCGATCGCTTCGGACAAAAATACGTTGCAGGTGCGTAAGTCCTAGTAAATTGTCAACTAATATCATGTCCAGATAAGAGCGCGATCAAAAAACTTTCTCCTTCTCATCTTCTTTCTTCCCTCCGGAATTGGTGAATCAAGGGATGAAACTTTTGGGAGAAGTTCAATAATGGATAATTGATAATTACCTCTCCCTAAAAGGAAGAGGATTGAATAAAAGGAAAATATTTTCTCTCTTGGTCGATTGGAGGACAGGGAGGAGACCCGTTCTTACAGACCCGCTCCGAAGATCGCCATCCCACCCTACGGGAAGCTCCGAAGAGAGAACTCCGTTCCGCTGTCGCGAACGACCGCTTGTTTCTCCTTTAAAGGAGAGGATTTTTACCTTATATCATGTCCGGTTGAACAGTTATAAATAAATAACGACGGAGGAGTCAGGAGTCAGTCCTCAGGAGTCAGGAGGGAAGAAAGAAGAAGGAAGAAGAAGAACTGGAGTTGAAGGAGAAAGTTTTTTATCACTAATTAGCCGGACATGATATTAATTATTCGGTAAATCCAATTGAATGTTTTTTACACTTCCTATGTTTCCCAGTCTAAAATTCATCCCGCACTCTATGCAACGCTTTCCCTCCTCAATTATGACTCCTGACTCCTCTGTCATTTATTTATAACTGTTTAACCGGACATGGTACAAGTCATTACTCTATTTCTGTCGGTGGTATTTCTGTATTATTTTTTTGCCTCAACTTTCGATGCAAAGTTTTCACCCCTGATAATAGTAACCCAATCACTACAAATACGAGGAAAGCTGCGAACACTGGTACAGAAATCGCCAAAATTGACAACACCGAGGAACTTAATAACTCCATTGTGGAAACTCCAGGATTGGCAAATCCTCCGGTGAGAGTTGTAGATGCTAATCTGGTCACATCTGTTAAACCTTGCACTGTTCCCGCAGCACCCCCTCCCACGACCGCAGCAATCGTCCACTGTAGCATTGGACTCATGTCACTCACAAATGAACTTGTGATGATTGTACCTGCGATAACTGCTGTTGGAGTGGCGACAATATCTAGTAGTTCATCTACCCAAGGAATATAGTAAGCTGCAACTTCTAAAAATGCACCAACTCCGAAAGCTACTGTTGCTTGTGGGGTGCCCATCCAGGCAAAATCAGAAGATATTTGTAAATTTCCTGACTGTGCTGCAATACTCATTACTAAAGGAGGTACAAATATGCGAAAACCACAAGCTGCACTTAAACCTACACCTAGACAAATACCTAATAAAGTTTCCATAATTTTATTCCTAATTTTTCCTCATAAAAACTGTTAATTTTGCTGGTGATTATTTAATAATTATTCATTACTTCAATATTTTTTCTGCTGATTGCAGATGTATAAATATATATTATCAAGATTGAAAAATTATCTTTTAATGTTAATGTTTAAAACGATTTTTAAACTCAATATAAATACCGCACTGTTCAAGATGGTAAGGTACAGTTTTATAGCAGAAAGAAGAAGGCTTTAGTTATCTAGGAGAGAAAGAAAAATCTTGCGTTGTCTGAGTTTTAAGCTTTTGATATCTCAAATATAGTAATGGCGATAGTCCTGCATGGTAATGGTAGGATACATATTTTTTAATTTCTCCCACACTCCTCATCTCCCCATCTCCCACACTCCCCATCTCCCCATCCCCCCATCCCCCCAAACTCCCGGTGCTTCCTTTACCATTACTATGCACCACCACCAGTAATGGCGACTGCTATACATTAATCTTTATTTTCTCTTCCCTGTTGCCTATTATACCATTTTCCAACAAGAATGTTATGAATAATTTGAGTAATTAAAAGACTTTTTTGGAGATCCCCTTTTGACTAAAAAGATAAGTTCCGACCTAAAAAATAATATCAAAGCCATTCATTCTGTACCTCACCAATCCGAAAGCTCCTCTACCTGACTCGGTCCTCCCCCTCCTGGAAAGGGTTAGGGGTGGGTTGACTCCTAAGAAATAGCCTAGCTATTTGTAGCAAATATTTATCAGACTGGTATTATCCCATAATTTTCATCTCATGCTGTATAAATAATCATCCTAATTGTTTCCTTTGCATATGAGTCGAGATGATAAAAGTTTGACATAGCATTTTAAATATGATATTGACATATAATCTTGATTGATTGCCTACAAACATGATAATATCAAGAATTTGAAAATAAAGATTGACATAAAAGAAGATATATGATATAAGGAAGTATAAATTCATCAAGCTCTTTGATGATAGTGATAGGTATGATTAAGCGCGATCGCTAATTATCTTAGATCGGTGTAAAGTTTTACTTGAATTGAATCTTGGAATAACTAGGGAAAAGTAAGCAATCATTCTCAAAAACCACAACTATCTATTCATAAAACACAAAAAAATGTTTCTTATAAATTTACCAAGCTTGAAAAAAACAGACAGAATAACGCTTTTAATCGCAATATATTAAAGACTCAACATATTAACATAAATTAATTGTGGAGACAGATGATAATGATAGGGCATTCATTAGAAATAGACGATCTAAAAAAAATTAATAGCCCGAAAAAAATAGTAGCTTTGTTTAACAAACTTGGCTATAATTTACAACTGGAAAATTTAGAGATTGAACAGCTAGAATTACCAACTTCTTGCAGTGGATTTATTGATAATGTTTACAAAATTCATAGCGATGAAGAAGGTAGTTTAGAAATATTTTTGTTGGAGTTGCTACAAGCAGAATTTCAAACAAACCGTAAACTTCAAGAAAAAATAATAACTATTTCCCAAAATATCCCTAAAAGCAAAAAAAAAAATTACTCATTTGTACAAAAAACTATCATCAGTTAGTAATAGTTGCTCTTCAGACAATAGAAAATATAAGTATTACAATTAAATGGTGGTTAATTGACTGTAAAAATCCTACTTATTATGATACTTACTGGCTAGAAAATATAACCCGAAATGATTGGGAATCTACAGAAGAATTTACCAATAAAGAACCTGCTGAACGTAGCTACGACCAAGATTTAGAACCGCCAACCGCAACATTTACTGAAGATTCCATTCAACTTTATCACAAAGAAATTAATAAAATACCTCGTTTGCGTGCTGAGGAAGAAATTAATTTAGCTCATCAAATTGATGAATTATTAGCTTTAGAACAAATTCGTGAAAATTTAGAGGAAAAACTCCAGCGATCGCCTAATGAAACAGAATGGGCAACAGCTGTAAAAATGAGTATACCAGAATTGCGCGATCACCTCCAGCAAGGTAGACAGGCCAAAAATAAAATGGTCACAGCTAATCTGCGACTGGTGACATCAATTGCCAAACGATATCAAAACCGTGGATTAGACTTCCAAGATTTACTCCAAGAAGGTAGTTTAGGATTAATTCGTGCCACAGAAAAATTTGACCATACAAAAGGCTATAAATTTTCTACTTATGGTATTTGGTGGATTAGACAAGCTATTACTAGAGCTATTTGTGACTATTCTCGGATCATTCGCTTACCAGTTTATCTCTATGAAACCATTTCCCAAATTAAGAAAACAGTTAAACAGATGTCAATGGAACGTTGTCTGCTTACTGCTGAAGAAGTCGCTACACGCATGGAAATGACCACAGAGAAATTACGATTTATTGTAGAATGTGCTCAAGAAACGTTATCTTTAGAGATTCCTATAGGCAAAGGAGAAAATACCATCTATAAAGAAGTGATCGAATTTGATGGAGAAACACCAGCAAAATATGTCTTTGAAAATTGCCTACAAGAAGATGTAGAAACTGTTCTCAAAACTTTAACTGAACGGGAAAGAAATGTCTTACAAATGCGATTTGGATTGGATGATGGTCAAGAAAAAACCCTGAAAGAAATCGGTGATACTTTTAATTTAACGAGAGAAAGAATTAGACAAATAGAAGCTAAGGCATTGAAAAAGTTGGAAGACCCAAAACGTAATCGTATTTTGAGAGAATATCTTCTTTAGGAAATAATGTGGTGTTAGTTCAGCAACACCCACATCATCATTATTTTTGCTCAGGATGGTTTATTTTATCTGTCTGAGATGGCTTTGTAGTGTTCTGCTCCGTTTTAGTAGGTTGACTAGATTTCATTAAACCAGAACTATGCCACAGAAAACTGACAATCATTATTTTAGTTAATGCATTCAACTGCTCTAACTTTTCTTTGTTCATTGGTTGATTGATATAATTAGCTTGCATGAATTTTGAGCCAATATTTATTCTTTACAAAAATCAACAAATCTTTCAATAGATATGCTGATAAATCCGGTCAGGGTAATTACTTAATTTAGAAAATTGATTATGGAGCGATCGGCTTTAGTACCATAGAATTACAAATAAGTATTTCAGCACACTTTGACATAATTAATTAACTACTACATTCTGCTTCAGTCTTAATACATGAAATTTCGGATTAGAATAAAATTGACAATTCTATTTTTCCGTATTTTTACTGAAATAACTGTGATTTATATTCTTGATTTAATGTGACTTATAGTATATATACTATGTGATTTAAAACACAATATAAATTTTATCTAAAAGGTAAGAAATGTATAAATTAATATCAAATTAACTCAGCAATTTATAGCAATCCTCTTCATATTGAGTTTTGTAGAAAATATTCACAGCATTATATAGGAATCAGGAATGATTTATGAGATATTTAATAACAATTAATACCAATAAAAATCCTTTTATATTCTGACTCCTGACTCCTAATTAATACTAAAATATTACAACTGAAATATGATTGCTATAGTATGAGATAATAGGGTTAAAAATTTCATAATTTCATCTATAAATTTAGAATTTTTTACAAATATTGCACAAATTTATAAATATCAGAATAAATAAGTAATGAGTAGTCAGTATTTAGGAGAAAGTCAATTCAGTTAACCTACTGCCGGAGGAACTTTCCTATGGGAATCCTGCGTAAACGTTAACAATTAGCCTCTTTACAGAGGAACTACGTTATCAGTACCTCCTGCAATAGGGAAGCGAGAAGATGCAGAATTTTCTTTCTCTTGGTTGATTGGATATGGCGAGGAGACCCGTTCTTGCAGACCCGCTCCGCTAACGACCACTTTTTATCCCCTTAAAAGGGCAGGGTTTAAACCAAAATTTTCAGTAAAGAAGAAAAGTACTCTAACTTAGATTGTGGTGATCAAACATCTTCGCACTATCAATAGTGAGGAATTAAATTCAGAAATATCTTCCTGATTCCTGATTCCTGATTCCTTCTTAATATTAAGAAGCAAAATATTTACCATATAAACTTGGATATCTTTCTTTTATCCAACCACCTAATCCTTTTCTTGGATCTCCCTCAAGTTGACGTTCAAGAGCAGCAATAATACCCTCATCCATTACCTCATCTATTAAATCAAAAATAAAGATATTACAATCTTCTCCTCGTCTAGATTGAAATTTATTAGCATTCAAATCAATTCCTAAATAAAAATCTATTGCTCCCTCTGTCTCAATATCACTACCTACACCAATCATTAAAATTTTAATCTCATCTTGACTATTGATATTAGAACAAGTTTTTCCAATAACATTAATAAATTCTTTACTATCATCAATTTGACCATCAGTATAGATAATTATAAAAGCACCTTTATCATCAGTTCTATTAGAAAACCACTGAGATACTGCCTCATTTAAAGTAGGAGCAATATAAGTAGAACCACCAGGTCTATTTTCTTTAAAAGCAGCTTGTACTTGGGCAGCATCTCTAAGGTAAATAGTTTTAGTCGGTTGTTGATTTCGATTGAAAAAATATAAAGTTACCTCATCACAAATTATTCCATAATCATCATCTTGCTCTGACAGAATTTCAAATACATGACCTTGTACAGTTTCTTGAAGATATTGCCAACGATTTTTGTTTCCTGTAGTAGCATCAGATATTGTCATGGAACCACTACGGTCTATTAAAATAAAAACATCGCGATTGTAAATTTGTGGAATTGGCATATTTTTATCCTTTGGTAAGATTAATTCAGCAGGTTTTTGATAACTTATATTTTTGCAGATATATCTACATATTTCTAATATTTTACCAAACTTTGCTACTATAAAAGATATCAGTAAATTAATTTATTTCATCCTACGTTCATTAAAATTAACAAAACTCAAAAAGGTAGTAAAAATCATCACCGTTGTTGAGAAAAGCATCATAAAAAAAAGGAAAAGTCTTTAATTTTTTTGACTCTAGTAATATAATATCCGGTTGAATATTTACATAAGTTTTCGAGTTTTGGAGGTACAAAGTTTTATGCTTTTAGGGAACAGATCAAACTGGATCTGAGAGCTGGGAATGAATAAGAATTATGGACTAATCTTAAACTGTACTTCACTATCCTAAAATTTGCTGTATAGCAGTCGTCATTACTGTATTTGACATATCAAAAGCTTAAAATTCAGACAATGAAGATTTTTCCTTCTTCCTTCTGCTATATCATAATCTATTAGGAGAGAGTTGGAAGAATAAAAAGGATATTTGCTCTGGGAAAAAAGAGAGGTTTTTCGTTCGACTGCTATGCTATAGGCTAATTAAGTATAGCAATACTTTTGAGAATTGGTATTAGTCCCGTTAAACAGACTTGATATACAATTTTTACTATGGTTTTATATTAGACATCTCCAAAAATTAAAAATCAAAGCAATTCTGATCTATAAATTGTCAATTATTTATTCCTGTTCCCTGTTCCCTCTTTTCTGGAGATGTCTATTAAGATCAACATTTTCTTTCGTATACATCTGTACTATTATTGATAATAAAAAATAGAAATTATCATTAAAACTATAGTGCTATACTAAATATCTAAATATAATGTGAATAGCTATAAGGATGGGTTAAGTTATAAACATTTAAGTTAAGTAAGAGGTTATTTGTAATGACATCCTCCACTGCAGCAGAAGTTATTTATCCAAAGAGTGACGGTTTACCTTTTGCTGATCACACAATTCAATTCCGTTTGATTACTACTATTGTTGGGGGTATTGCTGGTATGTATAAAGACAACCCCAATGTGTTTGTTGTCGGAGACTTATTCTGGTATCCCAAACAAAAATAACCTTGGGTAAAACAAACTGCTGATGTGATGGTAGTTTTCGCTCTTCCTCAAGAAGATAGACGTTCCTATAAACAGTGGGAAGAAGATAATATTTCACCACAAGTTGTGTTTGAAATTGTTTCTCCTAGGAAAAGTATTACTGAACTGGAAGTAGCAAAACTAGAGTTATATTCAGAATATAAGGCGCAACAGTATTATGTTTATGACCCAGACACAGGGAGATTAAAAGGATGGTTGTGTCGAGGAGAAGTTCTCACTCCCATAGAAGTCATGGAAGGTTGGATAAGTCCTCGAATCGGAATTCGCTTTGAAAAAGAGGGTAGGGAATTACAAATTTATCCACCCGATGGAGAACGTTTTGCCACTTATGTAGAAATTCTCGAACAAAAGGAGCAAGCAAGACAAAACGCCGAACGAGAAAGACAAATAGACATAGGCGTGAAAAAGATATAGACTTTTTGCACATAGCAGGCAATAGGCAACAGCTCCGGAAAGCAACAGGGAATAGATTTTTAGGAAAAGGTACGAAAAATGATTTAGGGAATTGACTTTTACAACTCTAGCTGATGTTAAATAAAGGGTAAGTTTATTTTCACCAGATGTCTAATAGCTCAACAAGAAAGACAAAACGCTGAAGGAGAGGCAAATGCACGTCAACAAGCTCAACAAGAACGGAACTTAATTGCTCAACAGCAACAAGAAGCTATTCCTCGGTTATTGAGCATGGGTTTAACTACCAAACAAGTTGCAGATGCTCTTTCTTTACCTTTAGCGGTAGTAGAGAAATTCAGAAATTTGGAGATTTAGTTAATTTCAAAAAAATTTTTTACTCTTCTGCTGCCAAGGGTTAGTAATATCATGTCCGGATCAGATCGCGATAAGACTCCGTTCCGCGCTCCGCGTTTTCGGTGCGGAATGCTACCCTTGACCTGTCGCGTAGCGTTAATGTGCGTTGTGCGCCAGCTAAACAAAAAAATTTCTCCTTTTTCTCCTCTTCTTTCTTGCTTCTTTCTTCCCTCCTGACTCCTGACTCCCTCATCGTTTTATTTATAAGTATTCAACCGGACATGATATATAGCAATGTGCGCTGACATATCCACAAATTGCAGGAACTGTCCAATAGCTAAAAGTCTTATATTATTTCTTCGGAATGCTCCGCAAACAGCTTTTTATTCTCCCTGTTGCCTGTTGCCTGTTGCCTGTTGCCTGTTGCCTGCGCGCAGCGCTATAACTTTTGCCTACATCCATTTCAACCCCATTAAAAAATCAGCAATTCTCTGATCTGCACCCGGTTTACCCATTCTCTGAATCCCATTTTTAGCAATTAATTGTAGTCGGTCTGGATCGTTCAACAGAGACTTAACCGCATCTGCAACTTCTCTGGGATGCTTGACCAAAGTCACAGAAATTCCTAAAAGACGACTTTGAGCTTCCGCAAAAGTAGATGTAAATTGAGGGCCATTGCCAGGAATAGCGATCGCTGGTTTCCCCAGACCAACAAACTGTTCCGTAGCAGTACCTGCCATAGCAATAGCTAAATTTCCCCGATGCACAAATTCTGGAAAAGCTTGTCGGTCTAAAATCAGACTAGCATTTTTATTCTGAGAAGTTAATTTCACAGGAAACTGAATACTTCCCTCTCCAGAAAAAAAGGTTGGTACAGGACGATCAACTGGCAGTTGTAAAATACTGTTCTGAGTATTAGTTCTAATCTCTCGTTCAGTCTGCCAATGATAAGAATTGAGGAGTGTAATAAAAGGTTCTAAGCTTAAGTTAGGAGCGATCGCCCCCAGAAACAAAAATTTTTGCCGTGGAAAAGTTTCTACTAACCCTACAACAGCTTGAATAATAATTTCCCAATTCGCATAAGCTTCTGGAGAACGAGACCCAGGTAATAAAGTAATCGTAACTTGATGCTGCATTCCTAGTATTTCTGCATCAGAGCGATACATTGACAGCAGAGAATTTTCCAACTCTACACCATCCATCATTGGGTTTCCCACATAATAAGCTCGAATTGACTTTTTTCTGAGTATTTGTGCTGTTAGATCGTCTCTAGTAAGTACCGCTCTACACTTACTCCTACTCATTAACCAACATTCCCAAGGAAAGTAAACCGAACCTGACCAATGCTGAAAACTTTCTACCCAAGACTTGGACGGAAGTTTCCCAGTTTCATCTCGGATCAAATATTCTGATTTAGCAGTTCCTAAAAAAGCATAAGGTGCTCCACTCAACCAAGCAAATAATAAAGGTACAATATCACCAACTGCAAAGATAACTACTTGATGACCTAATTTAGTTTCGGAACTTACCCAATATTTTAATGCCTTGAGTTGAGTAAAGGTCATTTTTAATAAACCACCTTTGACATCTTGCCATAACTGTTGCCCATCCATATAGATAAATCCACCAGAAGGCATTCTTTGTCGGGGACCAATAATTGAGAGACGAGGTATTTTGGTATAAGCGTATCCTTCTCCAACTATAGGCAAGGCAGCAAGACTAGGAGGAAGAGGATATTTTTGTAATTCTTGTAAAATTTGAACTGCGATCGCGTCTTCCCCATGACCATTACTAAGGCAAAGTATCTTCAAAGTCATAGTTGCTGAATTAGTGTATGATATTAATCTTAATTTTTTAGGAGTCAGGAGTCAGGAGTCAGGAGTCAGGAGGGAAGAAATAAGAAGAAAGAGTAGTAGAAGAGAAAGTTTTTTGTTCGCGCTCTTATCTAGTGGTTTATTTCATTAATTTTGATGGGTAAGTGAATTCTCCAAATTATGAAAAATAAGTCATTGTGGCAATTTGCAACCCTTTAGAACTAATGAAATGGACTACTAAACATGATATCATACCTCAAATCACCAACGCCCAAAATTAAAACTAATAGTTCGTAATTGAAACACCCTGAGAGGCATTGCACAGTGACGAATGATTTGAGATTTTTGATGAACAAGATTTTGGATTAATCAATTGCTATAATAATTAATATTAGATTAATATTAGGTTTTTTTTAGTCAAAGTCTAAACTATTTTTTGGCAATATCATTCCATAATGTGCAACCCCCCCTGAGAAGTAGTAGAAGTTAGGATACTATTTAGCATATCTATTAGCATTCAGCAGAAGGAGTCATCTTCTCAGAAGTCAGGAGAAAATTCTGACTACTGTCTAAAGTTAAACTCCTGAATTTCACTAGCTTATAGTTTCAGATAGACAGGACTTACACATGAGGTAGGAAAAATTAGGATTTGAGATGGCTTTTTTATCGATCACAATGACGAGAATACGTTGCAGGTGCGTAAGTCTTGATAGATAAACCACATACTCGCGTACCACAACCCTCCTCAGGATGTTCCATGGAATGTCCCTACTTAAAATAAAAACTACTGTAATTCACTAAGATCTAGAGAAATTGGGAAATAAATAATGAATATATTGAGAAACTTACAAGGGGATAAATATACATTAGAACAAGAATTAGGAAGGGGGGGTTTTGGTATTACTATCAAAGCTACTCATAATTATTTAGGACAACCCGTAGTTATTAAGACTCTCAATGAGTCTCTACGTCAACATCCCAACTTTGAGGAATTTCAAAGGAAGTTTCAGGATGAGGCCAGAAGACTCGCTTTGTGTGTCCACCCTAATATTGTCAGAGTCAGTGATTTTTTTGTGGAAGATGGTCAACCTTACATGGTGATGGACTATATTCCGGGTACAACTTTGGCAGAAGTTATATATAGTGGACAACCTCTACCAGAGGCGATCGCCGTGCATTATATTCGTCAAGTAGGAAATGCTTTGATGGTGGTGCATCAAAATAACTTACTCCACCGAGATGTTAAACCCCAAAATATTATGCTACGTCAGGGTACTAAGGATGTCATCTTAATTGACTTTGGTATTGCGCGGGAATTTATTGCTGGTAAAACTCAGGTTCACACTAATTTGGTTTCTGATGGTTATGCTCCTCCAGAACAGTATTTTGTTCAAGGAAAACGTACCGCAGCAACAGATGTATATGGTTTAGCTGCAACTCTCTATACTTTATTAACAGCACGACTGCCAATAGCAGCAATGAACAGAGCGCAACAAGAAATGCCTACTCCCAGAGAGTTACAGCCTCAACTTAGTGGTACTGTTAATCAAGCAGTGCTAAAAGGTATGGCAATGGATATTCAATACCGACCTGCAACTGTGGAGGAATGGCTAAAAGATTTATCAAATTCTACCACAACTGATTTACATTCAACTATCCAGGTTGTACCTCAACAGCATCCAGCTCATAATGTGGGAAATGGAAAAATTGCTACTACAAATATTCCTCCTATACAAAGACCTAAAGGAATATTGATGTGGGGTATACTCGGATCGATCGCTACCCTAACAGTAGGAACATTAGCAGCAATAGTGTTAAATTCTCAGCCCCCTGAGACACCACCTATCGTTCAAACTCCTACACCATCTCCCACCGTTAGACCATCAGATATTGCTCAAACTCCTATATCAAAACCAATTGTAACTCCTACACCATCTCCACAACCTAATGATATGGAGCAATTGCCCAATTTTACTCCTACCCCATCACCATCACCATCACCATCTCCTGTTCCTGCTATAGTCAGACCGACCCCTACTCCTTCACCTCCAGTAGAAAAACCTACACCTATACCACCTACGGTTGAGCCAACTCCAACTTTAACTCTAACTCCAGCTCCAACTCCGGTTCAACCTCCCCAAGATTCAGTTCCTGACATACCTATAGATTTAATACTGCCAGATAATATTCCTTCCGATCCTATTGATAATTCTACTATTAGGGATCGGTTGCCGATTATTCGTGGCTTACCCCCAGGCACATTAGAAAGTAAAGTAATAGAATTATTGGGAAAACCTACAACAGTTAAAGAGCGTGGCTATTGGCCTAATACTAGGGCTGTAATTTATGATTTACTTCCTAATCAAATTACTTTAGGCTATATATATGATCGAGATTCTCGTCGCTTAAGACAAACTGAGTTGTCTGTAGCAGATGGTGTAGATGGCCTAATGGTAAGAACCGCTTTCATTAGTATGTTGAATTGGAAAATTACTCCAGAAATTAAGCAAGGATTACAGGATGTGCGAAACCGTAAAATTAATCGCTATGAGTTTAAAACAGGTAATCTCGAAGGTTTAATTGAGCGTAGTAGGAATGATCTTGTCTATATCGGTGTTTGGGAAGATGATTTACATTAAGAGGGAGTAGGGAGTAGGGAGTAGGGAGTAGGGAGTAGGGGAGATTGAAGTAATTATTAGAAATCTCCAAAAATCAAAAATAAAATCAATTATTATCTATACATTATCAATTATTCTCCCCTGTTCCCTGTTTCCTGTTCCCTCTTTTCTAGAGATGTCTATTGATTATAAACCAATACAGTTGAGTTAAGGATTTTTTTGGGCAGTTCTGTAATCTCAAAAGCTTATCTAATGGTTCCATACCTTATGAGTTTTGGTCTTATCTGTTTGCGCAGCATTCCGTAGGAAACCGTATTGGATTATAAACACAACATATTATATAACCGGATTCTATATGACTCCTGCCTTCTGCCTTCTGCCTTCTGCCTTCTGCTTTCTGCCACTCCTGACTTCTGACTCCTAACTCCTGACTCCTGACTTCTAAATTCAACAGTTGTCAAAATTCAAATAAATGTGTAAGATAAAAAGAATAACACGGGGCATTAACGGTTTCGACAGGGTGGTGAAATCTACTTTGTGATTCAGGTCGAGAGTGAGTCTTCTCTCGCAAATCCCGGGCTCAAAAAATAATAAGTGCAAACAACATTGTACCTTTTGCTCGTAAGCAAGTAGCTGTAGCTTAATTGCGAAAATACCTCTTATAGGTTCGAGCGTCTGTGGTTTGACTCCGTTAAGGATTGCAGACTTAACCCCAACGGATGCACTAGTAAACTGCCTCTGGTCAGCTACTGGTTAAGACCTTACTAGAGAATCCCGCCATCCGGGATAATGGATGGTCCCAGCTCTGAGGGTTAACAAGAGCTAAACCTGTGAATGAGCGAAGAGTAAATAGCCATTTTGGACATGGGTTCAACTCCCATATGCTCCATTAAATAATTAAAAATAACCATCGTACTAAAGCCGTTTTTTGCTTTTTGAGCATAGAGCGGTTTTTTTAGCCAACCAATCAAGAATAGTATTTGATCTCAAGGTTGGTTGAAGACCCGCACTCTCCTGAAGGCGGGAGCGGAGGGATGGGAAAACCAATCAATGTTGCGGTTTTCACAGATTGTGTGCTATAGTAAATTAATAGACTTATTGCAAAAATATACTGTGCTGTAGTATATTTCTATTTTTTAGTCTAAGTTTGCTTGATAAGATATCCAGAATTTATCAATTTTTTTGAATAATTAATAACAGGCGATCGCCACAAACCAAAATCATTAAAAATCGCCAAAATAAATAAGTTCAGCTAATGATTAAAAGTCCAATTTACTAGATATTTAATAAATTAAAATTCAAACTTAATTAGCTAAATCATAATTATAAATACCAGCTATTAAGTTCACTCTTAGTCCAAATCTTTTACCACGATTTCGGTAAGGATAAGAGAGAATTTTCAAGATTTTTAGTCGTCTATTAATATGTTCTACTATAATTCTTAATTGATTCAGTTGCCGATTATATTTTTTCTATTATGAAAGTTAACTTCTTCCCTTTCTTTTTCTTGAGTGGTGTTTGACTTAATTGATAAATTTTACCTATTCCTTGATCGCCTTTATCAGCGATAACTTTAATTAAATTCCCAAATTTAACGCCACTATTTTTAAATAGTTTAAAATCATGAATTATACCTTTTCCATTGACTAAACATAAGATTTTTTCATTTTTTTGTTGAATTACTAATCGTGTTTTTAGTGTATGTTATCTTTGTTTTCCACTGTAAAACTGTTTTTGCCGTTTTTTAGGTCTTTCAATTTTACTTTCCATGACATCCATCACTACCAGTTCTTCTTCAGAATGAGTTTGCCATAATTCTTTTTTTTCCAGGCAGTCGAAATTGACGAGATTTAATTAAGATATTTTCAATTTTATGAACAATACGACAGACATTAGATTCAGACATTTTCCATTCCAATCCAATATGATAATAAGTTCTATATTCTCTCAAATATTGAAGAGTCATTAAAATTTGGTCTTCAACTATTAATTTTGGCTTTTGTCCTGATTTCTTTTTTTCTTTTTCTTGAGTTTTTACAGTACTAACCATTACTCTAAAAGTTTTTTTACCCCTGTCAAACGCTTAAATTCTGTTGATGGTAACTTTTTGGATTGCCAATATTTCACGATTAAATTAATTTAATTTGCTAAATAATTGTCTTTAATAATTATACAATAAGTTTTCATTGATATAAATCTCCCCTAATACGCTTTCCTGATGGTTCCCAGTTATCGGGTTTTTCACCATATTTTGGGAGAACATCATTGTCTAAAAATGATGATTGCCAGGTATAGGACTCCTGATTGTTCTACAAATTGCAACCCATATAAGTTGCAAAGTTGCTCGATTCTTTCTTTGAGTCTAGGAGTAGGAATTTGTACAAACTTTTGATTGGTTTTAGTTCCCAATTCAATTGACTCTTTTTGCTCTTTATTCCAACCAAAAACGACTGTAGCAATTTCATGTTTAAGACAATGATTAATCACCAATCTTGCTGTTTTGTTAACAGCATTACCTATCTGACGATTACGTTTTTCAGTAATTTTAGCTAAACGTTTAGACCAAAAACCTTGTGGTTTCTTTTCTTTTAAAGTAGCTAATAGTCAAAGCTTTAAAAGGCAGGTCTTCTCGATTGTTGCGACAAGAGTTTCCTGAATTATCATTTTCTTTGTGGGTTTAATACCCCACCGTCAACGGGGGTGTTCACGCATTACTTGGGGGAGCGAATCCCCATGTAATTTTCCTCCTGTCTCCTGTCTCCTGTCTCCTGTCTCCTTCTTCAAGCAAGCTGCCTAGTTTATGGACTCACAGCTATTTTTATAATACTACAGGAAAAGTCAGCATCGCCGTTGATTTTGGAATACATCAACGACACTCATCAGGGGGGTTGAAACCGCCTTTCGTTTTTCCACCCCGCGCCTAAATTGACGGCGTTACCAAACTCTCGAACTTCCTCCGTGTTCGTCAATCCTATCTAGACTGACTAACTCCTCAAAAAAAAACTACTGACTACTTAAAAATTAGGGGATATGTAGCAAAAACTTTATTATCTTTTTTTTTGAGTTTAATACTCCGCTGTCTACACGGTGTTTACAATTGGTTGGGGTTTGAGTACCCATCTATTTTTTCTTCTTTTCTCCTTCTTCAATAGCTAATCTAAAAAATAAAAGCCCCTTGGTCAACATTGACAAAGGGACAAATAACTATCAGGGTGCATCTACTAAACGTAGTATAACACCCGCAAGGGGTAAACCCCACTATTTGAGTAATTAAAAAAAAATATCATAAATTAAACAAAGTATAAGTTTCATTAAACTAAGCACCCATATCTATCATACATAAAAAAAAAAGCCCCTTTGTCAAAATTGACAAAGGGACAGATAACTATCAGGGTGCATCTACTAAACGTAGTATAACCTTTTTAAGGGGTGAAACCCCTCACTTCAATATTTTTATTACTTATGCTACATATAAATATTAATAATATTAGTTAAAAGTTATTTTGCAGTAGTAAAAAAATCAAATGTACAACTATATATTTGAATTAAAGTGTAACTTTAAAATAAGAATATATATAAGGATTGGCATTTGAAGCGATAATCCTCCGCATCGCTACCGCGATCGCCAACCTCGATCGAAAAATATGTCCCATTATTTTGATATCCTAAAAACCAAGAGTAAAACTATTTAAACTATGCCTGTAGTAAACCCTCCCGCCATCATCAACTTTCCTCTAGCTGCCGTAGTCGGACAAGAAGCAATCAAACTAGCCCTATTGTTAACCGCTGTTGATCCAGGATTAGGAGGAGTTGCCATTGCTGGCCGTCGTGGTACTGCCAAATCGGTAATGGCCAGAGCGCTACATTCACTCCTGCCTCCTATTGAAATTGTTCAAGATTCCATTAGTAACTGTAATCCTAACTATCCCGAAGAATGGGACGACCAACTATTAGAGCAGTATGCCGACCCCACATCAGTAGAAATTCCTACTGAAGTTATACCTGCACCTTTTATTCAAGTCCCTCTAGGAGTAACAGAGGACCGGTTATTGGGTTCGGTAGATGTAGAAAAATCAGTCAAACAGGGAGAAACAGTTTTTCAACCAGGATTATTAGCATCAGCTCACCGGGGAGTATTATATGTAGACGAAATTAATCTGCTGGACGACAATATTGCCAACTTATTACTCACAGTATTAACAGAAGGGAGAAATCAAATAGAGCGGGAAGGTATTAGTTTTCAACATCCTTGTAAACCTCTATTTATCGCTACCTATAATCCAGAAGAAGGGCCACTACGAGAACATTTGCTAGATAGAATAGCGATCGCCCTCTCAGCAGATATGGTTTTAGATTTAGACCAACGAGTGGAGGCAGTAGAACAAGCTTTAGCTTATGCAAAATCTCCCCAAGCTTTTCTCGAACAATACGCAGAAGATATAGATAATCTCAAAACTCAGATTCTTTTAGCCAGGGAATGGATAAAAGATGTCACCATTACTAACGAACAAATCCAATATTTAGTAGAAGAAGCAATTCGTGGAGGCGTACAAGGACATAGGGCAGAACTTTTTGCCGTGCGAGTAGCCAAAGCATCAGCAGCACTGGATGGAAGGACAACAATTAATGCTGATGACTTGCGTCGGGCCGTGGAGTTAGTTATTGTGCCACGAGCAACAATAGTGCCAACCCCTCCAGAAGAGGAACAACAACCGCCACCTCCACCACCACCCCCACCAGAAGACCAGTCTCAAGATGAGCAAGAGGAGGATGAGGATGAGGATGAGGAAAACCCGGAACCTCCAGAGGAAGAAGAGGCAAGTATTCCTGAAGAATTTTTGTTTGATCCAGAGGGAGTGGTGCTGGATGATAGCGTGCTAATGTTTGCCCAAACAGCAAACCGTCAAGGTAAGTCTGGTAGTCGGAGTGTTATTTTTTCTGAAGACCGGGGACGTTATGTGAAGCCAATGTTGCCCAAGGGTAAGGTGAGGCGTATTGCGGTTGATGCGACTTTGCGAGCTGCTGCTCCTTATCAGAAGTCTCGTCGCGAACGTCAGCCAAATCGTAAAGTGATTGTGGAACCCATTGATATGCGGGCAAAGCGTTTGGCAAGAAAGGCAGGTGCTTTGGTGGTGTTTGTGGTTGATGCTTCGGGTTCGATGGCGTTAAATAGGATGCAGTCGGCGAAGGGAGCGGTGATGCAGTTGTTGACGGAGGCTTATCAGAGTCGTGACCAAGTGTCGTTGATTCCTTTTCGGGGGGAACAAGCGGAGGTGTTGTTACCGCCTACTCGTTCGATAACTACAGCACGACGACGTTTGGAGAAGATGCCTTGTGGTGGTGGTTCGCCTTTGGCGCATGGTTTGACTCAAGCGGTAAGAGTGGGTGTGAATGCTAAACAGTCTGGTGATGTTGGACAGGTGGTAATTGTGGCTATTACGGATGGACGGGGTAATATTCCGTTGGCGCGTTCGTTGGGTGAACCGATATTGGATGATGAGAAACCGAATATTAAGGAGGAGTTGTTGGAAATTGCTGCTAAAGTTCGGGGTTTGGGGATTCAGTTGTTGATGATTGATACTGAGAATAAGTTTGTTTCGACTGGGTTTGCCAAGGAGTTGGCGAAGCAAGCGGGGGGTAAGTATTATCATTTACCTAAGGCGACAGATCAAGCGATCGCGGCTATGACTCAGAATGCTCTCAAGGATGCTATTGGTTGAAAGGGAGTAGGGAGTTTGGGGAGATGGGGAGATAGGGAGATGGGGGCAAATTTCAACCTTTTTCCCGTATTTGATCACACACCCTATCTTTAACTTTTGTTGACAAAAAGCCTCTTAATTTTACTCCTGATGAATAGACATCTCCAGAAAAGAGAGAGTAGGGAGTAGGGAGTAGGGAGCAGGGAGAAAGAATTGATGAATAAGAGTGGGATAATTGATTTGACTTTTTATTATCATTTTCTTTGTGGGTTTAATACCCCACCGTCAACGGGGGTGTTCACGCATTACTTGGGGGAGCGTAGACGCGGAGCGGCAGGTCGTTGACTATCCCTATGTAATTTTCCTCCTGTCTCCTGTCTCCTGTCTCCTGTCTCCTTCTTCAATGGAGATGTCTAATTTCACTTCTAATATCAAGTCTCATTAATTAGCCATAATAAATTAGCTATCTCTAGTCATCTGAAATAAGCAGAAAAAAGTTCAGGAATAATTTAATTATTGTGGTTATCTAACTAATATCATGTTCGGACGGGTCAGTTATAAATAAAATTTAAGGACTGACAGTACCGACGGTATCAAATGAATACTGAAATTGTCTTTACTTTTCTCCAATATTTCCTCTTTTTCTCCAATATTTCCTCCTGACTCCTGACTCGGTCCTCCTGAGGACTCACAACATTTATTTATAAGTATTCAACCGTTAGCGTAGATCCCCCGGAGGGGGAACATGATATAAGCCTTTTACTGAGAAAACAGTTTTAGAAACAATCAATAATATTTTCAACAGATATGTGAAGTTCAAAACTATTCTAATAGTGGATAATTCTATTACTGTTCGTCAACTTTTGAGTATGACTTTTATCAAAGCTGGCTATCAGGTAGAAGTAGCAAAAGATGGGTTAGAAGTTTGGAAGAAATTGCAAAATAATTTACACGTTGACTTGATTTCATTAAATATAGAAATGCCGAGTATGAATGGTCAAGAGTTAGCTTGGAAAATTAGAAAAGATTCTAAGTTACAAAATTTACCAATAGTTTTTATGACTTCTCGTGGTACATCCAGAATGGGTGTAGCAATTGAACAATTAGTTAAAAATTGTGCTTATATGACAAAACCTTATGTTGAAGAAAAGGTCTTAGAAACTGTAAAAAGTTTATTGAAAAAATAGCCAGTATTGATTGAAGAAGTAGTCAGGAGTCAGGAGGGAAGAAGAAGAAGAAGGAAGTTTTTTATCACTAATTAAACGGACATAATATTATTCCTAATTTACCATCTTCCCACTCCTTATTTCCTATTCTCTGTTATCGCAGTCGCCATTACTGTATTTGACAGATCAAAAGCTTAAAACTCAGACAAAACAAGATTTTTCCTGATTCCTTCTCTCCTAGATAACTAAAGCCTTCTTAGTTCTTGCTTCTTACTTCTCTCCTAGATAACTAAAGCCTTCTTCCTTCTGCTATATAGACAAAATTCTTTACTCATATCAAATCCGTTTAATTGGACATAAAAAATTCTCGAATCGTCATAACTATACTCATCTTTGTGATTCTCTTTCCTCCTGACTCCTGAGGACTGACTCCTAAAGACTTAACCAATCTATAACTGTTTAACCAGATTTAATATCAAATAAAACTATGAAAATTTTTATAAATTATTTCACAATTATAATTAGCTTATTTTCCCTGCAAAACTTAGCTTTAGCAGAAACAAATACTCTAGAAAATCAACCTCAAAAACCTCCGTCAGCAAAAATATTTCCTACTAATTTTCGGCCAGAAACACCAGAACAAAAATTAGCTGAAGCAGACCGACTTTATTTATCAGGAGAAAAAACAGTAGCTGAAAAACTTTACCGAGAAGTAAAAGAACCATTTTCTGAAGATATTGAAGCTAAAATTAATCGCCCTAAACCAATTTATGAACCTAGAGAATTACCAGTAACAGCTCAAGTTTATTGGCGGCAAGCACAAGAAGGATTAGCTAAAAATCTAGAGACTCAAATATTTATAGCTTTAAAATTATTAGTCAAAGAATATCCTGAATTTATTCCAGCTCATATTAAACTTGCAGAAGTATTAAAAGCTGATGAACAAACAGAATTATCCTTAGAAATATTACATCAAGCAGCGAGTTTATATCCCAACGAACCGGAATTAATGAAAGCTCAAATTACTGCCCTAGCAAATGAAGAAAAATGGTTAGAAGCAACTTTATCTGCTCAACAATTTGCTTTAATGAATCCCGAACATTCCCAAGTAGATGAATTTAATCAATTAGCAGAAACCTATAGAAAAAAATTTCAGTCTCAGCTCAAATCAAAATTAAGAGGAAATACAATTGCTAATGTTGTTACTGGCGCTTTAGGAGTAGCTCTTACTGGTAATCCATTTGCTGCTATGAATGCAGTTCAAACAACAGCATTAATGCTTCGAGGAGAATCAAAAATTGGCAAGAGTTTAGCAAAATCTGCAACTAAAAGTTTACCTATGGTTGAAGATGAAACAATTCTTGAATATATCGATACTATTGGGCAAAAACTTGCAAAAATGACTGGTAGAGACGAGTTTGAATATCAGTTTTATATAATAAATGATGAAAATCTTAATGCTTTTGCTTTACCTGGCGGGCAAATATTTATTAATTTAGGAGCAATAGTTAAGACAAATTCTGAAGCAGAATTAGCAGGTTTACTTGCTCACGAACTAGCTCATACTGTATTATCTCATGGATTTCAGTTAATGTCTGAAGGTAATTTAATTAGTAGCGTTACTCAATATATTCCTTATGCTGGTGGTGTAGTTAGTAATTTAATTGTACTTAACTATAGTCGAGAAATGGAACGTCAAGCAGATGTATTAGGAACGCGAATTTTAGTATCAGCAGATTATGCAGCAGATGGGGTAAGAAATTTGATGAAGACTCTGAATGAAGACACAGAAGATAGAGGTATTATTGCTTGGTTATCTACTCACCCAGAGACCGCAGAAAGGGTACGTTATTTAGAGGAGTTAATTGTTAATAGTGGTTATAATCGTTATGCTTATGAAGGAGTAGTATATCATGCCAAAATTAAGGCAAAAGCTAAAGCATTATTAGTAGAAAAGAAAAAGGATTTTTCAGAAATTTAGATAGGAGACTTCTTGCAGAAGTCAGGGAATAGGGGGATGAAATTGTTGATTTCATATCTTTATTTTGAATTGATTTAATTAAAACTTTTGCAAGAGGTCTAGGGAATAGGGAATAGGGAATAGTAAAATTTCTGGTAGTCCTGCTCCTGTAATACCAATTTGATAAATGTTTGCTACAAATAGTTAGGCTATTTCTTAGGAGTAAACCCACCCCTCGCCCCTCCCCCTCCCAGGAGGGGAAGTTTTGTAATATTCTTTTTTTCAAAATGGTATTATCCGTAAATTATCAATCATATCAAATCCGTTTAATTGGACATCAAAAAAATCTTCAATCGTCATAACTACCCTCATCTTTGTAATTCTTTCTCCTCCTGACTCCTGTCTCCTGTCTCCTGACTCCTGATTCCTCCTAACTTAACCATTCTATGGCTGTTTAACCGGATTTGATATCATTTCTCTCTGTTTCCTGCTCCCTATTCCCCCTTTTTCTGGAGATATTTATATATAGCAAAGAATGGGTTGGTTAGGACATAGACTGGTAATAAACTGTAAGACAGGGAAATATTTTTCCCACTATTGCCTATTGCCTGTTCCCTGTTCCCTATTCCCTATTCCCTATTCCCTGCTATAGCTAATTAATTCGACTTACCATCACTACCTAAATATTCTCGGTAGGAACAAATTTTATCCCCTCTCACATCAAAAGAAACTGCTACTCGATTTTTATAAGCTTTTCCCCACATCGGACCTTCATCCCGAAATTCAAATACTACTGTTGTTTTGTTGCTAGTAATATTGTCTAAAGAAGTAATTAAAAGTCCTTCACTATAAGCTTCAGAAACATACTGAAAAAATTCTCTAGCGCGGTCTTTTCCTTCATTTAAACCATGAAATTTTCCTACGGGAAACCAAAAGGTAAAGTCATCAGTAAGCATATCTAAGAATGCTTCCCATTCTCCAGTTGCTAAACCATGAGTAAATTTATCAAAAGCTTTTTTAGCAACGGTAATTGTGTTTATCTCTGTTTGAGTCATTGTGAATTTTTACAACAATTATATTTTTATACAATAAAAATATCTTGGAAACAGGCAATTAGACAATTTATCAAATATACTTTATTTGATTTTTGTCCTGTAAAAAGTTGCCTTCTTTTTTACAAATTCATTTATAAATGCTATATCTTCTTACACATAACAAATCTCCTTATACCAATTCCTGACAATAATACTATAGCAATCCTATTTCAATTGTAATATTTCTGTGGTAGTGAGGAGTCAGGAGTTAGAATTTTCAAGGTTTTTCGTCAATCTTAACTATTATAAAAATTCTCACAAATCATTTAGGATTGCTATATACCTATAATGCTATACTTATTGAACACTTCAGTTATTAAGTAATAAGTCAGGTTAAGTAATATTTTTAGCAATTATTTCTATGAAGTAAAGATATACAGCAGATTGCAGATATATAAGGTACAAATATTAATGATAATGTCTTTGTAGTGCGGGCATTTTGCCCGCGACTGGTGTACATCATTAATATGAAACACGCTGTATTATTCATTTTTACCGAGAAATTGTGGTCTAAAGCTTCCCCTTTAAAGGAGAAACAAGCGGTCGTTAGCGCAGCTTTCCGTAGGGTGGGATGGCGATCTTCGGAGCGGGTCTGTAAGAACGGGTCTCCTCGCTGTCCTCCAATCGACCAAGAGAGAAAAAATTTTCTTTTGAGTTAATCCTCTTCTTTTCAAGGAGAGGTAATAATTAATAATTAATAATTAATAATTAATTATTGAACTGCTTCCTATCCCCTTATTTATAAATATTCAAGGGAATATCATATTAAAGTTTGAGGAAAGAAACTCAACGTACACAATCTAAATTTTTAAAATACTTTATAAATAACAGCTCCTGTTTCGGGGTGATTTTCCATTTCTAATAAACCCTCTTTATATAAAGTTTTTAACAGTTCTTTCATTTCTGATACTGTTTTATTTGTAGCAATGATACAATCTGCTATTGAAATTCCATCTGGATTTTCCTTGGCTAGTTGGAGAATAATTTGTGTATCTGATTTTGGGGGATTAGTCTCTAACATTCTCACTATTTGTTCTTGAGGAAAATAATTATATATATCCCCAGAATCTAATTGTTTCTTGAAATTTTTGAGATTTTTCTGTTCTACCATTCCAGGAATAAAGAAGACATCAAAAAATTGACCAATTCCGAATAAACCGAAAGTAGCTAACCATAAACTACCAGTTACATATTTCCCCAAATACAATCTATGTAATCCGCAAATACCTAAGAAACTAGAACACCATAAAAGGTAAGCCATACCTGTATTTTTAGTTTCATATACTTTGGGATTATTAATAGTTTTAGATTTGTTCATTTTTTTACTCACCATCTAAATAAAAAACCTTATATGAACTTTATATCTAACTCAATGATACTATTCTTACAGTATAGAAAACTTCACCCAATTAGATGAATTAACCTGAAATTTTTATCTTTTTCTTTTGGGTTTAATACCCCGCCGTCACTTGCGGTGTTTACAATTGGTTGGGGTTTGACTCCCCATCCACTTCTTCCTTCTTCAATTTAAATATAACGAACTAAACTAGAATCTATATTTTCGATCTTAGCACAGCCACTCAATGCCATTGCCACATCTAATTCATCGCGCAATAGCTCCAACAAATGCCACACTCCTGCTTCTCCATTCACTGCCAGTCCCCACAAAACCGGACGCCCAATTAAAACAGCTTTTGCCCCTAATGCTAATGCTTTGAGAATATCTGTACCCCTGCGTATACCTCCATCCATCAGTACATCAACTTGATGTCCCACTGCTGCAACTACTTCTGGGAGAGCATCAAGAGTGGCGATCGCTCCATCTAACTGCCGACCTCCATGATTAGAAACAATAATTCCTTTTGCCCCATGTTCTACAGCTCGAATAGCATCATCTTCCCGCAAAATTCCTTTAACTACTATAGGTAATGATGTCAATGACTGCAACCAGTCTATATCTCCCCAGCTAAGAGCTGGATCTAGTTGATTGGCAACATAAGCAAATAACCCAGACTCATCTTCTGTTTGAGGAATTTCTAAATTTGCCATCGACTTTAAATTAGCTAATTCCATGTCAGATGGTAAAGTAAACTTATTTCGGCGATCGCGTTCTCTTCTACCCAAAATTGGCGCATCAACTGTCAAGCATAATGCTTGATAACCTGCAGCTTCAGCTCTTTCTACTAAAGCACGAGTTAGACCGCGGTCGCGATGTACATAGAGTTGAAACCAAAAATTTTTTGGCACATTTGGAGCTAATGCCACATCTTCTAAACTTTTAGTGGACATGGTACTTAATACCATTATTGTTCCTAAATCTGCTGCTACTCTTGCTGTTGCTAATTCTCCTTCTGGATGTGCTAAACATTGAAAAGCCATAGGGGCAATTAAAATTGGCATTTTAATATGCTGTCCCAGGATTTTTGTAGTTAAATTTCGCTGGCTAACATTTACTAACATTCGAGGTCGTAATTTATATCGTTCATAAGCAGTACGGTTATCTTGCAAAGTAATTTCATCCCATGCGCCACTAGAATAATAATCTAGTGCCATTTGAGATAAATGTTGTGTTGCCAAAGATCCATACTCGAAGATATTAATTGGTTTGTTCATTATTGTTGGTAATTGGTAATAGACATCTGGTGAAAAAGATATAGACTTTTTGTAACAGTAGGGAATAGGGAATAGGGAACAGGGAACAGGGAACAGGGAAGATGTTTTTAGGAAAAAAATACGGAAAATTATTTTGTAAGTAACTTTTACAACCCTAGTTTATAGTAAATAAAGAGCAAGTTTCTTTTCTGGAGATGTCTAATGATTAAATGTTGAAGAAGGCAGCTATGCTGAAGGAAAAATTGCTTATGGATAGTCAACGACCGGCAACTCCGTGTCTGATAACCCTAAGCAATTTTAAGCTCCCTCGTTGACGGTGGGGTATTAAACCCGCAAAAAAAATGGTAATTTTCAACAGTTTAAATAGTGCTTATAGGTCTGATGCTGTAGAGGATAAAAAATTTGTCTAGCATCTAATTAAAAAAAAGGCGGTTTTGCAGAAATTTAACGCGAATACTCACTACTAAATTTCGTCATTTCAGTTATCAGTTAGCCTCCTATAATCTGAACTACATGATTCAGTACCTCTTGCTTCAACTAGAGGCTTTAAATCTAGAATATTCTCTTCTCTTGGTCGATTAGATATGGCGAGGAGACCTCGCCATCTCTCGACCGCTTTTTTTATACCCTTAAAATGGGAGATTATTGACCATAATTTTTCGGTCATAACTAATTATCAAAATATTATAAATTTTGGATAAAAAATTAATTTATATTATATAGCAATCAGGAATCAGATGTGAAAATTGAAGTGTTCCTTTCAAGTATAGAATATAGCAGTTATCTTAACTTCATATATATTCGTTTTTTTCTTCCCTGTTCCCTGTTCTCTGTTCCCTGTTCCCTAAAACTCTCCAATATCTCACAACTCAAATCATATTGCTATATCATAATATTGTCCTATTTAGAATATATTGCTTATTAAACAAAATCATGGTCAATTTGAATACTAACGATCATCTGAAGCGAGAGATACTAACAAATTCTCAAGTAATTGCTGTGGTGGGTCATTCTGATCAACCAATTCGTACTAGCTATCAAATTGCTAAATTTTTACGAGAGGTAGGTTATAAAGTTTATCCTGTTAATCCAGTAGTTAAAGAAATTGATGGTCAACCTAGTTATGCTGCTTTAACAGATATTCCTGAACCTGTAGATATTGTTAATGTCTTCCGCCGTTCTGAATATTTGCCAGAAATAGTAGACTCAGCGATCGCTATTCATGCCAAAACTATTTGGACTCAGCTAGATGTTAAAGATTGGCAGTCAGCAAATAAAGCATTAGATGCAGGTTTAAATTTAGCAATGGATGTTTGTATTAAGGTTGAGTATTTACGACTTCTTGGCTAATCATTTGCCGATCTTTATCTAGTGCAAGATGGCGGAAATAACTGACCAGTTACAAAATCCTCAAACAATTACAAATAAAAAATGATTGACTTTTAAATGCATGACTTTTAACTTCCGCGTAGCGGCACTAGTCTTTTACCCAGAAAAAGTAAAAATCCATAGGCAATTAAATTTTCACCAATTAGTTCAAAAAATTCTTCAAAAGCAATGCGAATTTTTTCAATAAAACTCATTAAAAAATCTTGTGTAAATAATAAACTGAGTAAAGGTTGAGCAATATCTTTAAAAATTTCAGCTCCAAATCCTCCAATGGCAAAAATCAACATTCCTAGTAATGCTAAAAAAGTTTCTCGACCATAGGAACGCCACAAGAATTTTAAGTCTGAATAAAAGAGAATCAAAGGCATAATAAAAAGAACTATATATATTTGCAGCCAACCACGTTCGCCCAACCAAGGAATCCAGTTTTTTAGTTGTAGATGAATTTTAAATACTTCATCAATAGCACCATAAATTAAGAGTATACCAAAGGTTAATTTAAACCAATGAGAAGGGGGAATTTGAGAATGCCATTCTTTGAAAAGTAATATTAAAGGTATCAATCCAATTATTAATAAATGTAATGCTTGTAAGAGAGAAGAAATAGTCATTTGACCGTTCATGTCAAATAGGGGGTAGGATTTACCACTAACTAAGATACTGCCAAGATAAATTAGAACTAATAAAAATTCAAAAATAATCAAGCCAACTAGCAGAAAATTTAGAGTTTTTTTGTATGGCGATATAGCTGTCGCTAGGCTACACCAACGCTGAAAATTGTTAAGGTTTATCATTATGATTAAACTGTTCAGTATTTCAACCATCAGTAGCCCATGTAGAATGCGTCAAATGTCCAATACATAAGTAGACAGTCTTCAACTAAATTTTCCCACCTATATATGAAATATAAAAAATAATGCTACGAATAATTTTCCTACTTAAAAGACTTTACCTAGAAATGTCGATTTGACTCAAAACAGAGCTTGACTGTAACTAAATTATATATAAGCTATTCCTACTGACTTCTGATTCCTGACTCCTGGAAACAGCCTAAATATTTGTAGCAAAAAATTTAGTATTTCATATAACGCTCCACATTTGTGTATACATACTTAGAAGTTACAAAAATGAAATCCTTACTTAAGGATATATACCCATAAAAAAGTTATTTTGTCAGTGATCTAAATCATTATTTCTCCGTTATTCTATCAGTACACAGCTTGACACAAAGCTCATACTATAAAAGTGGCACATCAGTAATAATACTGTTGAGAAAAAAGTTCTTCTAGCTTCATCCATTTAAGGATGTGTGATTTAACTAATTCACAAAAGTTTAATTAGAACAGGTCTCTATGGTGAAAAATCTTAATTAAGTATTGTGGAATATACTGAGATGAGAAACCCTTTTATAAAATTTATAAAAATAGCCTCTATAACTATTAGTACTATTCTTAGCTACAGCACGATCGATATAAATTCAGCACAGGCAGCTAATAATAATGCCTCAGAATTTTTTTTAACAGCTCAGGCAACCCAAGCAGATGTTAAAATAGATCCTACTACTGTAATTGGTGATGTTATTAACTCGAAAGCTAATAATGAAGCAATAGCAGTTACAAAACTTCTAATTCTACTGCTACAAAACAGTAATTTGGAGTTAAAGTTTCTTTACACCTACAGTCAAACAGACTTGATGATGGCAAAGGTAGGAAATTGGAAATATAGTCTTAATCCTCATCAAGAAACTTCTCAAACACTAATAGATCAAGTCACAATATTGGGAGTAGGGTTAATTAGTATTAGCTATTTACTTGCAAAAAAAAGACCCTGATAATTTATCAGAGTTCAATAGATTAAATAAATCTTTAAGTCCAAAATTGTTTAGTGTTTGAATTTAACTAATTTGGAGCTAATGCTAATCTAATTATTTTCTACTCTTCTACCTGAGTTTCAGTAGCATTTGATTCTGGAGATGCTTGTGGTTCGGAACCGGAATTAGCCGAAACTTCCTGCTTAATTTGATCTTTAAATCCTGCAGGAGCTAGTTCTATTGCCAGATCGAAAAGCTCTTGAGCAGCTTCATTATTACCTTGCTCTCTGAGCATAATTGCCTTAGCTAAAACAGGCCGAAAATCTTCAGCATTGCCCTTAATTGCTTCATCATAAACAGCGATCGCCTCATCGTAGCGTTTCTGCTCTGCATAAACCTGTCCCAAAATCAACTGCACTGAAACCACATCAATACTGCCAGCTTCCACTTGATTTGCCACAGGAGCCGCTTTTAGTGTATCCTGTAATAAACCAATAGCAGCTTCCGGGCGCTCCTGTTGCAACAACAAATTAACCAAACCCTGCAAAGCCTTTAAATCTCCAGGTTTAGCTGCCAGAAGGGAACGATAAATTTGAGCCGCACCTTCGCGATCGCCTGTATATGTTTTAGCTTGAGCTAGCAGTACATTATAATCTGTATTACCAGGATTTAATTCAGATAATTTTTCTAATGGAGGTATAACCTCCTCAATATTGCCCTTTCCTGATTGAATTAACTCTAACTTAACTTGTAAAAGTCCTTGTAGTGCAGTTTGATTATCTGGTTCCCTTTGTAAAACTAACTCATAACCCCGTGCTTGTGCCAGCAAATCTGCTTCTTGATCTGCTACAGGAGTCTGAGTTGAAGATGGAGTGGATTGACCATTATTTTGATTGGCCTCTAATAGTCCCCCTAATAAAGGAGATAGAGAAAATCCTAAAAAAGCAATTATTACCAACACCACCACCGCCATCAAAAAACCACGACGTTTATCTACCATGAGATTAAATTCCGTTCTACTGAACTTATTCAGACTTACCCAAACTGCGGTTTGAGCTTTGGAGAATAGCTTCCTGCGCAGTACCCGAAGGTTGCCACCTAATCTTCTCCACAGGCTTAAAATCGGTGGTAATTCCACCTAATAAAAGCTTTTGATTAATTTGAAAACTTTGCTACTCTATTCCATTATTTTCGGGTATTTTAAGGTTAATGGATTTGTTAACCACCTTTATAGGCAACCTACTCTTAAAAGTTTTGTATAGGATTTCAACCCTGAGAATTAAATTAAGTTAGCTTGGTTCTTGCCTTTGTTATTGTAGCAAACTGTCAAATACTTCCACAATTCATTATATACGTGTCCAATTTTTTTTCATTTCCTACGGTATGCTGTGCAAACGAGCCAAGAAAATTAAAGAATTGTGGAAAATGTACGGATTAATCAACAATCTAATTGGATTAATAACAATAGTGTCGATTTATTGTCTCGGATTGCCCACCCGCGACAATAATACTATAGCTTATGTCTTCCCACTTAATCAATTAAAAAGTTGCCCTATAAGGGCGAGGCACATCCCCCAATTTTTCGGTAAAATTAACTAATAAATCTTCAGGTAAAGAGATGGCCAAAGAGAAAGATCGAGATATTCATACTTTAACTGTGACAGATAATCAGCCGTTAAATTCTTGGGAATCTCAAGATTTAGATCAAAATGAAATTGATACTCCTAATCAAGATAATACTATTGTGCGACAACATCCAATTGCTCCCCCAAGTGAACCAAAACAGTATCGAGCTATAGGTTTAGTTCGAGGTCGTTATCAACCTTCTACAGAACAATTTACACGGGGCAGTTTACAAACTCCAGATGGTTCAGAAATAGATGCTGTATTGTTAGGTCGGGTAATGAGTCTATTAAAAAATCATTTAGACCTAGAGGAGGAACATCTGTGGGTTGTTTATCCTCGTACTAGACAAGAAAATGATGACCTACATATCCAAATTATGGGGGTATGGGAACCAGAAACCCTCAGAAAAATTAAAAATACTGAATCAAAAGATAATGTTACTTCTTCTTTGACCATTTCTCCCACTGCTGAAGATAATCAAAGTGAAGAAATACCACAAACATCAGAAGATATAGATAATTCTCAACAAACTACTATTGTTACTGATGATGAGACTCAAATAGATAGTTTATTAAGCTTAAATGATGGTTATTTTTCCATCCGAGGAGAAGTAATTTATCAATCTCAAGAAGAAGAATATATAATAGTTAGAGTTAAACAAGCTCCTCGCAAGGATGAAGATACTCCTAGGTTTTTCAAGCTGAAACTAAAAGGGAATTTAGGCGATCGCCCACTGAATCGTTTCTGGGATTTACATATTCAAAGGCAGGATACATTTCTTGTTGTTCAATATGCTAATGATATAGGTAGTCTATTTGTTAATAATCGTCGTAAGCCTCCATTTAAAGGTCGAAAAACATTTAATGATAATAGAAGAAGTAATTATTCTCGCAGACCTACTTCCCAGAATTATAATTCGGCAAATTCAGCTCCAACAAGAAAAGAACCTATTCCTAAACCTACTAAAAAAAAGAAAAATACAGATGAGTAGGATAATTTATTTTTGTTTTTTTATAGTTTTTAGCGACAAAGTTTGGAGAATTTTCTCATAATTAGCATACTTGGGAAAAAGGGAAAAAGGAAAGAAAGGAGTAGCAAATAAATTATCAATATCTTTATCTTTAATTTTATATCTAAGTACCTATGCAAAATTAATACCAAATATCACGCATTTTTGCTACATTTTATTAATATGTGAGATACCTTGCATACAACATCTGTATAGAGTAGAGAAATAACGAATAAAATATATTTACTTCATATAAATAATTGCTAAAAACATGAGTGAACTATTATTATTACCTAATAACTGAAGTGTTCAATAAGTATAAAATTATGTTGGGGAATTTGAAAAAAGAATTCTACAAAAAGGTAGATATTAATCGGAGCTGCTTAAAAATAGGTGTTCCAGGTCATTTTAGATAGTTATTTATATCGTTTTTTCCTTTTTTTCAATATTTACCGAATAATTAAGGTAAAAATCCTCTCCTTTCAAGGAGAAACAAGTGGTCGTTCGCGACAGCGGAACGGAGTTCTCTCTTCGGAGCTTCCCGAAGGGTGGGATGGCGATCTTCGGAGCGGGTCTGCAAGAACGGGTCTCCTCGCTGTCCTCCAATCGACCAAGAGAAGAAAAAATTTTCATGATTAGTCTTACCTCTCCTTGAAAAGAAGAGGTAATTATTAATTATTAATTATTAATTAGGGCTTGCTGAATAAATCTAAAAGCATTGACATATAAAGGTTTTAGGATTTTTTAGTTTAAAAAATTCCAACCTTTTAGGTCGCTTAGGTTCAAAAATTTGGCGTTGCACAGTGACGAATGATTTGATATTTTTGATTGAATTGGATTTTGGATTAATCAATTGCTAGAATTATTAATTAATGGTTTTTTTAGTCAAAGTCTAGACTAATTTTTGGCAATATCATTCCACAATGTGCAACCCCAAAAATTTAGCATTCGCAAATTGTTAACTAAGTCGAAACTCCTAACTTCTGCGCCAGACGAATGGAACAGCTCCCCTAACTCTGATTCAAAATTAACTTTCTAGAAATGGCAAAAAAGTTCTATCCATAGGAATTGGAGCAACTGATTCAGTTAGAGTAAATTCTCCCGCTTCAATCCACTGTTTTAACTCTAAAGCAATTTGATTAGAAAGGAAAATACTGGCAAGAGGGGCACTTCTGACAAGTTTGCCCTCTATTTTTATACGACCAGACTTGAGTTGAGCATAGCTAACTAAACCAAAAGTTGGACGTACCCGTCGGGGAATGGAAAAATCTACTACTGGTGCAACAATATCTTGGTCTTGAATAGTACAGTTAGCTACTACTTTCTCATTCAAAACAGGCAGAGGAATGCCTACACCCAACATAATTGAGGGACCATGATTTTTGAAATAGCAACCACGCACCCATTTAGATTGCATTTGTTTCCCATCTCCAATCAAGGCCAAAGTCGCAGCAGGTCCAATGGGAGTACGATTAGGTAAACGTTTTTGTAAAGGAAAGTGTTGAGTACCTTCCCAAGTTATATATCCAATACCACCGCCCAAAAATATACGAGTACCAATACCAATTACTTGTAAATCTGGATCGTTGAATAGTGGAGAAATAGCACCAGTATTAGAATAAACTGCATTACCTAAATTTGGCATCAGAGGCCCAAGATAGGTAAATAGAGGGCGATCGCCACCGTTTACACCAACTATAAAATTTTGATATAGATTTCGTGGATTGAATAAATAAAACTGGTTAATTGTTTCACGGGTAATTGTCGTTTCAAAGGTAGCTCTGGGATAACAATCTGTTACTTGACCAATTGCCCTAAGATGGACAGGTTTACCTGCAATTAGGTCTTCAATTACATGACCACCACCTCTTTCTTTAGATTCTTCATTATCTTCAGGTATTTGAGTGGCGCCAAGATATAAATCCACAGCCCCAAAGCCCGAATAAGCAGGGATACCATCTAACCAGCAGGAGCGAATTTTAATTGGTGGGTCAGTATGTCCTAGATTAATGATAGCTCCAGAGGACTCCATTGGCTCAAAAGTCCCGGTGGTAATTACATCAACTTCTTTTGCTACTTGGGTAACACTGGTTTCAGCAACTCTAGTTTTTACTTCTGTTACTGTGGATACAACGGCTTTTTTGTTGATAATTTTGTCGTTAATTTCAGCAATTGTTCTCATATTAGCAATATGATTTTAGTTGTGAGATATTGGAGACTTTTAGGGAACAGGGAACAGGGAACAGGGAACAGGGAACAGGGAAGAAAAAAAACGAATATATATGAATAAGATAACTGCTATATTCTATAATTTAAAGGAACACCTCAATTCTCACATCTGATTCCTGAATCCTTGCCTATTAAATTTCTTCTTCTGAACTAGATTTAGGTAAATCTTCTGTACTTTGATATTCTATTTGCTCTACTAGGGAACAGGGAACAGGGAACAGGGAACAGGGAAGAAAAAAAACGAATCTGATTCCTGAATCCTTGCCTATTAAATTTCTTCTTCTGAACTAGATTTAGGTAAATCTTCTGTACTTTTATCTTCTACTTGCTCTACTTTAGAATCAATTTTATCTTCTACCTGGTTCTGATTAACTTCCGCAGATTTAGTCATAACATTGACGGTATTTCTTTCATATGAAAAATTTTCAATTTGCCAATTATCAAGAATATCTTTAATTAATAACTCTTGAATCCAGACTTGAGCAATAATTGTTAAAGGTAAAGCGAGTAAAAGTCCTGAAAATCCAAAAAAGCTAGCAAAAAATACTTGGGAAATTAATGTCATAGCAGGTAACAAAGAAACTTGTTTCGCCATTACATAAGGAGTCAAAATATTACCCTTAATTTGTTGAATCAGAATGTAAATCAACAAAACTAAACCAGATTTTAAAGGAGAATCTATCAGAGCGATCGCCATCGGCGGAATTACACTAAGAGTCGGTCCAATATTCGGTATTAAAGTTAGTAACCCTGCCAAAATAGCTTGAGCTGAAGCCAGAGGGAGCTGCAATATAGATAGACCAATAAAACTTAGTAAAGCAATTACACTCATATTAATTAAAGTGCCAATTACCCACCCTCCTAATGCTATTTCACAATGGTTTAAAATTAGGTTTACTCGTTGTCGATAAAAATTGGGAAATAATTGTATAAATGCTTGACGGTAGGCACTAGGATTTACCAACATCATTATGGTTAAAACTAGAATTAGTAGTAAGCTCAGAAATATTCCGAAAGTATTACCAACGAACTCTCCAGCATTATTAATTAGTTGATTAAATATAGGTTGTAGTTGAGTAACAACTTCATTAATATCAATGTTTGGTAATTGCTCTCTAAGTTGAATAGGTAATTGTTCTTTGAGTATATTCAACCAATCATTTAATTTATTAATACCCAAGGGAACAATAGTTATTAACTGTTGAAACTGCTCCGCTAAAGGTGGAACAATTACCCAGAAAAAAGTCACAATTATTAGTATAAATAGACTGACCGATATTAATACAGCTAGGGATCTATTTATGCTGAAACGTTGTAGCCATCTAGCTAGTTTATTGAGAGTAGTAGCAATTACCACTGCGGTAAATACTAGCAGTAATAATTGACGGATCTGCCACAATATATATATGGAAGCGAGGATGGCGAATAGTCCAATCCAATTACCTAGATTCACAAGAATTATAATTAAAGTATGGATTTTAAGTATATAGGTTAATGTATTCTATCTTGAATTTGTGTAATATTTAATTACAATTTACACCTTGATATTAGCTTGGTTAAAACAGAAGAAATGAGCAGCGATCGCTTATGAATTAGCTGCCTTCATCAAACAAAAATATCCCATTTTTTAGTCTATACTTTACCCATAACTAGAGCAAACGTTGATGGTCAGATGAGCTAGTGTAGCGGAGTAGACAAAGAAACAATGACAAATCCTTTAAATATGATTAACTATTATCATAAAATTTATTGATTTGACCTCTCCTCATTGCCGACTCCGCTACACCCCTACTCCCAAAAAGTTTCAATACTTATTAGGTAAAACATAGTTTTTTACTAGAGGTGATAGGTTAATTTAGAGCTGTCTAAAACTTTCAATTTTCTGGTTTAAATCTCGCCAAAATTTCTGTAGGAGATAAATTAGATAAATCTACTATTAATCTGGCTAAATCTACAGCAGAAAAATCTATCATTTGTGAGATTATTACCGAATAATTAAGGTAAAAATCCTCTCCTTTAAAGGAGAAACAAGCGGTCGTTCGCGACAGCGGAACGGAGTTCTCTCTTCGGAGCTTCCCGAAGGGGGGGATGGCGTACTTCGGAGCGGGTCTGTAAGAACGGGTCTCCTCGCTGTCCTCCAATCGACCAAGAGAGAAAAAATTTTCATGATTAGTCAATCCTCTTCTTTTCAAGGAGAGGTAATAATTAATAATTAATAATTAATAATTAATTATTACAGCGCTTTCCGTTGTTATGAGGTACAGTAACAGCACTTAGCAAACCAGTTTTTTAAATGTTGAGGATTCATTAAGTTAATTGCCACAGAGATGATTCTATCAACCATTTTTGCTGTAGTTGGAGAACAGCTCCGTAAAAAAGATTTTAATTGTGACCACCATAATTCAATGGGATTAAAATCCGGTTAGTATGGAGATAAATTTAGAACTTTAGCTCCTACAGATTTAATCATTTGTTCAATTGATGCTAGTTTATGTGCAGGTAAATTATCGAGCACAACTACCGCCCCTGGCCATAGTTCTGGTAGTAAAAAATGTTCAATAAATACTTTGAATGCTTTGCTATCCATGGAATTATTTATTGTCATTAACCCTACTACTTCTTTAACACTTATTGCACCAATTACTGTGACTTTTTGACCTCGATAAAATGGCTTCATTTCATATACTCTAGTTCCCTTGTTTGAACCGGCATGAGTTCTTGTTAAACCAAGCATTACACCTGTTTCATCTATAAAAACTAAATTTTCTGGGTCTATATCTTTCACTTTTTCCCCATATTCTGCTCTTAATTTTTGAACTCTTTCTGTCCCCGCTTGGCTACTACGAAGTGTTTTTTTACGGCTTAATCCCAGTTTTTGTCAAGCTCGAAATATGGCAGTACGACTTACCAAATTTCCTGTTTTTATCCAAATAATTCACATAATTATTCTAGAGTTGCATCTGGATGTTCTGATACCAATTGTTTTAAATCTAAATCTGCATTTGTCAGATGACTAAATCTTGGTTTCCCAGGTTTTAATGGTTCTAAATTTCCATCTGTTTTGTGTTGTTTTACCAGTTTTTGCACTAAGCTTTTAGCAACAGAAAATGTGATAGCCACCTGACGAATTGATATTTTTTGTTTCAAGTGTGCATCAACTATTTTTTCTCGCAGTTCTATTGGATATGACTTCATAGCTATATCATCAAATTCCTATTTCTAACTGTACCTCATAACTTCGGAAACTACTGTAATTATTAATTGTTGAACTCTAGCTTTTCATCCAATGTGCCGAACTTAAATATTAAAAAACTTTCTATAAATTCCCGTTGTGCTTACTTTACTCCTTGTTGAAATCCTTGTTGTATACCCGACTGAGTTGCCTCCTCTAAACCTTGGGAAAAAGTGGTGATAATTTGATTAATTTTCACCTCCAAATCTAGCTAACAATTCATCACGGGACAATTGTAATAGTAAAGGCATTAATTCTGGTAGAGATAGAGATTGTAACCGCTGAATAATTACCTCCAGTTCCCGATCTAATTGCCCAAAACGAAACACAAGCAAATTTTCAATCACTTCTCTATGTCCTTGTTGTACTCCTTGTTGTATACCTTGTTGTATACCTGACTGAGTTGCCTCCTCTAAACGTTGGGAAAAAAGTGGTGATAATCTCATAATTAACTCCCGATCTTCTGAATCTATATCTGGATTTACTTCTATATTACTTAGCAAATCAGATAACAACAATAAAGCATTTTCACGCTGAGGATTATCCTGAGGTAATGCTTCTAACTCATCTATAGCTTGAGACTGTACTTTTCCCCTACCTAATATTCTCAGCCACATTGTTTCTGGAATTCGTGGTAACTGATGAATTACTACTATTGCCGTGCGTAAATATTCCGGTAAAAAATAAATTCCTCTCAGCCAATTTTCTTCATCTGAACTAGCACCAAATCCATTTAATATAGGTTGAGAAGCAGTAGGAGTAAGTATCCATAATTTCGGATAATCATCTTCATAAATACGGCTATTATTGCGGTTCGCTTCTCTTTGAAATTCTCCCCTAACTTCCAGTAATTTCAGCAAACAACTACAAATTTCATTAGGGGTTACAGGATTTCGGTAAGGTTCAAATAAAGCAGTTGTTGTGGCAAAACGACCTAATAATCCTAATACTTTTAGGTTTCCTTGAAGTTGTGGTTGTGGTGAAAACCAGACATCTATTTGCCTAGCTTCTCCCCGCACTTCACGGGGTGCTTTTACTTCGCCAATAATTGATAGTAATTCTTCTAAATATTGTTTAGCAAATTGGTCATAAAGGAATCTAGTCATCAAGTTTTCTTACTTTTCTCAAATTTCTCTGAAATCACCTAAAAACCCACTTTCTTTACCCTTTATTCCACATTCTGAACTTGTCCCCAAAGTCGCCATCCCAATAATATCCCTACAACTATTGGAGGTGTGAGTACAGCAATGATGGCATTGGTTGCTGTGGAGGAAATGGAAAGGTAGGGGCCAGCATATTTGATCGAGAGGGAAAGTCCAGCAGAGAGAATTAGGACTTTGAGAATGAAGATTATTTTATTATTCATATTACGATGTTATAATTAAGGATTAAATATTTTGCAAAATGTAGAATTAAATCCCCCCTAACCGCCTTAAAAATGGGGGAACTTTTCCTAATACTCTGTAGAGATTTGCTCTCCAAACCGCCGGATAAATTTTGACTTGATTTTGTGTAGCCACTATCTCAATCAACATTTACTTAAATTATAACTATACAATTTTCAGGGCGTTGCTGATTCTGGGTATGATTTGATAATTTTGTATTTGGGATTTTTTATTTTGGATGGTTTGAACTACTTGTTAATATTAACTTTTCCCAGATCCGGTGTTCCCAGTTAAGTGTTCCCTATCAACCTACTTTCATACCTTAATTCAGCAATGCCTTTTCAGTTTAATTAAGTAAGCTTTTTATTTTCAAGTCCCCCTATTTTCAGATAAACATTTATAACTATTAAGTCCCCCTTTCTCAGGGGGATTTAGGGGGATAGATATGAATAACTAGGGTTTGCTGAAAAAGTATTTTAGTAGGGGTAGGAGACAGGAGATAGCTATACTGGATACAGGAGAAATGGATCGGGAGCGAGGAAGTAGGAGCGGGCGTTTTGTAAGAATGATTTTTCTGCCCAACTATGTGCCTAAAATACGCTCCATGCATGAGCGTGAAGAGCTGAAACAGGGGCACTTTTTTCGTTCCCAAAAAGGCTAAAGTATTTATATGTCAATGCTTTTATATTTAATCAGCAATCCCTAACTATTCTTCTAACTCAGCACTACCAATCAAACAATTATGAACTATCAAGAATCAGAACTACAAGCAAAAATTCGTCAACAATTTGATTTTGTAACTTATCCCAGAATACCTGTTGAAAAATCTCCTAAAGATGACTATGAATCACTTTTTATTCATAATCTTGTCACACCATATTATCTGAGAAATAAAAAAGTTATAGGAACTGAAAATAAGGTTATTTTAGATGCGGGATGTGGCAGTGGTTATAAAGCATTAGTCTTAGCAGAAGCAAATCCAGAGGCAAAAATAGTCGGCATTGATATTTCGGAAAAATCTGTAGAATTAGCTCGGCAACGTCTCAAATATCATGGTTTTGATAATGCCGAATTTCATGTATTGCTTATAGAAGAATTGCCAAGTTTAGGTTTAGAGTTTGACTATATTAATTGTGATGAAGTGCTGTATTTATTACCAGATATAGTTGCTGGTTTACAGGGAATGAAATCTGTTTTAAAACCTGATGGAATTATTAGAACAAATCTCCATAGTTCCCTCCAACGCCATAACTATTTTCAGGTGCAAGAAGTTTTTCAAATGATGGGATTAATGAATGAAAATCCTGGAGAAATGGAAATGGAACTAGCACGAGAAACTTTGGATACTTTGAAAGATTCAATTATTCTGAAACGGCAAATTTGGAAACCCGAAAGGGCAAAAAATGAAGAATGGATGCTGAGTAATTATTTATTACTGGGAGATAAAGGTTATACAATTCCAGAAGTTTTTGCTGCTTTGAAAAGTGCCGATCTAGAATTTATTAATATGGTGAAATGGCGACAGTGGGAAATAATGGATTTGTTTAAAAATGAAGATGATTTGCCAGCTTTTTTAGCCATGAGTTTACCTGAAATTTCTTTGGAGGAACGACTACATTTATTTGAACTTTTACAACCCATGCACCGTTTGTTGGACTTTTGGTGTGGTCATCCCCAACAAAGTCAATCTTTTGTGCCAGTTTCCGAATGGACAGACTCTGACTGGCAAAAGGCTAAGGTACAACTACATCCTCAGTTACGAAATTCTCAAGCTAGGGAGGATTTGATTAACTGTATCAATAACCATAAACCTTTTGAGATTAGTAATTATGTCAAGTTGCCCAGTTTAACACCTATTCATATAGATAGTAGTATGGCTGTTTGTTTGCTGCCTCTGTGGGACGGGGTTTGTACTGTAGAATCTTTGGTAGAACGGTTGGTCAAGATTAGGCCATTAGACCCGATTACTTTAGAAGCAGTGAGTCAGGAGAGGTGTTGGGAGGAGGTTAGGGAATTATTGGATACTCTAGATCCTTTTCTTTATGTGCTTTTGGAGTGCTAGATCCCCCCAACCCCCCTTGATAAGGGGGGCTTTAAGTTTCCCCCCTTCTTAAGGGGGGACTAAGGGGGGATCGAATTTATTTTGGACTCCATTTCGGTCTCAATGACTACCGATACAATTTTGCTAACATTTGTTAACAATGCACAGCAAGCAAGACCTGCTGAGGGGGTATCTCCCAATGTCTACAAGAAAACCTGTAGACGCTTTTAAGCACTTACGTCGCCTTGGTTATCGGCTAAACAGAGGTTTTAATTACTTGACCATGCTAGAGATAACTTATCAGGATAGCGGTTACATAGTGGCCTGGTTTTGCACCACAAACTACTCTCTCTAAGGACAATTATAGCACAATCTATGCAACTATATCAATGTATATGAATTTATGTGAATAAATATTAGCAAATCGACAATAGTTAATCTACCTCGCCTCGCAATGACAAACCTGGCTTTCTTTAATACTCTCTTGATAAGTTGGCTCGTTAGATGTCTCTGAAAAAAAAATTTCCTGGGGGATGATATGAATTTTTGCCAAGGTGGGTAAGTTAGATTCAGGAGATAAATTTTATTTGTCCAATTTTTATAGGAGAAAACATGAAAACTGAATTTAAGGCTAAGTTCTTACAGCACGTTGCTAAGAAGAGAAAGGAAGAGGGTTTTACTCTGATTGAATTGTTGGTGGTTATCATTATTATTGGTATTTTGTCTGCTATTGCGTTGCCTTCTTTCTTAAACCAAGCTAATAAGGCGAAGCAGTCTGAGGCGAAGCAGTATTTGGCTTCTATTAATAAGGGTCAGCAAGCTTATTATGCGGAGGAAGGTAAATTTCTCACTGGCGATATTGCTGAGAACATAGGAAAGCTCGGTTTAGGTATTAAAACTGCTACAAGTAACTATACCTATGATATTACTGCTGCTGAGGGCAAAGAAGTTGACGGTGAAGCAGCTGTTGCAGCTTGGACAGCGGATAGTGCTGCTGGTCTCAGAGGATATGCAGGAATGGTATATCTGATAGACGCAAATGGAGCATTAACTTCCCAGACAATTCTTTGTGAGGGAGAGAATGCAGAGATAGGTGAGCCAACTTATGCTGCTGAATGTGAAAAGACAGGCTATGAAACACCTCTATAACTTTAGCGTTTAAACCACAAAACTTAAAGGTAGCGTAGTATGCGCTACCTATTTATTTTGTAAATTATTAATTTATGTTCTGATGATTTCTGATGAATTGCCTGATAATTGGCAACAACAAGCTAATCAATGTTTAGTTAATAGTAACTATACCAAAGCTATTAACCTTTATGAAAAAGCCATAACCGCACATCCCCAAAATAAGTCATACTATTGGCAATTGGGATTAATATTACTGTTGGAAGGACAAGAAGAGGAAGCACAAACAACTTGGCTATTAGGTATGGCAGATGGAGAAACAGAAGAGGTTGAGTTGTGGACAGCAGAATTAGTAGAAGTATTAGCAATAGAAGCAAATAGACGAGCATTAACAGAAGATTATTCTGTAGCTTGGGTCATCAGACAACACATTCGGGAAATTTACCCCACTGATATTAATAATTTATTACAGTTAATTGATTTATCTATTGTTCTCAAAAACTATACAGGAGAACAACTAAAGGAGTATGGAATAATTGAGCTATTAGAAAATAATACAACTATAGACTTTGAGCAAAATTTATTGCTGCATATATTAAAAAAGCTATTAGTTGATGACCCTAAAAGTTTATCATCCATAGAATTTGCCTCAGTTGCCATTCCTCGAATAGAAAATCGAACTAATCTTATCAACTCTCTAATTCCACCTATATATCAAATTGCATATTCTTTCGCCTCAGTAGGATTTGCTAGAAAATACACAGAATTTTTATTAAAGATTGCCCCAGAGAACAGAGAGCTATTAAGAACTATGGCACAGTTTTCTGTAGAGTTAACAGACTATGCTTTGGCAATTGAATATGCAGAAAAATCCTATTCTTTATCTACAGATATACACGAAAAAGTAATCTCTCATTTCCAGGTTTGTCGAGCTTTAATAACCTCAAGAGGTGCAGATCAAAAAGTTAAAGAAACATTAGACCGACAAGAGTCTCTAATACAAACTCTAGCAGCAGAACCTCCACAAAAACTAGGTACAGTTTCCATGCGTTTGTATAATATGGGTTATATCTTTCCATACATTAGAGACTCCCCAGAAAAAAATCTCAAAATTCGTACTCAGTTATCACAAATTTGTCAGTTAAATTTAGAAATAGCTTGTCAGAAGCAAACAAACAAATACAGTCAGAAGTTAAACAAGAAAAATAATGTCAGTTCACAAACAAAACCTCTGAGAATAGGATATTTATCCCACTGTTTAAGAAGACATTCTGTCGGATGGATTGCCCGATGGTTATTTAAGTATCACAATCGAGATCAATACGAAATTTATTCCTATATGCTAGGAGCGCAACACCGAAACGATCATCTGCAACAGTGGTACGCTAATCAAGCGACTAAAACTCATATCTATAGTATTGTCAGTACAGAAGTAGCAGAAGATATTTATGAAGATGAAATAGATATCTTAATTGATTTAGATAGCATGACATTAATTAATAGTTGTTCAATTATGGCAATGAAAGCAGCACCTATTCAAGCAACATGGTTAGGATGGGGTGCCTCAGGAATACCAACAATTGATTACTATATTGCCGATCCCTATGTCTTGCCAGAAAACGCTCAAGATTATTACCCCCATAAAATTTGGCGACTACCTCAAACTTATGTTGCGGTGGATGGTTTTGAAGTAGACGTACCCAGTCTGAAACGACAAGATTTAGGAATTCCCAATGATGCAGTGGTTTATTTTACTGCTCAGAGAAGTTATAAGTGCAACCCCGATACGGTAAGACTGCAAATGAAAATCCTCAAAGAAGTTTCCAATAGTTACTTCTTGTATAAAAAATTTAGTGACTCAGACATTTTATCAGAATTGCTGATAGACATTGCTGAATCAGAAGGTATTAGTAGCGATCGCCTGATTCCTATAGAAGAAGTCGCTCTAGAAGAAATTCACCGAGCAAATCTAGGTATTGCAGATATTGTTTTAGATACTTATCCCTACAACGGTGCAACAACAACATTAGAAACTTTATGGATGTGTATTCCCATGGTAACGCGGGTTGGTCAACAATTTGCAGCACGCAACAGTTACACCATGATGATGAATGCTGGCATCACTGAAGGTATTGCATGGAGTGATGAAGAATATGTAGAGTGGGGAATTAGGTTAGGGAAAGATGAAAAATTACGTCAGGAAATATCCTGGAAATTGAGAAAGTCGAGGCAAACCGCTCCATTGTGGAATGCCAAACAATTTACTCGTGAGATGGAAAACGCTTACGAGCAAATGTGGCAGAAGTATATTGAGGGGGGAAGTTGATCAGGTTAGTTAAAATGTAGCTAAAGTCATCCTATGACTGAAAGTAGTACAAACCCAGAATGTTTTTTGCAAATCATCGCTATTAAACTATAGTGACTGTTATTGATAAAAGAGCGATCGCTATGAATATAACTAAAACTAGACTAACTTTTGACCAATTTATCGACCAATACCCAGAAGATGGGGTTATTTACGAACTTGTGGATGGAGAAATCAGAGAAATGCGACCCATTGGTGCCCATGAAAACGTTGCGAATTTAATCCAGAGAAATATTGACCGCGAAATCGAACGGCTAAATTTGGATTTAGTAGTGACACGCACTGCATTGGTAAAAACTGTAACAAAAGAAGGGCAAGAACAAGGGCGAATTCCCGACGTTTCTGTAGTGGATGGGGAGATTTGGGATAGATATCTTTACACATACCAGGGGTTTCGGGAACCTTTGAGGTTAGCAGTGGAGGTAACCTCAACTAACTGGGAGGATGACTATGTTGACAAATTTGACGAGTACAAGGGTTTGGGAATTTCCGAGTATTGGATAGTGGATTATTTAGCGATCGCTTCTCGGTCTTATTTAGGTCGTTCTAAAGTGCCCACAGTTTTTGTTTATCAACTTATTAACGGCGAATATCAGAGTCAGGCATTTCGGGGAAAGGATCGGATTATTTCCCCTACTTTCCCAGAACTAGAGTTGACTGTAGAACAAATTGTGGCTGCTAGTCAACCACGAATAAGGTAAAAGCAATATTTCAAATTGTGTAGCTTGGTTTTTCTTCCTCAAGCTCAGGATTAAACTACTCAATTTTGAGTACCATTTTGCCCAACAAATCTAGCTAACAATTCATCACGAGATAATTGCAATAACAAAGGTACTAACTCAGCAGGTAAAAGAGAAAGTGATGGCTCAATTATTGCCTCTAGTTGGTTATCTATTGTACCAAAACGAACTTTGAGAATATTTTCTATTTGTTCTCGGCGTTCTTCTCGTATACCTTGTTGCATACCTTGTTGCATACCTTGTTTTGTAGCCTCTTCTAATCTTTGTGAAAAAAGTGGTGATAATCGCATAATTAACTCCCTATCTTCTGATTCTAAATTTTGATTTACTTCTATATTACTTAGCAAATCTGCTAATAACAATAGCGCATTTGAACGAAACAAATTATCCGCTGGCAATGCTTCTAATTCATCAATTGCTGTTGATTGAACTCTTCCTCTACCCAAAATTCTCAGCCAGAGAGTTTCTGGGGTACAAGGTAACTGATGAATTACTACTATTGCTGTCCTTAAATAGTCAGCCATAAAATAGATTCCTGGCAACCAGTTTTGTTCATCTGAAATAGCACCAAATCCACTTAATATTGTTTGGGAAGCTGTAGGGGTTAGTATCCACAACTTGGGATAATCTGCCGACCTTAGTTGAGTCTGCTTACGTTTAGCTTCACGTTGCAATTCTCCACGAACTTCCCACAACTTAAGCATACAATTAATAATTTCATCCGGCGTTGCTGGATTCCGGAATGGTTCAAATAGAGCTGGTATTGTAGCAAAACGCCCCAATAATCCAAGTGCTTCTAGGTTTCCTTGAAGTTGCGATCTAGGTGAAAACCAAACATCTATTTGTCGTGTTTCTCCTCGAACTTCACGGGGTGCTTTAACTTCTCCAATAGTTGATAGTAATTCTTCTAAATATTGTTTGGCAAATTGGTCGTGAAAAAATCTAGTCATCAATCAATTTTATTTGAGGTTTTATCTGAGAAATTTGATAATTCAATTAGGGGAATATTATCTGCTTTAACCTGAGCGATCGCCTCCCCATTCTCATTATCCAATTTAATCCGACCTTGCAGTTGAGGAATTAAAGTTGACCATTGTATTTGACTCAACTCTCCAACTAAAACAATTTCTGCTCCCTCATCTACCTCTAATTCTGACTCCATTAACAATTTCATCACCACGCTGGATAAAATTAAATCTACATCTTCAGCAGAAATATTACTGTTATCTATTAATAAAGTCATCTTACCTCTATCTGGATGATTCACCAGATTTTTAATTACTGCTTGTAATTCTAATCCCACTGTTTCTTCTGTTTGCGACCAGTCTGGGAAAATAATTAAATTGATTTCTGTTAGGGAAAAAGGCAATCTCTGGGTAACAAAGTTTTCTAGAATTTCCCCTCTAGTTTTGGTGTTTTGCTTGTCGCTGACTATTTCCAGAAAACGCAAAGCGGTAGGAACAGGTGAATAATTTTCAATTGCCCACTTTCTACCTACAATAGATATGCTTTCTAAAATTTCTGGTTCCTCCACAAGGCGATCGACCGTTGCTTGTATATTATCTAAGTCAATACCGATATAGTGTTTCCAATTTTCTGGCATTACTGGTAAATTAACACCATACTTATCAAAATCAATATGAAAAGTCACACATCCAGCAGCTAAGGACTCCCAAAATCTCCAACTATCCCACCATTCAGCATGAAAGTTTTGACCGTTGTTATCTGGAACAATGCAACCTCCAAAAGCTGCACAAGCAAGAGATTTAGTTAGTCTTTGATAATATAAAGGATGATGACGTTGACCAGTTTGCTGCCATAACAAATAGTGATAATTATCTTCTGGTGAAGTATCAAAATTTTCACTAGAAAAGTCAAGTTTGAGAATATTTTTTATTACAGGGTAAAAACGTTCGTCAGCAATTTTTCTTAGGGGAAAATTTACAGTGTATTCTACCCATTTATCATCTTTTATATAATCTGTTCTTTGTATTCCTGGAATCTCCAGCGAAGCATCTATACCAAATAATAATAATGTGTCATGTTTGACTCTATAATTAATTAGTAATTTAGGTCTTCGTTGCTCAAATTTGCTAACTTGTTGAGTCGATTTTAAAATCAGATTAGAGATACCAAAAAACCAAGGGTATAAATTATTCGGATGTTGAACAAAATTATTACAACCCGTTCTTAAAACAATATCAAAATTGTTCATTAAAGTAGGATTTAGGTCATATAATAGGAGACTATGACCATCTGTATCATCTAAATAAACAGTAAAATATTTTCTTTTCGAGTCGAAAAAATCTTCAGGTATCCTTTGATGATTTTCAAACCAGTGATTACTTAAAACTACAACTGAACAATCCCAATGATTGACACTAGAGTCATAATTAAAAAGATATGATTCTGAATCTAATCCTGTTTTCCAATAATTGAAATTAGCATAAAATGGTACTCTTAATAGTTTCAAGCCATCAGCTATATTAATCATTAAATGCTCATAAGCTTCTTCGTGGGATAGATAAAAATAAACTGAACCAGAAAAACTGGTTTGACTATAGAATTTTTCAGTAGCTATACTGGTTGTCATAATCAATAGACATCTCCATAAAATAAAACTGCCCTTTATTTAGCATGATCTATAGTTGTAAAAGTTCCTCACAAAATCATTTTTCGTGCCTTTTTCCTAAAAATATCTTACCTGTTCCCTGTTCCCTGTTCCCTGTTCCCCGTTCCCTACTCTGACAAAAAGTTTATATCTTTTTCGGAGATGTCTAATTTTTATTTTGATTTTTAGTTATCTAGTTGAATAATGCAATTTTCTCAGCTTTAGCTTGAGCGTTCACGGTAGTGATGCGCAGCATTATCGCTTCCTTATTCTCATGTTCCAATTTATCTTGAATCCGGTTGAAGAGTCGTCCGCAGCGACGATAGGAAGCAATCTCAGGGATGCGCGGAGATTGCTTCCTTCCACTCCGTTCCAGTCGCAATGACGCAAGCTATAGTAATTATCCGGATTTTATATTACACCTCTAAATCTTCCTCCATTAACAAATTCATCGCCACGCTAGATAAAATTAAATCTGCATCTTCAGCAGTAATATTGCTGTTATCTATTAATAGAGTCATCTTACCTCTATCTGGATGAGTCACTAGACTTTTAATTACTTCTTGTAATTCCAATCTCACTGTTTCTTCCGGTTGCGACCAATCTGGGGTATTGCTAATACTAAA